>NZ_JANMWL010000313.1:0-2394 GCF_031393925.1 Methylibium sp. | reverse complement strand
CGCCCGCACGGCGGCCTGGGCATCGGCCTGGCGATCGCGCAGGGCCTGGCACTGCTGCACGGCGGCAAGGTCAGTGTCACCAGCGACGGCCCGGGGCGGGGCACGCGCGCGCTGGTCGAGCTGCCGCTGCTCGACATGCCGCAGGGTGCGCCGCCGCCCGCCGTTTCGGCCGCTGACGCGCCACCGGGCGGCACCCGCGCGGCGGAGCGCGACCCGGCCGACGCCACGGCGCCGCCAGTCGACGCCCGCGACGCGCGCGGACCGCTCGACGCCGCCGGCCACGCCGGCAGCGCGTCGCCACACGAGGGCTCGCTGCCGCTGGCCTGGCGGCGCATCCTGGTGCTCGAGGACGAGGCCGACTCGCTGGAGCTGATGAGCCTGCTGCTGCGTCAGCAGGGCGCCGTCGTGCGCGCCTTCGACCAGCCCGAGCAGGCGCTCGCCGCGGCCGAGAACGGCGTGTTCGACCTGGTCATCAGCGACCTCGGCCTGCCCGGCATGGACGGCCTGGCATTCATGCGCCGCCTGCGCGAGCGGCCACTCGCGCCGAGGGCGATTGCCGTCACCGCCTACAGCGACGACGCACACCGCGCTCAGGCGCTGGCCGCTGGTTTCGCCCGCGTCGAGTTCAAGCCCATCGTGCCGGCGCAGTTCCTCGACGTCGTCATCGCCGAGATCGGCGCCGCCGGGCGTTGAAACGGCCGGTGCGACCGGCGGCTCCATGGGCGGCGGGGCTGCGCGCGCAGTGGCCTGGCCTCAGCGCGGCGGGAAGCGCCCGTTTTCGTCGGAGAAGATCACCTCGACGCGGCGGTTCTGCGCGCGCCCGCTCGAGGTGCTGTTGCTCGCCACCGGGAAGAACGGGCCCTGTGCGCTGATGTCGATGCGCCGGGCGTCGCCGCCGACGGCCAGCAAGGCGGTGCGCAGGGCCTCGGCGCGGCGTTGAGACAGGTCGTAGTTGATGAACTGCGGGCCGATGTTGTCGGTAAAGCCCTCGAGCAGTACGCGCCGCTCCGGGAAGCGCTGCATCACGCCCACCAACTGCTCGAGGGTGCGGCGACCGCCCGGCTTCAGGCGCGAGCCACCCAGGTCGAACAGCACGTCGGGCAAGGTAACGACCATGCCGCGTGCGGTGTCGCGGGCGTCGATCTGCGCCAGCTGCCGCTGCAGCGCTTCGTCGCGGTCGCGCTGCGCGGGCGCGGGCTGCACCGAGCGCGCCGGGGCGGGCGCGGGCGCAATGAACTGCGACGTGCGTGGCGTGTCGGCCGGTGTGCCCGTCGCCGCGGCCCCTTGCGGGGTCGGCGCGATGAACTGCCCGCCGCGGCCGTTGGCCGCAGGCGGTGCGGCGGTCGCTGGTTGGGCAGGAGTCTGCGTTTGGGATGGCGATGACGGCAATGCCGGTGCCGATGCAGGAACCGGTGGCGATGGCGATGCGGATGCAGATGCCGATGGCTGCGCTTGCGCCTGCAGGACCGGCGCCGGTGTCGGTGCCGGGGTCAATATCACCGGCGCGGCCGTCGACGCCGCGGTGGCCGGCGGCAGCGCCACCGGCCGCGCGACCTCGCTCGCGCGGCCGCGCACGGCATCGGCGCTGAGACGCGCACGCTCGGTGCCGGCCTGCCGCAGCCTGGAGTCGGCCGTCCGCTGCAAGCCGGTGTGGGTGGCGATCGCGGCGCGCTGGCGCGCAAGGTAGGCCAGGTGCCGCGTCTCGGCCTCGTCGCGGCGCTCTTCCCAGGCGCGCTCGGCGCGGGCGAACTCCGACTCGGCGCGGCGCAATTCGATGCTCGCGCCGCTCGCCACCTCGGGGTCGGCCTTTGCGCCGGCCAGCGCCCGGCGCGCGGTGTCGAGCGCAGTGTTGCGGGGCGGGGCGGTCTGGCACGCGGCGACCAGCAAGGTGGCGCCGCAGGCCAAGAGCAGGCCGGCACCGAACGACATCGACTTCACCGCGGGTACCACGGGCACGACGGGCATGGCCATGGGCATGATGGGCACCATGGGCATCACGACCGCCGTCATGAGGGCGCGCGAATGTGCTTCTGGGTCGCGAGCGAGCATCGATGAAAGTCTCATCGCGCCTGCTCCGACCCCACGCGAGGCGGCATCACCGGCTGCGGCATGGCATTTCGCTGATCAGGCTCGCCACGACCCAGTGCTTCACGCAGGGCGCGCAGTCCCGCCTCGACCTCGGCCGCGGCGAGCTGAGACCGCTGCGCCGCCGCGCGCGAGAGCGCCACCTGTGCATCGACCTCGGCTTCTTCGGCGAGCCAGCGCGCCTGCACGTTGTCGCCGAAACCGACTTGCGTGCGCGCGTTTTCCAGTTTTTGCCGCGCGGTGGCGAACTCCGGGCCGGCGTGCTGCTCGGCGCCGGCCGAGCGCGCCGCATCGACCGCGGCGCTGCCG
>NZ_JANMWL010000265.1:0-5205 GCF_031393925.1 Methylibium sp. | reverse complement strand
GATGCTGCGCGGGGTGTAGAACTGGCCGCCGCGCTTGCCCTCGGCACTGGCGAACATGCCCAGGAAGTATTCATAGACCTGGCCCAGCACGTCGCGCGCCTCGCTGGCCGTGGCGCCGAAGCCGATGGTGGACACCAGGTCGACCAGTTCGCCCAGCTTGCCGTCGGGCAGTTGGACGCGCGCGAAGCGCTTGTCCAAGATGCCCTTGAGCTTGGGGTTCTCGGCCTCGATCAGCGACAGCGCGTTGTCGATGCGCTTGCCGATGTCGGGCTGCTTGGCGGCGGCGCGCAGCGCTTCCCAGCGCGCGGCCTCGGGGACCCAGAAAACATTGACCTCGCGGTAGTAGTCGCGGTCTTCCAGTTCCGCATTGACAACATCGGCCAGCAACTCGGGCGTGCTGCCGGCAATGAAATATTCGTCGGCCGAGTCAGCGAAACGCCGTGTCAGCTCGGCGCGCTTGGCACTGAAGGTGTCGGAGATGTACTTGACGAAGATGAGGCCGAGCACCAGGTGCTTGTACTCCGCGGCGTCCATGTTGGCGCGCAGCTTGTCGGCCGTGGCCCAGAGGGTCTTCTTGAGGTCTTCGAGCATGGGCGTAGGGTATCGCGTGGTGATCGCGAGCCGTCGTCGCTGCGGCTGCAGACAGCGCGGCTGCGGCGTCGCGCCCGCGCACGGGGTACGGGCCAGCGAGAATCGACGCTCCCGCCACATTCACCGTGCACCCGCCATGCCCACGCGTACCGTTCGCCAACCCGTGTCGAAGACCCGCCGGGCGCACGCAGCCCCGGCCGCTGAGCCGCGCCTGTCGCGCACGCGCCGCCCGCCGGAGCTGGCTGTCGTCGACTGGCAGGCCGCGTTGCGGCGCCAGTTCGGCCGCGAGCAGCACTTCGAGCTGGAAAACCTCGGCACCGACCCGGTGTTCTCGGAATTCCGGGTCCACAACCCGGCCAGCGGCGGCCGCTACCGCGTGGCGATCCGCGGCAGTGCGCTGGGCCAGAATTTCTGCACCTGCCTGGACTTCGCGACCAACGACCTGGGCACCTGCAAGCACATCGAGTTCACGCTGGCCAAGCTCGAGTCCAGGCGCGGCGGCAAGGCGGCGCTGGCCCGTGGCATCGAGCCGGAGTACAGCGAAATCTGGTTCGACTATGCGGGCCTGCGCCAGGTGCGTTTGCGTGCCGGCACGGCCTGCCCGCCAGCGCTGCTGGCACGCGCCGGGCAATGCTTCGACGCGGCAGCCGGCTGGGCATTGCCCCGGGATCGCATCGATGGCCTCGATGCCTTGATGCGCATGGCGCAGGACAGCGGCCACGAGTTGCGCTGCCACGACGATGTCTGGCAGTTCATCGCCCAGATCCGCGATGGCGAGCGCCGTCACGCGGCGCTGGCCGAGGCCTACCCGAAAGGCGTGAAGGACAAGGCACTGGCCAAGCTGCTGAAGGTCAGGCTCTACCCCTACCAGGCCGAGGGCGCGCTGTTCGCCGCGCGTGCCGGCCGGGCGCTGATCGGCGACGAGATGGGCCTGGGCAAGACGATCCAGGCGGTGGCGGCGGCCGAACTCTTCGCGCGCCACTTCGGCGTGCGGCGTGTCCTGGTGGTGTGCCCCACATCGCTCAAGCATCAATGGAAGAACGAATTTGCGCGCTTCTCTGAGCGTGACGCGCAAGTGATCCACGGCCTGCGCGCACAGCGGCAAGGGCAATACCGCGATGACGTCTTCTGCAAGATCACCCACTACGAAACGCTGGCGCGCGACGCTGACCTGATCGCCGCCTGGGCGCCCGATCTGGTCATCGCCGACGAGGCCCAGCGCATCAAGAACTGGAACACCATCGCCGCACGCGCACTCAAACGCATCACGAGCCCCTATGCCCTGGTGCTGACCGGCACACCGCTGGAGAACCGGCTGGAGGAGCTGATCTCGATCGTGCAGTTCGTCGACCAGCACCGGCTCGGGCCGACCTGGAAGCTGCTGGATGAGCACCAATTGCGCGACGAGGCCGGCCGCGTGATCGGCTACCGCGCGCTCGACCGCATCGGCCAGACCCTGGCACCGGTGATGCTGCGCCGGCGCAAAGCCGAAGTGCTGACGCAGTTGCCCGAGCGGGTGGACCAGCGCATCTTCGTGCCGCTGACGCCGCAGCAGCGCGCGCACCACGACGAGAACGGCGGCATCGTCACGCGCATCGTGTTGCGCTGGCGCAAGACCGGCTACCTCTCTGACACCGACCAGCGCCGTCTGCAATGCGCGTTGCAAAACATGCGCATGGCCTGCAACAGCACCTTCCTGCTCGACCACGAGACCGACCACGGCCACAAGGTGGACGAGCTGATGACCGTGCTCGACGAGCTGCTCGAAGACCCGGGCGCCAAGGCCGTCGTCTTCAGCCAGTGGCTCGGCACACACGAGCTGATCAGGCGCCGTTTGGGTGACGGTAGAGACCAGCGTGCCTGGGGCCATGTGCTGTTCAGCGGCAGCGTGCCCGGCGACAAGCGCGGCGCACTGGTCGAGCAATTCCACAACGATCCGAAGTGCCGGTTGTTCCTGTCCACCGACGCCGGCGGGGTGGGCCTGAACCTGCAGCATGCAGCGGCCGTGGTGGTCAACATGGATATGCCCTGGAACCCGGCGGTGCTGGAGCAGCGCATCGGCCGCGTGCACCGCATGGGCCAGTCGCGCGGCGTGCAGGTGGTCAACTTCGTCGGCCAGGGCAGCATCGAGGAGGGCATGCTCTCGGTGCTGGCGTTCAAGAAGTCGCTGTTCGCGGGCGTGCTCGATGGCGGCGAGCGCGACGTGTTCCTGCAGGGCACGCGCTTGTCGCAATTCATGAAGAGCGTGGAGCAGGTGGCCGGCGCGATGGGCGAGGCCGATGCGGACCCTGTGGCGGAGCCGCCCGTGGCACCCAGCGCGGGCGGCGCAGCGTCCGCCACCGTCGATCTGTCGCAGGCGGGCGATGCAGTCGGGGGGTCTGCGCAAGGCGCCGCCACGGCGCAACCGGGTCCATCGACGGAGCCCCTCGCCGAAGATGCAGCCCCGCGCGCCGAGCCGGCCGATCCCTGGGCCGCGATCCTCGAAGCCGGAGCCGCGCTGTTGCAGGGGCTGGCGACAGCGCGAACGGCTGGCGGCGCAAAGGGCGACGCAAACGCTGGCGCCGCCCCCATCACGATCGAACGCGATCCGATCACGGGCCAGGCCAGCGTGCGCCTGCCCCTGCCCGACACCGCTGTGCTGCAGCAACTGGCCAAGGCGTTCGAGCCCTGGTTGCGGTGATGCGACGCACTCAACCGGCCCCCAAGACGCCTTTGGCGTCGTCCCCCCAAGGGGGAACCGACCGCTTGGGGCGGCCCGGCGCGGGCTTGGCCGACCTACCTGCGCGCTATCGCACCAGACCCAAATCGTCCCAGAGAAACTGGTACGAAATTTCGCGCCGCCCTTGCTGGCCCGCCTGTTGCGCCTCGCCATCCTCGTAGCTGCGCAGCAAGCCCTTGACGCGCTCCAGCCCGGCCTCGCTGGCGATGGCCTGGCGCGGCGTCTGGCCGTTCAGGGCCGGGATCGGATCGTCGGCCCAATGCGCATAGCTGCGCTTGATGACACCGGCGATGGCGTCCGCCAGCGCCTCCGGGTCCAGGCCCGCAGGCAAGCCCGGGGCGTTGCCCGCACCATGGGCACCCGACTTCTTCGAAGCGCCCGCGCCCGACAGCAAACCCTTCGGGTCGGACACTTCGCGCAGCAGGAATTTCACCGTGTCGCCGGCCAGTGCCTCGAACCAGGGGCGCCCCTGTTCCGCCAGGCCCGCCGTCTTGTACTGCAACGACACTCGCCGACCCCCTGGCTCAGCGACGACCGTCGCCAGCGAACGCGTCTGCCCGTCGTCGCATTCGATCAGGCGATCCCAACCGGCAACGCGGTCGCCGTGGACGTCGGGCTGCGCCGCCAACACGGCGTCGAGCGCTGACCCGTCCTGCACCGCGTAGTGGTCGGTCGTGAACAGCAGGGGCTCACCCGTGTGGCTGTGCACGAAGCTCGGCAGGGGTGCCGGCCGCAGGTACTGCGCCAGCCAGCCCTTGATGATCAACAGGCCGATCATCAAGACGTTGTCTTCCTCGTGCTTGCTCGGCTGCTCCAGGAACACACGCAACTGGTCTTGCATGGCGCGCCCGCTCAGCATCGAGAACGGGTAGACCGCGCCCGAGAGCTGGTGCCCGCCGGCCACCGCCATCACACGCGCGCCGATCTGCATGCCCGGCCGCATCGACCGGCTGCCCTCGCGCTCTGTGACGGCGATCGGCGCCTGCAAGGGGTCGAGCGCGTCGCACAGCGTGATGCCGGCGCCGGGCACGACGTCGGTGACGTCGTACAGCCGCAGTGGCCGCTGTGCGAGTTGCTCCAACCAGGCACGCTGGCCCACCGACAGCAGGGGCCCGCTGGCCCCAAGCAACAGCTCGGCCACGCGCTGTTGCTCACCCTTGACCTTGATGTCCCCCTCGGCCAGCAACCACTCGGTCAGGTTGAGCTGGACTTGCTGCCACAGCGCGTCGTCGATGCCGCGCATGGCCTCGACCGCCGCGGCTTCATCGTCGTCGTCGAAGCAGCAGAAGGCCGCGGCGTCGATCCCCTCTTCCAGCGCGGTGACAAAGGCCTTCCGATGGTGCAGCGCCAGCCAGGCAACCGCGCGCTCGACCGCGCCGTCGTGCGACTCAGCCGATGGCATCGTCGGCGCCTCGGGCTTGCCGCAGCACTGCTTGTATTTCTTGCCGCTGCCGCAGGGGCAGGGGTCGTTGCGGCCGATCTTGTGGTTCATGAGACGAGCGTGTGGGTGGTCATTGTCAGAAGCCCTCCTCGACCAGCTCCGCGGCGCGCAGCAGGGCCCGTGCCTTGGCCTCGGTTTCCTGCCATTCCAACTCCGGCACCGAGTCGGCAACGATGCCGGCCGCGGCCTGCACGTACAGGGTCTCGTCCTTGATGATGCCGGTGCGGATGGCGATGGCCAGGTCCATGTCGCCGGCAAAGCTCAGGTAGCCGCAGGCGCCGCCGTAGATGCCGCGCTGCACCGGCTCGAGCTCGTCGATGATCTCCATCGCCCGCACCTTGGGCGCGCCGCTGAGCGTGCCGGCCGGGAAGGTGGCGCGCAGCACGTCGAGCTGGTCGACCTCGGGCCGCAACACGCCCTCGACGTTGCTCACCAGGTGCATCACATGCGAGTA
>NZ_JANMWL010000241.1:0-1549 GCF_031393925.1 Methylibium sp. | reverse complement strand
GCGAAGCTGGCCTTGGCCCAGTAGTCTTTCGGGTCGCGCTTGGCCGCCGACAGCGCCGCCCACAGCACGCCGCCCGTCAGATTGTCAAGAACGGTTTGCGGCACCTCGCCGCCCAGGTGCTTGAGCAGCAGTTGCAGCGTCAATGAATTGATTCCCGCGTAGTGGTGCGACGGGTCGGCAATGAAAGCCTGGTGGTAGGGCGTGATGGCTTCCTCCAAGCTGGCCAGCTCGTAGCCCGCAGCCTCGCGCAACTGCGCCGGTGTGGCGGCTTCGCTGCGCCAGCGTGACATCCAGCGGTCTTTCTCGACCCGCCCGGCCAGAGACCAGGCCTCGGGGTCGGTTGGCCGATCCTCGGCTAACTGGCGCGCGGCCTCGTGGGCTTCTTCATGACGTCCTAGGCGGCCCAGGCAGACGATGCGATTGCAGCGGCTGACGCCGTCGCCGGGGTCGGCGTGCAGCGCGTCGTCGAACTGCTCAAGCGCGAACGCGAAATGGCGCAGTTTCAGCAGGCTGTTGCCGGCGTCGCGCTTGGCCTCCAGCCACAGCGCCTGCGTCGGCGTTTCGCCGGCCAGCACGAGGATGTCGCCGGCGCGGCACTTGGCCCGCGCCACTTCCATGCGCCCATGCCATTGTTCGTAGGCGGCGCCGAATTCGTTGTCGTCCTTGAGCAGCAGTTGGCGCCATTGCGGCTCACGCAGGTGCGGCAGCAAGGTGTAGACCGGGCTGACCTTGCGCTGCGCCGCGGCGTCAAGTGTGGCGCGCGCCATCGCGGTCAGCATGGCGCGGTCGGCTTCGACGAAGGCCGGGTCGGGCGCGCCGTCTTTCAGCCGGTAGCGCAGCTTGCGGTCGGTGTAGATGTCGAATGGATTCGTAGGCCGCGGCCCCTGCACCAGGATCACGCCGCGCGCGCGCAAGGCATGGCGCACGCCGAGCTCGTACCAGACGTTGGGGTTGTCCAGCGTCAGGTCGGCCAGCACCAGGTCGGCGACCAGCAGTTCCTGGAACATGTCGGTGCGAATGTCGCCGGCGCGCTGCTCATCGTCGGCGCGGAAGACTTCGCAGCCGGCCGCTTCAAGCGCGGGCTTGAGCAGTTCGGCGTAGATGCGGTTGAAGTCGATGAGCTGGCCGTCGGCACCGGGCTTGGCGCCGAAGGGCATGGCGATGAAGGCGTGGGGAGTCATGGGGTGGGGATGGCTGGGTCAGGGGAATCATCGACGGCGGCGCGCATCTGGGCGAGGGTGTTCATCCTCGCGCGAGTGGCTGGATGATCGGCGCCGAGCCTGGCCATTGAGGTGTCAACGGTTTGGCCCATCAGTGCGAGGGCCTCGCTGCGTTCGTTACAGTGCCACTGCATGATGGCCAGGTTGTTCATCGAGTTCAAAGTGTCGGGGTGCTCCTCGCCCAGCACGCGACGGCGCACGGCGAGCACTTGTTCCTGAAGCGCACGGGCGCCCGCCAGATCACCCTGGGACTGGAGCGTGCCGGCCAGGTTGTTCATCGAGATCAGCGTGTCGGGGTGCTCGTCGCCCATCACGCGACGGCGCGCGGC
>NZ_JANMWL010000227.1:0-38644 GCF_031393925.1 Methylibium sp. | reverse complement strand
ATCTCAGAGTCTGTGAACATTTGACGGCACGAATGCTGCATGTGTTTTCGCATGAGCAGCATCACGACCGAACCGAGCCCGAATGGGCACACAGGCGCACTGTTCGAGGGCTTGGCTGTTCCTGCGGATAGCACCGCTGCGCTGAAGCGCAGCACGCCCAAAGGTACGCCGCGCGTGCAAAGCGCGGTGCGCAACCAAGTCGAGCTGCGCGCCTGTGACCTTGACTCGGCGTTGCCCGCCGAGCACCAAGCCCGTGCCGTCTGGGCCTTCGTGCAGGCGCTTGATCTTCAAGCCCTGTACGCGCAGATCCGTGCCGTCCAAGGCAGTGTCGGGCGCGCGCCCATTGACCCCGCCATTCTGATGAGCCTAGGGCTGTACGCGACGCTGGACGGTGTGGGTTCGGCACGCGAACTCGACCGGCTGTGCGAGAGCGACGATGCCTACCGCTGGCTGTGCGGCGGTGTGGGTGTGAACCACCACACGCTGGGCGACTTCCGGGTCGGGCACGCGCAGTGGCTGGACGGTCAACTCACCCGCAACGTGGCAGCCCTGCTGTCCCAAGGCCTGGTCAGCATGAACCGGGTGGCCCACGACGGCATGCGCGTGCGTGCCCATGCAGGTGCGGCCAGCTTCAGGCGCCGCGAGACCTTGGGGCAACCGATGCAAGACGCACAGGCCCAAGTTCAAGCGCTCAAGCAGGAAGTGGCCGACGACCCGGGTGCAGGCACCCGCCGCGTGCGTGCGGCGCGCCAGCGTGCTGCGACCGAACGCGAACAACGCATTGCGTGCGCCCTCGAGGCGATGGACGAGATCGACAAGAGCATGTCGGGCAAGGGCAAGAAGCGCCAAGCCGACAGCCCCCAGGCCGACCCGGCGCGAGACGAGACGGCTCGAACCGAGCCGGTCCCGGACAGTCAACCGGTGGGCGAGCAAACCGCCGAGAAACAACCCAAAGAGGCCAAGCAAGCCAAGAAGCCCAAGGAGCCGCGTGCGAGCAGCACCGATCATGAGGCGCGCGTGATGAAGATGGCCGATGGTGGCTTGCGCCCGGCGTTCAATGCGCAACTCGCGGTGGACACCGGCACGATGATCGTTACGGGCGTGGACCTCATCAACTCGGGCAGCGACATGAACCAGATGCTGCCCATGCATGAGCAGCACCAGGAGCGCTACGCACGGGTACCAGATGAGTGGCTGGCCGATGGGGGCTTTGCCAAGCACGGGCACATCGAACAGCTCGAGTCGCGGGCCACCAAAGTATTCGCACCGGTGTGATCGCGCCCAAGGACAAGCAGCGTGATCGGTATGCGCCGCTGCCCGGCGACAGCCAGGCGCTGAGCCAGTGGCGCGAGCGCATGGGCACCGATGCGGCAAAACTGATCTACAAGGAGCGAGCGGCCAGCATCGAGTGCACCAACGCGCATTTGCGCAACCGCGGTTTGCAGCGCTTCAACGTGCGCGGACTGATCAAGGCGCGCGCCGTGTTGCTGTGGCACGCGCTTGCCCACAACCTGAAGCGAATGATGGCTTTGAGCTTCGCGTTCGCGGCCTGAAGACGCCGGAAATAGGCTGACGCGGCCCGCCTTTGCGGCCCATAAAGCCCTCCATCAACGCAAAGCCACCTCGACAGACGAATTCCCTGTCGAATCGAGTCGTCGCTTCCTCCCGCAAAGCGCGCAAGCCTCGATGCGTCGAATCCATCTGCAAAATTGAAACGTTCACGGGCTCTCAGGAGTCGTTCTTGGCGAACGGGTTGCGCGACGATTTCATTTCAATGCGCAGCGGGGTCCCGCTGAGCTGGAAGTGGGTGCGAAAGCGCCCCTCGAGAAAACGCTTGTAGGAATCGGTCACGTGCTCGAGTGAATTGCCGTGGATCACGATGATTGGCGGATTTTGTCCGCCCTGGTGGGCATAGCGCAGCTTGGGTCGGAACGCGCCGGCTCGCTTGGGCTGCTGGAACTGCACCGCTTCGAGGAGCAATCTCGTGAGGATCGGCGTCGGCAGCTTCTTCGTGGCCGAAACCCAGGCGTCGGCGATCGACTTCCACACGGGCCCCAGGCCCTGGCGCTTGAGGGCCGACATGTGGAGCACCGGCGCGAACTTCAAGAACGCCAGGCGCTGCTCGATCGAGCGTTGCAGCATCTCGCGCTGGTAGCTGTCGACCGCGTCCCACTTGTTGACCGCCAACACCACGGCGCGGCCGGAATCGAGGATATAGCCGGCGATGTGCGCGTCCTGGTCGGTCACACCCTGCGTCGCGTCGAGCAGCAGCAGCACGACGTTGGCGTCCGCGATGGCCTGCAGCGTCTTGACCACCGAGAACTTCTCGATCGCCTCGAACACCCTGCCCTTGCGGCGCAGGCCGGCGGTGTCGATCAGCTCGAATTTCTGGCCGCCGCGCTCGAAGGGCACGCTGATCGCGTCGCGTGTGGTGCCGGGCTGGTCGAAGGCCACCAGCCGCTCCTCGCCGAGCCAGGTGTTGATGAGGGTCGACTTGCCGACATTGGGCCGGCCGGCGACGGCCAGGCGGATCGGGCGGTCGGGATCGTCGAGCGCGCCCTCGGGCGGCTCGTCGAAGACGAAGTCCTCGAGTGCGGCTTCCAGCAAGCTGCGAATGCCTTGGCCATGCGCCGCCGACACGGCCAGCGGCTCGCCCACGCCCAGCTCGTAGAACTCGGCGAGCTGAATGCCTTCGAGCATGCCCTCGGCCTTGTTGGCCGCCAGCACCAACTTCTTGCCCGCAGTGCGCAGGTAACGCGCGATGTCGTGGTCTTGCGAGGAGACGCCGGCCCGCACGTCGACCACGAAGATCACCGCATCGGCCTCGGCGACCGCCTGGCGGGTCTGCTTGGCCATCTCCATGTAGATGCCGCTCTCGGCCGTGGGCTCGAAGCCGCCGGTGTCGATGCAGATGAATTCGCGCTCGCCCAAGCGCCCGTCGCCGTAATGACGGTCACGCGTGAGGCCGGCGAAGTCGGCGACGATCGCGTCGCGGCTCTTGGTGAGCCGGTTGAACAATGTCGACTTGCCGACATTGGGGCGCCCGACGAGCGCCAACACCGGCTTCATGGTTGCGGTCGGAACGCGAAGACACCGCCCGCTTGCGTCAGCACCACGATCGTGTCGCCCGCCTTGACCGGCGCGCCGATGATGGCCTTGCCATCGGTCGGCAGGCGCAACAGCGCCTGCCCGTTTTCAGGGTCGATGAAATGAACCTGTCCTTCGAAATCACCGAACACCAGCGCGCGGCCCGCCACCAGCGGTGCGCTCAAGTTGCGGTACAGCAAGCGCTCGGACGTCCAGGCGACATCGCCGCCGACGCGCTTCCAGGCGGAGATGCGGTCACTGGCATCGGCGCCGTAAACGAACTGCTCGTCGGCCGCCACGCCGGTCGTGCCGCCGACATTCTTGGCCCAAGTCGCCACGCCGCGCTCGGCATTGACGCAACCGACCGCCACCTGGAAACCGCGCGCACAGATCGTCTCGCCCACGCGCACTGCGGGGCCGACCAAGTCGGCCAGGCGTTCGACTTCATTGGTGCCGCGCGGCGAAGCGACCGTGGCCTCCCAGCGCAGCGTGCCGCGCAGGGGGTCGAGCCCGGCCAGGCGCGCGCCGTGCCCCACCACCAGCGTGTCCTTGTAGGGCAGCAACACGCCCGGCTGCAGCAGCGTGAGTGGATCGCCCGCGCGCTGCTGGACCCAGAGCTTGCGGCCGTCGAGCACATCGAAGGCCTGCACGCTGCGGTCGACGCCGAGCACGAACACGCGCTCGCCTGCTACCAGCGGCGGCGTCACCACTCGCGTGGGCAGGCGCGCACGCCACAGTGGCTTGCCGGCGTCGAGCACGACCAGTTCGTTGTCGGTGGTCACCACGCTGGCGTAGCGGCCGTCACTGCCGACGCCGGCACTGAGCTTGCCGTTCGCGTCGCCGCGCCACAACTCGCGCCCACCCTCGGCCGCCAGCGCGAACACGCCGCCGTCGGAACTGGCGAGCACCACCGCGTCGGCCGTGGCGGCCATGCGCAAGGGAAACCTCACCGTGCCCAGGTCGTGGCGCCAGACCTGGCGCCCGGCCACTTTCGGCGTGAGATTCTCGAGCGGTGTGGGTTTGGGTTTCTCGGGGCCGCTGGAACAAGCCACCAGCACCAGCACCAGCACCAGCACCAGCGACGCGGCGGCCCAGCAACGCAGGGCGCGGCTCACTTCGACGCTCCCGCGAGCGCAGCCGAAGCAGCCGGGGCAGTCGCGCCCGCAGCGGGCTCGTCGGGCGCGGCGCCTAACGACGTGAGCTTGGCGTCCACGAGACGCCGCAGGTCGAGCGACGCGTCCATTGCATCGTAGGCCGCACGGTAGGCGGCTCGGGCCTCGTCGGCCTTGCCCTGGGCGAACAAAATGTCGCCACGGCGGTCGGCAGCGAGCGCCATGAACGCCTTGTCGGCGTCGCTCGGCAAGGCGGCCAGCGCGGCCAGCGCCTCGTCGTATTTTTTCTGGTCGAGCAGCAGGCCCGCCAGCCGCAATTTCGCCAGCCATTGGTACTGCTTTTCGGTGGCGTTGGTCGCCACCCATTCGAGGCTGGCACGCGCGGCGTCGAGCTGGCCCTTTTCAAACTGCAGCTTGGCGGCCAGCATGCCGCCCTGCTCGGCGAAGGCGGTCGAGCCGTGGCGCTCTTTCAGGTCGGCAAAGACGCGCGCCGTCTTGTCGGCATCGCCGGCCTGCACCGCTTTGTCG
Source organism: Methylibium sp. (assembly GCF_031393925.1). Taxonomy (GTDB): domain Bacteria; phylum Pseudomonadota; class Gammaproteobacteria; order Burkholderiales; family Burkholderiaceae_C; genus Methylibium. The sequence continues at coordinate 33,917 of NZ_JANMWL010000227.1, read as the reverse complement.
AGTTCGTCGTAAAGCGCACCGGCCTTGACCGAACGGTCGCGCTCGAGCCACTGCCAGCCGTTGAAGGCAGCGAATCCGGCGAGCGCGAGGATGACCAGCCAAGTGATCAGGTTGCCGTATTGCTTCCAGAAATGCTTGAGCTGGTCGAGCTGTTCTTGATCCTGGAGGTTGAGAGGCGTGGCCATGCGTGTGCTTTGCGGGGGGCGCGAACGAAGCGCGGATTATGAACGGAGCATCTCGGCCGCCCAGCTGGCGGCGTCGGCGAGCGGACGCAAGGTCTGGGAAGCAACCGCGCCCTCGACGGCCCTGAGGGGCTTGAGGCCCACCATGCCCAGCGCCAGCTCGTCGGCACCGAACACGAGCGCATGCCGTGCGCCACTTGCGTCGGCCTTCTTGAACTGCGATTTCATGCTGCTCGGCCCGTCCTTGCCGGCGGCGTGCAACACCACCGCAATGCCCGCCGCGCGCAGCGCATCGACGACGACCATCGCCCACGGCAGGGCCGCCGCGCTCGGCACGATCGCGTAGGCATCGGGCACCACGGCCGGCGGCTCGGCGCCGACCTCGGTCAGCAGCAGCAGCAATCGTTCCATACCCAGGGCCCAGCCGACGCCGGGCGCCGGCTTGCCACCGAGCTGTTCGACCAAAGTGTCGTAGCGGCCACCGCCGCAGATCGTCAGCGGCGCGCCAAGCCGCTCGGTGACCCACTCGAACACCGTCAGGTTGTAGTAGTCCATGCCACGCACGAGGCGCGGGTTGATGCGGTAGGGCACACCGGCGGCGTCGAGCACCACGCGCACCGCGTCGAAGTGCGCGAGCGAGGCCGCTCCCAGGAAGTCCATCAGCTTCGGCGCGGCGTCCACCAGCGGCTGCATCGACGGGTTCTTGCTGTCGAGGATGCGCAGCGGGTTGCTGTGCAAGCGACGCCGTGCGTCGTCATCAAGCTGCTCGGCGTGAAGCTCGAAGTGCGCCACCAGCGCCTGGCGGTGCGCGCGGCGCTCCTCGGGCTGGCCCAGGCTGTTAAGTTCCAAGCGCGCGTCGGCCTCGCCCAGGCCGAGCGCGCGCCACAAGGCGCGGCACAGCAGGATGGTCTCTGCGTCGACGTCCGGGCCGGGAAAGCCGAGCACCTCGACACCGACCTGGTGGAACTGCCGGTAGCGTCCCTTTTGCGGGCGCTCGTGGCGAAACATCGCGCCGATGTAGTAGAGCCGCTTGCCGCCGTCGTAGAGCATCGAATGCTCGGTCGCGGCGCGCACCACCCCGGCCGTGCCTTCGGGGCGCAAGGTCAGCGCGTCGCCGTTCATCGAATCGATGAAGGAGTACATCTCCTTCTCGACGATGTCGGTCACCTCGCCAAGGCCGCGCACGAACAGCACGGTCGGCTCGACGACCGGGGTGCGGATGTTGGCGTAGCCGTGGCGGCGCATTACCGCGCGCACGGTGTCCTCGAGCCATTCCCAGCGCGCCGACTCGGGCGGCAGCAGGTCGTTCATGCCTTTAACGGCTTGCAGGGCTTCGGGCATTTCGTTTTTGCAGGAAGGAGGAACCGCTGGGAAGTGGAACAGCGCGACAGCGCCGCTTACCGCTCGCGCTACCTACCCCTCGGAAGCCAGCGTTCGCGGCCGCGGACGACCGCGTCAATGTCGCTCGAGGTTTGCGATTGCCTCGGGCGTCCGCGCGGCACCGAAGCGCCGCTCGATGTAGTCCTCGACCACGGTCTGGAACTCGGTGGCGATCGTCGCGCCGCGCAATGTCATCGCCTTCTTGCCGTCGATGTACACCGGCGCGGCCGGCGCTTCGCCGGTGCCCGGCAGGCTGATGCCGATGTCGGCGTGCTTGCTTTCGCCGGGGCCGTTGACGATGCAGCCCATGATGGCGAGCTTGAGGTTTTCTACGCCCGGATACCTGAGCTTCCACACCGGCATCTGCGCGCGCAAAAAGTCGTCGATCTGCTGGGTCAACTCCTGGAAGGTGGTGCTGGTGGTGCGCCCGCAACCCGGGCAGGCCGTGACGCTCGGATTGAAGGCACGCAGGCCGAGCGACTGCAGGATTTCGAGCGCGACCACCACCTCCTGCGTGCGCGCCTCGCCGGGCTGCGGCGTGAGGCTCACGCGGATGGTGTCGCCGATGCCCTCTTGCAAGAGCATCGCCAGGGCCGCAGTCGACGCCACCGTGCCCTTGGTGCCCATGCCGGCCTCGGTCAGGCCCAGGTGCAGCGGGTAGTCGCAGCGGCTCGCCAGCGCGCGGTAGACGTTGACCAGGTCCTGCACGCCGCTGACCTTGCAACTGATGAGGATCTGGTTCGCATCCATGCCCAGCTCGCGCGCATACGCGGCCGACTGCAGCGCCGAGGCGATCAGCGCCTGGTACATGACCTGCTTGGCGTCCCAAGGATGCGTGCGCTCGGCGTTGCGGTCCATCAGCGAGGCCAGCAGCTCCTGGTCGAGGCTGCCCCAATTCACGCCGATGCGCACCGGCTTGTCGAAGCGCATCGCCACCTCGATCATCTGCGCGAACTGGCGGTCGCGCTTGTCGCCCTTGCCGACGTTGCCGGGGTTGATGCGGTACTTGGAGAGCGCCGCGGCGCAATCGGGGTGGTCGGTGAGCAGGCGGTGGCCGTTGTAGTGAAAGTCGCCAATCAGCGGCACGTCGATGCCCATGCGGTCGAGCTGCTCGCGGATGTAGGGCACTGCCTGCGCCGCCTCGGGCGTGTTGACGGTGATGCGCACGAGCTCCGAGCCGGCGATCGCGAGCGCCTTGACCTGGATCGCAGTGCCGACCGCATCGACCGTGTCGGTATTGGTCATCGACTGCACACGCACCGGCGCGTCGCCACCGATCGTGACCACGCGCGCGCCCCAGCTCACGCGCGCCTGGCGCGTGCGGCGCAAGGCTGGCGCGGACACCGCGATCGCTTGCGCGTCGTCGAATTCGCCGCCTTGCACTGCTGGGTTCATTTCAGCTCCAACCGGGCCACGTTGTCGCGCGTCACCTCGAGCTGCACCGGCTGGCCACGGAAGCTCACCTGCGTGCCTTGCGCGTTGCCGATGGTCAGGCGCATTGGCAGCGATCCATCGAGGCCGGCCGCCTCGCCGGCCACGAGGGTGCGCGAGAAAAGTACCTGCCCGCTGCCGTCGCGCACCTCGACCCATGACTCCGAAGCGGCGCGAAAGCTCAACATGCCGCCGGCCAGGGGCGCCGATGCGGACGAGCCACCGGGAACCAGGAAGACGGTGTCGATCACCGGCGAAGCCGTGACATCCGTCGCAGCGGTCTCGCTGATCGGCGATGTGGTGGTGGATGCGGTGGGCGCGGTCGCCTGGGTCACATCCGGCGCTGCCGCACGGGGCAGGTTTGCGGCCTCGCTCATGGCCGCCCCCAGCACGCCCGTGATCGATGCGGGCCGGCTCGAGCCGCTGCCTGGCGCGCTGGCCGACGGCTCGGCAGCGCCCTGACCGAGGGACGACCAGAAACCCGCCGGCAGCACATAAATCACCACCGCTGCGATTAACAGAAAGATCGCGGCCAGCAACGGCAGGCTCGGCAAACCCGGACCTTGCCCGGAATCGTGGCCACTCGAGCGGTCGCGAAAGGGCTGGTTGAGCCGGCGCATCGCCGGATCGAGCACCTCGCCGCCCTGACGCGGCAGCCGTGCGAGCACCGGCTCGGCGTCGATGCGAAGCGTGCGGCACATGCTCAGGGCCAGGGCGCGAGCAAAGCCTAGATCGGGCAGTTCGTCGTAGCGGTCCGCCTCGAGCGACTCGAGCTTGCGCGGCGTCACCTTCAGCGACGCCGCCAGCACCGCCAGGTGCAAGCCCTGCTGTTCGCGCGCGGCCTTCAGCAAGGCGCCGGCACTGCCAGCGGGCGACGGTGACGTCTCACTCATCGAAGCCCCCACGCTCGAACGCCGACGCCTCGCGCGACTGCGGATAACTCGAGCGCAGCTGATTGCCCAGGTCGCGCACGCCCTGCGCGTTGCCGAGCCGGTTTTCGATGCGCGCTGCCAGCCACAGCGATTCGGCGTTGCGCAGCTCGGCGTTGTTGTTGACGCGGCGCACGTAGAAGCGCGCGCGCTCGTGCTCGCCGCGGCGGTAGAGCACGTCACTCAGGTTCATGGCCGTGGCCGGGTTGGCGGCATCGATCTCGTAGGCGCGCTTGAGCGTCTGCTCGGCCAGCTCGAGCCGGCCGGAGCGGGCCTCGCAGATGCCCTGCACGAGCAAGGTACGGCTGGGCGTGCGGTACTGTTGCAGGGCCAGCGTGCGCTGGAACATCACATCGGCTTCGGCGTGGCGGTTGCGCTGGCACAGGAACCAACCATAGTTGTGCAACACGTCGCCGTCGGCCGACGCCACGCCGAGCGCGCGCTTGAAGCTCTCTTCAGCCTGCGGATCGTCACCGAGCGCGCTGTAGATCAGGGCGCGCAGATTGAGCGCCTGCGGAAGGTCCGGGCTCGAGGCAAGCGCGCGCTTGATCTCCTCGAGCGCCGTGTCCAGCCGCCCTTCGGCGTAATAGGCCGACGCCAGCTCGAGGCGCGTGCGGGCGCGGCGCTGCGTTTCGTCGTCACCCGCGTTGTTGCCGCCGCGCGAAGTGTCCTGGCGCGGCTGCGCGTGCGCCGTCACCGGCGACGCCAGCGTCATCGCCAGTGCCAAGCCGGCCAGCAGCGCGATGCGCGCCGCAGCGAACCCTTGAAGCCTGCCACCGCTCATCGTGTCGTCTCCGTGTTGGCACCGCTCGAGCGTGCCTCGTTGTGCTGGCTTGCCGCGCCTGTGCTGCTCTTGGCATTCGCGCCGACGGGATGAATGACGATCGGCGCACGCGTCATGCGCTGGTCGGCATGCGTGCGGTCCTGCACCTCGCCGGCGAGCTGACCGCAGGCCGCGTCGATGTCGTCGCCCCGCGTCCTGCGCACCGTCGTGACCAGCCCGCCGTCGATCAGCACCTGCGCAAAGGCCTGCACCCGCGTCGGCGTCGAGCGCACCAGCCCCGAAGCCGGGAACGGGTTGAACGGGATCAGGTTTATCTTGCACGGCACGCGACCCACCGGCCCACGCTCGCCCACCAGGCGCAGCAACTCGCGGGCCTGCGCGACGCTGTCGTTCACGCCGTCGAGCATGCAGTACTCGAAGGTGATGAAGTCGCGCGGCGCGGCCTCCAGGTAGCGCTGGCACGACGCCAGCAGCTCGGCGATCGGGTACTTGCGGTTGAGCGGCACCAGCTCGTTGCGCAGCGCGTCGCCCGGTGCATGCAGCGACACGGCCAGCGCGACCGGGCAGTCCTCGCGCAAACGCTCGATCATCGGCACCACGCCGGAGGTGGAGACCGTGACGCGCCGACGCGACAGGCCGTAGCCGTGGTCGTCGAGCATGACGCGCAGAGCCGGCACCAGCGCGTCGTAGTTCTGCAGCGGCTCGCCCATGCCCATCATCACCACGTTGCTGATGACGCGCTCGCTCGAGCCGCGGCGTGCGCGCAGCACGTGTTCGGCATGCCAGAGTTGCGCGACGATCTCGCCAGTGGCGAGGTTGCGGCTGAAGCCCTGGTGGCCGGTCGAACAGAAGCGGCAACCGACCGCGCAACCCGCCTGCGATGAAATGCACAAGGTGCCACGGTCATGTTCGGGAATGAACACCGTCTCGATGGCGTCGCCACCGCCGACGTCGAACAACCACTTCACCGTGCCGTCGGCCGAGACGTGCTCGCTGAGGACCGCCAGGCCGGCCACGGTGGCGCGCGTGGCGAGCTTGTCGCGCAGCGACTTGGCAAGGTCCGACATCAGCGCGAAATCGGCCGCGCCCCGCTGGTGAATCCAGCGAAACAGCTGCGTCGCGCGAAAGCGCTTCTCGCCCAGCTGCTCGCAGTACACGGCCAGCGCGTCGAGATCAAAATCGAGCAGGTTGGCCGGGGTCATGGGGTGGTCCGCAGGTGAGGACGGCGCCGTCGGGCGTCGCCACGGCCACTCAACGGCCGTAGACGTTCATGCCGGGAAAAAAGAACGCGATCTCGACCGCAGCGGTCTCGGCCGCATCGGAGCCGTGGACGGCATTGGCGTCGATGCTTTCGGCAAAGTCGGCGCGAATCGTGCCCTTGTCGGCCTTCTTCGGGTCGGTGGCGCCCATCAGGTCGCGGTTCTTGGCGATCGCGCCTTCGCCTTCGAGCGCCTGGATCATGACCGGACCCGAAATCATGAACTCCACCAGATCCTTGAAGAAAGGACGCGCCTTGTGCACCGCGTAGAAGGCCTCGGCCTCGCCGCGTGACAGGTGCGCCATCTTCGCTGCGATGACCTTCAAGCCCGCGCCTTCGAAGCGCGCATAGATCTGGCCGATGACGTTCTTGGCCACAGCGTCGGGTTTGATGATGGACAAGGTACGTTCGGTCGCCATGTTCTCTCTCCGGAATCAGTGTTTTGACAAAGCCTTGGATTCTAGCGGCCGGGCCTGGTTTTCTTGATGGCAGGGCATGGCGCAAATGTGATTACCGACCGCGGCCACGGCCTCCTGCGCCACCGCCGCCACCGCCCATGCCACCACCACCGCCGCCACGTCCGCCCTGGCCACCGCGCCCGCCACCACCGCCCCCACCACCGCGCTTGCCACCGACCTTGTTGAAGTAGGCGTCGGCACCGATGTAGCCCACCGAGGTCTGCATCGGGTCCGGCTGCTTGGGCCCGCCCTTCTTGCCGCCACCGCCCGTGTCCGGTTGATGCGCGTCGTGGCGGCCGAAACCGGCGTTGATGCGTTGCGAGCCCTTGACGAAGCGCTTGTCGAAGGTCTGCTCGAGTGGATTGGGAATGGTGCCCACCGGGCCTCCATCCAGGTCGGGCTGCGTGGAGCCGCCGTGGCCAAAGCCCTGGGCAGTGCCCCGCCGCGGCCCCGTCGCAAAGCGCCGATCGAAGGTCTGCTCGAGCGGGTTGGGAATGCGCTCGAACGACTCCTCGCGCGCAACGTCGTCGCCATCGAGTGCCGGGCCGACCGGGCGCGCCTCTCGCGGATCACGCCGCGGTCCGCGTGCCTCGCCCTGCTGACGTTCGCGCGGCCCGTTCTGTTGCGGCCCGCGTGCGCCTTGGCGCACCTCCTGGCGGACGCCGCCCTTGCTATTGCCGCGGACGTTGCGGCGTTGCTCGCGGTTACCTTGCGGCAGGTCCGGGTTGCCCTGCGGCGTCTCGCGCGCCTCGCCGCGTCCACCCCCGGCGAGCTGGCGGATCAGCCGAAGGTCGTGTTCGCCGAGCTCGACCCAAACGCCGCGCTTGAGCCCGCGCGGCAACACCACGGTGCCGTAGCGGATGCGGATCAGCCGGCTCACCGCCAGGCCGACCTTGTCGAACAGCTTGCGCACCTCGCGGTTGCGGCCCTCGGTGATGACGACGCGGTACCAGCGGTTGGCGCCCTCGCCACCGCCGTCTTCGATCGACTTGAAGCCCGCCGTCTGGCCTTCGATCTCCACACCTTCGATCAGGCGCGCGCGCTGCTCCTCGTCGAGGCTGCCGAGCACGCGCACGGCGTACTCGCGCTCGACGCCAAAGCGCGGATGCATCAGCTGGTTGGCCAGCTCGCCAGAGTTGCTGAACAGCAGCAAGCCCTCGGTGTTGATGTCCAGGCGACCGACCGACTGCCACTTGCCGTTCTGCAGGCGCGGCAGTCGCCTGAACACCGTCGGACGGCCCTCGGGGTCGCTCTGCGTCACCACCTCGCCGGTCGGCTTGTGGTAGGCCAGCAGCCGCGCGGTGGGCGGCAGGATGCGCACGCGTACCGGCTTGCCGGCCACGGCGACGCGGTCGCCCTGGGCGATGCGCATGCCGACGTGCGCGACTTCGTCATTGACCGTGACGCGGCCGTCGGCGATCAATTGCTCCATGTCGCGCCGCGAACCGATGCCCGACTGCGCCAACACCTTGTGCAGCTTCGGTGCCTCGGGCTCGGGGCGCAGCACGCGCTTGGTGGAGAGTTCGACGCTGGCCTCGTCGTCGGGCTCGGGCGGCTCGGCGTCGTAAGCGCCCGAGAGCACCTCGGCAAAACGCTCGACCGCCTCGGCGGGGTCGGGCGCCGCGACCGGCGCGCGCGCGCCGTGCTCGGCCGGCGGTGCCGCGCCGTCGGCTGTGTCGCCGTCGATGGCGGCGTGCTCGGCGCCTTCGCGACCTCGGCCGCGGCGGCGATTGCGATTGCGACGGCCACGCTCACCGCCCTCATCGCCGGCCAGCGCTTCAGGATTTGCAGCCGCAGCCGCGCCCTCGCCATCGATTCGCGTCGACGTCGACGCCGTCGATGCCGCCGACACCTCATGCTTCGCCTCGGCCTCGGCCTGGGCCTGGGCCGGCACGGTCGAACCCTCGCTCGCCACCGGCGTGGGTGTCGCATCGTCACCCAAGCTCTCGGCCTTGGGCTTGCGGCGCCGCGCGGGCTTGGCGGGCGCTGCGGCGTCGTCGGCTTCGCGCTCGGCTGCAGGCTCCGCGGTCACCGTGTCATCGGCCGGCGCGACGGCCTTGCGGCTGCGCCGTCGGGCGGGTGCCGGCGCGTCGGTGTCGCTCGACTCGGAAAGGGCCGGATCGACGGGCTCGGTGGGCGGGTGGTCGTTGTCGTTCATGACGGTGCTGTTGTGCCGGCGTCGGCGGGCGGCAGGGTGAGGGCCGGGTTGGCGGCAGCCTCGGGGGCGGATGCTTCAGCCGTTGCAGGCATCGGCTCATCGTGACTGGTGGCAAAAGCGGGTTCAGCAGCGGTCGCGGGGTCGATCCCGGCTGCGGTCTCGGGGTCCGCTTCGCTTGCGATCTCGGTGGCCAACTCGGCACGTTCGGCGACCGGCTCGCCGGCTGCGCTTTCCAGCAGCGAGGCTTGCCCCGGCATCGCCGTGGCGAGCGCTGCGGCGCTCGACATGCCACCGAGCACCGGCAACTGTTCGAGCGAAGCAAGGCCGAGGTCATCGAGGAACTGACGCGTGGTGGCAAACAGCGCCGGGCGGCCGGGCGTCTCGCGGTGCCCGATCGACTCGACCCAGCCGCGATCCTCGAGTTGCCTGAGCAACTGGCTGTTGACCGTCACGCCGCGGATGTCTTCGATGTCGCCGCGCGTGACCGGCTGGCGGTAGGCAATGATGGCCAGCGTCTCGAGCGTCGCGCGGGTGTACTTCGGCGGCTTCTCGGGGTGCAGGCGGTCGAGGTAGCCGCGCAATTCGGGCCGACTCTGGAAGCGCCAGCCGCTGGCCACGGCGACCAGCTCGACGCCACGGTTCTCCCAGTCGCGCACCAACTCGTCGAGCAGGCCGCGGACGGTGTCGGCACCGAGCTCGTCATCGAACAGCGTGCGCAGGTCGCGCAGCGGCAAGGGCTGCTGCGCGCAAATGAGCGCGGTTTCGAGGACGCGCTTCGCATCCTGTGTATTCATCGGTCGTTCAGTCGTCCTGGCCGGCACCAGGCCGGTATGCGAGGAAACGGGCGCGACGCATGATTGATCGTCGCGGGGCCGGCCTCTTTGGCCGGGGTTGGCCGGGTTGGCCGCGGTTTGCACCTGTTGTCGGGGGGGACCGGTTGGCGGTCGGGCCGGACGGCATTCGCTCGACCGGCAGGGGCTGCATCAGCCCGAGTTTTCGCATTGTAATGGACGCGGCTCAGACCGGCTCGCCGACTCCGAGTTGCTGCCACGCCGCCATCAGGTCGGTCGGCAAGGCTGCTTTGAACTGGCGCGGCATGCCGTCGACGGGATGATCGAAACCGAGCTGCCAGGCGTGCAACGCCTGGCGCACCAAGCCGAGCGCCGGTCGACCACCGTACAGCGTGTCGGACACCAATGCGTGGCCGCGGCTGGCCAAATGCACGCGGATCTGGTGGGTGCGGCCGGTGTGCAAGGTGCAGCGCACACCGCTGTAGGCGTCGCGCGTGGCCAGCAGTGCCACGTCGGTACGCGCGGGCTTGCCGTCGGTCACCACCGCCATCTTCACGCGCACCACCGGGTCGCGCCCGATCGGTGCCTCGATGGTGAACGAAGGCTGGCGCAGCGTGCCGTGCACCAGCGCCAGGTACTCGCGATGCACCTCGCGCGCCGCGATGGCACGGGTGAGGCCGGTCATGGCCGGTAAGGTCTTGGCGACCACCATCAGGCCGCTGGTGTCCTTGTCGAGCCGATGCACGATGCCAGCGCGCGGCAGGACCGCAGCGCCGTCGTGGTGGGCCAGCAGCGCGTTGAGCACCGTGCCCGACCAGTTACCGGGCGCGGGGTGGACGACCAGCCCCGCGGGCTTGTCGAGCACCAGCAGGTGCTCGTCCTCGAAGACGATCGCGAGCGCGATCGGCTCGGCTCGGAAGGCCTGGCTCTGCAGCGTGGGCAGCAAGGTGATCTCCACCCACTGGCCGGCGCGCACACGGCGCGACGCAGCGCAGGCGACCTGTCCATCAACAAGAACCTGACCACCTTCGACCAGTGTCTGCAGGTAGCTGCGCGAGAACTCGCCGTGCTGCGCGACCAGCCAGCGGTCAAGCCGCTCGCCGTGCTCGGCCAAGGTGACGCGAGCCGCACGGCGCTCGGCATCGGCGACCAAGGGTTCAGCAGGCTCGTCCGCCTCGGGTAGCGGCTCGGTCGCAATAGTCAGGCCCATATAATTTTCATCTTGCTTGTACGAACGCGGTCGCCTCGGTGGCTGCCTGCTTGATGATGAAGGGAATGCCTGTGATGACGCGCTTGGGATCGACCGCCGGATGGCGCGTACTGGCGGCAGCAACTGTCGCATGCAGCCTGGTCCTGGCCGGCTGCGACACCACGCCCAAGGATGAAACCTCCGGCAAGGCGACCGAAAAATTGTACGAAGAGGCGCGCGACGAAGCCGCCAACGGCAACTGGGAACGCGCCAGCAAGCTCTACGAAAAGCTCGAAGGGCGTGCTGCCGGCACGGCGCTGGCGCAGCAGGCGCAGATCGATCTCGCCTATGCGTACTACAAGACCGGCGAGAAGGCGCTGGCGATCGCCACGCTCGAGCGCTTCATACGGCTGCACCCCAGCAGCCCCGCGCTCGACTACGCTTACTACCTGCAGGGCTTGGTCAACTTCAACGAAAGGCTGGGCCTGCTCAGTTCGTTCGCGCGCCAAGATCTCTCCGAGCGCGACCAACAGGCCTCGCGTGACGCCTACCAGAGCTTTCGTCAGCTCACCACGCAGTTTCCCGACTCCAAGTACGCGCCCGATGCGCAACTGCGCATGAACTACATCGTCAGCGCGCTGGCCGCGTACGAGGTGCATGTGGCACGCTACTACTACCGGCGCGGCGCCTACGTCGCCGCCGCGAACCGGGCGCAGCAATCAGTGCAGGAGTTCCAGCGCGCGCCCGCGGGCGAAGAGGCGCTCTACATCATGATGCTCAGCTACGACAAGCTCGCCCTTCCGCAGCTGCGCGACGACGCCAAGCGCGTGCTGACGCAGAACTTTCCGCAATCGCGCTACCTCGAGGAAGGTTTCGTGGAGCGATCCAAGCCGTGGTGGCAGATCTGGTAGACGCGGCGCAAACCCGCGGCGGCCGACCTGCCTAGCCCACTGGGTCACTGAAATCGGAGCGCCGCTGTCCACCCGATACGGACGCGCTGCGGCGTTGCAATTGCTCGCAATGCCTACGGGCATTGCCGTGCTTCGCGCCTTGCATCGCATCCCGTCTCGTGTGTTCGTCGCCGCTCATTTCAATGATTCAGCGGACTCAGCGCACTAGCGAATCTCGCGCAGCCAGGCAAGCGCTTCTTCCTCATCGCGCAGCGGGCGCATTGGCGGCAAGGCCGCCCGCAGCGTGCGGCCGTAGCCCATCAGGGCCATGCGCGGGTCGCAGATCACCAGCAGCCCGCGATCGGTTTCACTGCGGATCAGGCGGCCGGCACCCTGCTTGAGCGACAACGCCGCTTCGGCGACGAAGTAGTCGCTGAACGGATTGCGCCGTTCGGCCTCTAGCCGCTTGACGCGTGCCTCGACCAGCGGGTCGCTCGGTGGCGGGAACGGCAGCTTGTCGATGATCACGCACTGAAGCGCCGCACCGGGCACGTCGATGCCCTCCCAAAAACTCTGCGAGCCGACCAGCACCGCTCGCGGCGTGTCGACAAAGCGCTGCAGCAACTGGCGTTTGGGCGCGCTGCCCTGCATGAGCACGACGATCGGCTCGCCCTCCTGCTCGAGGGTCTGCTGCAAGGCTTCGCCCACGCTGGCGAGGGCGCGCAAGGTCGTGGTGAGCACGAAGGTGCGCCCGCCCGCGGCGCGCGCGCACGCGGCCGCGAGTCGCACCACCTGCGCACTATGGCCCGGCTCGCTCGGCTTGGGAAAATTACGCGGCACATACAGGCAGGCATGCGCCGCGTAATCGAAAGGGCTGTCCACGCGCAGCGTGCGGGCGTCGTCCAGGCCGGTCTGCTCGGTGAACCAGCGCAGGCGATGGTCGGCACCGAGCGTCGCCGAGGTGAAGATCCAGGTCTTGCGCGCAGCGGCGATCTGCGCGCGCATCGCCTCGCGAATATCCAGCGGTGACTCGATCAGGCGCACGCCCTGCGGCGTGAGGTCGATCCAACGCACGCGGCCCGGCTCGGCGTCGAGCGCAAAGGCCGCGGCGCGCGCCGCCAGCGCCGCGGCGCGCTCGGCCAGCTTGACGAAGTCCGGCGCGATCGCGCTCACCACTTCGATCGCGTCGGCGGCCTGCCGGCTGGTGCGGCCCAGGGCGGCAAGCGCTTCGGTGAAGGCAGTGCTCGTGGCGCGGTCGTCCCAGCGCAGCTTGAGCGTGCCGCGCACTTCGCGCAACGGCCCGGCCGCCGCCAGCCGCAGGTCGCGCGCAGCACGGTCGCAGCTGGCGGCGAGTTCCTGCCACGGCTGCAAGCCGCGCGCATGGCCCAGGCCCAGCGCCAGCAAGTCGCGTGAGAAGTCGATCGCCTGCGCGCTGCCGAGCGTCGTGCCGAGGAAGGCGACACCGGCTTCACCGAGCTGGTGCGCCTCGTCGAAGATCGCCACCTCGACCGACGGCAACAACTCGGCCATGCCGGTGTCACGCACCGCGATGTCGGCAAAGAACAAGTGATGGTTGACGACCACCAGGTCTGCCGCCATCGCCTCGCGCCGCGCCTTCATCACGTGGCAGGCGCGGAACTCCGCGCACTCGCTGCCCAGGCAGTTCTCGCGCGTGGAACTCACCAGCGGTATGACCGGCGAGCGTTCGTCGAGGCCTTCGAGCTCGGCAAGGTCGCCACTCACCGTTCGGTGCGACCACTGCTCGATCTTGCCGAGCGCGCGCAGCACGAAGCGGTCCATCGGCGCGCTGTCGTGGTGCGCGTGCTTGAGGCGCTGCAGACACAGATAGCTGCCGCGGCCCTTGAGCAAGGCGACAACGATCGGCAGCGCGAGCGCGTCGCGCAGCCGCGGCAGATCGCGCAGAAACAACTGGTCCTGCAGGCTCTTGGTCGCGGTGCTGACGAGCACGCGCTTGCCCGACAGCAGGGCGGGCACCAGATAGGCGAAGGTCTTGCCCACGCCGGTGCCCGCCTCGGCGGCCAGCACCGAGCTTTCGTCGATCGCTCGGGCCACGGCCGCGGCCAGCTCGAGCTGCGCATCGCGTTGCCGGTAGTTCGCTTCGGCACGCGCCAGCGGTCCACCGGCCGCGAATGCGTCGCTCACCGCCTGGTGCAGCGTGTCGGCTTCGTCATGAGCGCTTGCGCCGTTCATTGAAGCGGCGGGCGGCCCCGCGCAGGCGCTCCCGACGGTCGCGCCGCCCGGCGGCTCATTGATGCACCCATCGCGTTGCGCGCCGTCGCGCCGGGCGGGAGCGTTCGTCGAAGATCATGAAAGTGGCTCCTTCGTGGCCCTGGCGGCCGTGCAGGCTCATGCCGACTCCGGCGGAGTCAGGCGAAGCTCCAGGGTGACGATCAGGTCGCGCAGCGCGAGGCGCCGTTTCTTCAATCGACGCAGGCTCAACTCGTCGAGCGGACGCTCGAGCGCAACGCGATCGATCAGGCCGTCGAGGTCGCCATGCTCGATGCGCAGCTCGATCAGGCGTCGTTGAGGGGAGTGCAGGTTGTCGTCCATCGGGCCCGCGACCGTGCGGTATCGCCGGTCTGTGGCAGCGCGCTGCGATTATAGTTTTCGCATATGAGCAGCGCGCCCCCTGGTTATCGCCTTGCCGCCGCCACCGGCCTGCACCGAGGAGATCGCGCCTACCAGCAAGACCAGGTCGGCGTGATCGCGCATCCGCGCGTACCGGGTTGTCTTTTGGCCATCGTGGCCGACGGCATGGGCGGCAAGAGCGGTGGTCGCAAGGCCGCCGACCAGGTGCTGCTCACTGCGCAGCAACTGTTCGAGCGCTATACGCCGAGCCGCGACCATGCGGGCGAGGCCCTCAAGCAGATGGTGCTCGAATCGCACCTCATGATCAGGCTGACGGCGATGACCGCCGAAGAAGAGCCGCACAGCACGCTGGCAGCGTTCCTGATCAGTCCCTCGCGCAGTTGCGACGCCATCCACGCAGGCGATTCGCGCATCTATCATTTTCGCGGCTCGGAGATGGTGAGCCGTACCAAGGACCACTCCTACGTGCAGCGCCTGGTCGACGACGGCCAGCTCAACGAAGAAGACGCCAACACGCATCCGCAGTCGAACCTGCTGACCGGCTGCCTCGGCACCCACCAGGACCCGCCGCTCACGTCGCACCACATTCCCCTGCTCGAAGTCGGCGACACGCTGCTGGTCTGCAGCGATGGCCTGTGGCACTACTTCACCCCACGCGAACTCGGCGCGATCGTGCACACCTTGCCACCGCGCGAGTCCAGCGAAATGCTGATCGGCAAGGCACGCCATCGTGCCCGAGGCGGCGGCGACAACCTGTCGCTCGCCGTGGTGCGCGTCGACACGCTCGGCTAAGACGACCCCCACGCCACTGCGGTGCTGCCCCGCTGGCCCCCGCGAGGGCCATTTCGTGGCCCTTGGGGCGCCCAGCCCGCTTGGGGCGGCCCGGGGCGAAGTCTGAGCCGGGCGCGCATCGCTGCGTTGCGTGGCCCGGCAGCGGGTCGCTCGCGGCAACGCCGCTACCCCGCCCACGACACCGCCTGATAACCCGGCACTACGGCGCAGATGCGGCACCGATCGATGGCAGCGCCTTTGCAGCCGGCTTACCGGTCTGGCGCCGCGCCGCCTCGCGTCGGGCCGACGCGTCCTGGCGCTTGCCCGCCGCCTGCAGCCGGGCCTCGGTGGCCTCGCGCGCTCGTTGCTCGCGCAGTCGCAGCTCGGCGGCGCTGCGCTTGAGCGGTACCGGGGGTACCGATGAAGGCACCGCGCCGGCCGGCTCGGGCCGGCGCCGGATCAGCAGCGGCGTGGTCTCGATCGGCAGCAACGGTGCGGACGCGCGTTCGCGCTCATCCGCCGCCCGGTGCAGCTGCTTGCCCTTGATGCGCTCGTGCCGGGCCGCCGCGCGCCGTTGGCGCTCGGCGTCGTCGAGCGCAGCCTGGCGGCTGGCCAGATCAG
This sequence comes from Methylibium sp., assembly GCF_031393925.1. Taxonomy (GTDB): domain Bacteria; phylum Pseudomonadota; class Gammaproteobacteria; order Burkholderiales; family Burkholderiaceae_C; genus Methylibium. The sequence continues at coordinate 18,465 of NZ_JANMWL010000227.1, read as the reverse complement.
ACAAGGCCCGCCGGCGCTCGCCGTGTGCCGCCTCGAGGCAGGTCATGACCGCAAAGCGCTCGGCGCAGTCGCGCTGGCTCGCCGCATGGCGCGCATCGACCTGCTGGCGCCGTGCGGCGATCTCGGCGCGCGCTGCGGCATCGACCGGGCCCGACGGGGCCGCCACGCCGGCCGCTGCCACGCCCATCGCGACGACGGACAACAACCGCCTTGCCATGTAACGGACCCAAGACCGGTTCATGTGAGCCCCGTGTCGACTTCGCGCCGCGACAGCGCCAGAAACTCGTGCGAGCGCATCTCGTGCAGCCGCGACACCGTGCGCACAAACTCGTGCAGCAAGGGGCCTGCGGTATAGAGCCGCTCGGGCGTGACGGCGGCAGAGACGATGAGCTTCACACGGCGATCGTAGAGCACGTCGACCAGCCAGGTGAAGCGCCGTGCCTCGGACGCCAGCCGCGGCGGCATTTCCGGAACGCCCGACAGCAGCAGGGTGTGGAACTGCGCGGCCAGCTCGAGGTAGTCATTCTGCGAGCGCGGGCCGCCGCAGAGCTGCTTGAAATCGAACCACACCACGCCCCCGGCACGACGGCGCGACCGCATCGTGCGCTGCTCGATGTGCAGCACCGGGTCTTCATCCCTGGCCTCGGCCAGCCGCTCGAAGGTGGCGGCGAGCGCCGCGTCGGCCTCTGGCCCGAGCGGCGTGTGGTAGAGCGTCACATCCTCCAGCGTGCGCCGCCGGTAGTCGATGCCGGCATCGACGTTGATGACCTCGAGCTTGGCCTTTAGCAGCTCGATGGCCTCGAGGATGCGCTCGCGGTGCAGCCCGTTCGGGTACAGCGCGTCGGGGTGGAAGTTGGAGGTGATGACGATGCTCACGCGGTTGGCGAACAGGGCGTCGAGCAGACGGTGCAGGATCATCGCGTCGGTCACGTCGGCAACGTGGAACTCGTCGAAGCAGATCAGGCGAAAGCGCCGTGCGATGCGCCGGCCCAGCTCGTCGAGAGGGTTGACGGTGCCTTTTAGGTCCTGTAGCTCGCGGTGTACCTCGCGCATGAACTCATGAAAGTGCAGCCGCGTCTTGCGCACCAGCGGCACGGCCTGGAAGAAGCAGTCCATGAGGAAGCTCTTGCCGCGCCCCACCCCGCCGTGCATGTAGACGCCGCGGGGTATCGGCGGGTGGCGCAGCAGCTTCGTGACCGCGTTGCCGCGCCGCGCCTTGTAGTCGGCCCATTCGCCCTCGCAGCGCTCGAGGGCATCGATGGCGCGCCACTGCGCCGCATCGGCCGTGTAGCCGCGCTCGGCCAGGGCCGCCTCGTAGAGCTGGCGCAGCGCCACGGTCTCAGAAGTTGAGCGCCCGTTTGTCGACCGCCAGCGCCGCTTCCTTGGTCGCCTCCGACAGTGACGGGTGCGCATGGCAGATGCGCGCGATGTCTTCGCTGCTCGCCTTGAACTCCATCGCCACCACCGCCTCGGCAATCAGCTCGCTGGCCAACGGGCCGACGATGTGCACGCCGAGGATTTCATCGGTCTTGGCGTCGGCCACCACCTTGACCATGCCGGTGGTGTCGCCCATCGCACGCGCACGGCCATTGGCCATGAAGGGAAAGCTGCCCGCCTTGTAGGCGCGGCCGGCCGCCGCGAGCTGCTGCTCGGTCTGGCCCACCCAGGCAATCTCGGGCGAGGTGTAGATCACCCACGGAATGGTGTTGAAGTTGACGTGGCCGTGCTGGCCGGCGATGCGCTCGGCGACGGCCACGCCCTCCTCCTCGGCCTTGTGAGCGAGCATCGGTCCGCGCACCACGTCGCCGATGGCCCAGACGCCCGGCAGGTTGGTCTTGCAGTCGTCGTCGACCACGACCGCGCCGCGCTCGTCGAGCTTCAGGCCCACGGCCTCGGGGTTCAAGCCGGTCGTGTTGGGCACGCGGCCGATCGACACGATGAGCTTGTCGACCTCGAGCGTCTGCGCTTGGCCCTTGGCATCGCTGTAGGCGATCGACACGCCCTTCTTGCCGCTCGCGACCGCGCCGATCTTCACGCCCAGTTCGACCTTCAAGCCCTGCTTGGCAAACGCCTTCTGCGCCTCCTTGGCGATTTGCGCGTCCACCGCACCCAGGAACGCCGGCAGGGCTTCCAGCACGGTGACTTCGGCGCCGAGCCGCCGCCACACCGAACCCATCTCGAGGCCGATCACGCCAGCGCCGATCAGGCCGAGCTTCTTAGGCACCGCCGGGATGCGAAGTGCGCCGTCGTTGCTGAGGATCTGTTCCTCGTCGAAGGCCGCGCCGGGCAGTGCACGCGCGTTGGAGCCGGTCGCGACGATAACGTGCTTGCCGACGAGCTGCTCGTCGGCCGTGCCGCTCACCTTCAGTTCGTAGCCGCCCTCGAGCGCCCTCACGAACGACGCGCGGCCATGAAAGAAGCTGATCTTGTTCTTCTTGAACAGGTAGAGGATGCCGTCGTTGTTCTGCTTCACGACGGCGTTCTTGCGGCCCAGCATCTTGGCCAGATCGAGGCTCAGTTCGCCAACGTTGATGCCGTGCGCGGCAAAGTGCTTGCCCGCATGTTCGTAGTGCTCGCTCGACTGCAGCAGCGCCTTGCTCGGTATGCAGCCGACGTTGGTGCAGGTGCCGCCCGGCGCCGGGCCACCCTGGCCGTTCTTCCACTCGTCAACGCAGGCGGTGTTGAAGCCCAGTTGTGCCGCGCGGATGGCGGCGATCTGCCCGCCCGGGCCGCCGCCGATGACGATGACGTCGAATTGCTTGATGCTCATCGGTCTGCCCTCGCTCAGATGTCGAACAACAGCCGCGCCGGGTCTTCCAGCGCTTCCTTCATCGCCACCAGGCCGAGCACCGCTTCGCGGCCGTCGATGATGCGGTGGTCGTAGCTCATCGCCAGGTAGTTCATCGGCCGCACCACGACCTGGCCGTTCTCGACCACGGCGCGGTCCTTGGTCGCATGCACGCCCAGGATGGCGGACTGCGGCGGGTTGATGATGGGCGTTGAAAGCATCGAGCCGAACACGCCGCCGTTGCTGATGGAGAAGGTGCCGCCCATCAGCTCCTCGAGCGCGAGCTTGCCGTCCTTGGCCTTCTGGCCGAACTCGGCGATCTTCTTTTCGATGTCGGCAAAGCTCATCTGGTCGGCATTGCGCAGCACCGGCACCACCAGGCCGCGAGGCGAGCCGACCGCGATGCCGATGTCGAAGTAGCCGTGGTAGACGATGTCGTTGCCGTCCACGCTGGCGTTGATCAGCGGGTACTTCTTGAGCGCGGCCACCGCCGCCTTCACGAAGAAGCTCATGAAGCCGATCTTCACGCCGTGCTCTTTCTCGAACTTCTCTTGAAAGCGCTTTCGCATCTCCATCACCGGGGCCATGTTGACCTCGTTGAAGGTGGTGAGGATGGCGTTGGTGGCCTGCGACTGCAGCAGCCGCTCGGCGATGCGCGCGCGCAGACGCGACATCGGCACGCGCTGCTCAGGGCGCTCGCCGAGGTTGCCGAGCGACATCGGTGCAGCCACCGCGGGCAACACGCGCGGCGCCGGTGCGGCCCCGGGCGTCGTGGCCGGTGCGGCCTTGGGTGCGGCCTTGGCACCGCCTTCCAGCACACCGAGCACGTCGCCCTTGGTGACGCGGCCGTCCTTGCCCGTGCCGGCAACCGAGCCGGCGCCGAGCTGGTGGTCGGCCATGAGCTTGGCAGCCGAGGGCATCGCCACGTCGGACTTGCTGGTGCCGCTGGCCTGCGCCGACGCGGCCGCCGGCGCGGCCGGGGCGGCAGCCGCAGCGACCGCCACCGGCTTGATTTCAAGCGGGCTCACTGCCGCCTGCGCCTCGGTGTCGATCCGGGCGATCACCTCGTCGCTGGTGCAGCTTTCGCCGTCGTTCTTGACCAGCTGCGCCATCACGCCGGCGGCGGGCGCCGGCACTTCGAGCACGACCTTGTCGGTCTCGATCTCGACCAGGATTTCATCCAGCTCGACCGGCTCTCCGGGCTTCTTCCTCCATTGCAGCAGGGTCGCTTCGGCGACCGATTCGGAGAGCTGCGGGACTTTGACTTCTACGATGGCCATGAATGCTTTCTTCGATGAGCGGACGGCGCATCGCGCTGGCTTCGCGGTGTGCAACCGACCTGTGGGTCGGTTGCAAGCAGCGAGTCATTGCGGCGCGAAAACGTCCGCAATGAGGTCACTTGGTGAGGACGAAACCCTTGAGCTTGCCGTAGGCATGGTCGAGCAGCGCCTTTTGCTGCTCGAGGTGCAGGTGCGCGTAGCCCACTGCCGGCGAGGCCGAGAACGGCCGCCCGGCATAGCCGAGCTTCTGGCCTTCGCCCATGTTCTCGTGGATGTAGTGCTGCACGAAGAACCAGGCACCCTGGTTCTGCGGCTCGTCCTGGCACCAGACGATTTCGGTCGCGTTCGGATATTTCTTCAGCTCGCTCGTGAACGCCTTGTGCGGGAAGGGGTAGAGCTGCTCGATGCGCAACAGCGCGACATCGGTGCTCTTCTTCTCGTTGCGGCGCTTCACGAGGTCGTAGTACACCTTGCCGCTGCAGGCAATGATGCGCTTGACCTTGTCGGGCTGAATCTCGGCGTTCTGCTCGGCGATCACGGTGCGGAATTCGCCGCGCGTGAATTCCGAGAGTGGCGAGCCGGCGTCCTTGTTCCGAAGCAGCGACTTCGGCGTCATGATGATCAGCGGCTTTCTGAACATGCGCACCTGCTGGCGGCGCAGCAGGTGGAAGATCTGGCTGGCCGAAGTGGGCTGGCAGACCTGCATGTTGTTGTCGGCCGACAGCTGCATGAAGCGCTCCAGCCGCGCCGAGCTGTGCTCCGGCCCCTGGCCTTCGTAGCCGTGCGGCAGCAGCAAGGTAAGGCCGTTGGCGCGGCCCCACTTGACCTCGCCCGAGGCGATGAACTGGTCGATCACCACCTGCGCGCCGTTGACGAAGTCGCCGAACTGCGCCTCCCAGATCGTCAGCGTGTTCGGGTCGGCGCTCGCGTAGCCGTACTCGAAACCGAGCACCGCCTCTTCGGAGAGGATGGAGTCGATCACCGTGAACGGCGCCTGGCCGTCAGCCACGTGCTGCAGCGGCGTCCAGGTGCCTTCGTCCCAGCGCTCGCGGTTCTGGTCGTGCAGCACCGCGTGGCGGTGCGTGAAGGTGCCGCGGCCGCAGTCCTCGCCCGACAGCCGAATCGGGTAGCCACTGGCCACCAGCGAGGCATAGGCCAGGTGCTCGCCCATGCCCCAGTCGACATTGATCTCGCCGCGGCCCATGGCGGCGCGGTCGGCCAGCACCTTCTCGACCAGCGTGTGGATCTTGAAGTTCTTGGGCACCGTCGTCAGCCGCTCCGACAGACGCCTGATCTCGGCCAACGGCAACGCGGTGTCGGCCGCGTCGGTCCACTTCTTGTTCAGATACGGCGACCAGTCGACCGCGTACTTTCTCTTGTAGTCGGTGAGCACCGGATCGACCGTGTGCTTGCCCGAATCCATGGCGGCGCGAAAGGACTTGATCATCGCGTCCGGCTCGTCGGGCTTCATCGTGCCCTGGGCCACCAGCTTGTCGGCGTAGAGCTTGCGCGTGCCGGGGTGGGCCGCGATCTTCTTGTACATGAGCGGCTGGGTCAGTGCCGGCGTGTCCTGCTCGTTGTGGCCGAGTTTCCTGAAGCAGATGATGTCGACCACCACGTCCTTCTTGAACTGCTGGCGGTAGTCGAGCGCCAGCTGGGTACAGAGAACCACCGCCTCTGGGTCGTCGCCGTTCACGTGCAACACCGGCGCTTCGATCATCTTGACCACGTCGGTGCAATAGAGCGTCGAGCGCGAGTCGCGCGGGTCGCTGGTGGTGAAGCCGATCTGGTTGTTGATGACGATGTGCAAGGTGCCGCCGGTGTAGTAGCCGCGCGTCTGAGCCAGCGCCAGCGTCTCCATCACCACGCCCTGGCCGGCGAAGGCGGCGTCACCATGCACCAGCACCGGCAGCACCTGGCCGCCCTCCTTGTCGCCGCGGCGGTCAAGGCGCGCCTTGACCGAGCCTTCGACCACCGGGTTGACGATCTCCAGGTGCGAGGGATTGAACGACAGGCTCAGGTGGACCGGACCGCCGGGCGTGGGAACGTCGCTCGAGAAGCCCTGGTGGTACTTCACGTCTCCGGCCGGCAGGTCTTCCTTGGCGGTGTGGTCGAACTCGCTGAACAGCTCCTTGGGCGCCTTGCCGAGCGTGTTGACCAGCACGTTGAGCCGGCCGCGGTGCGCCATGCCGATGACGATTTCCTGCACACCCGACTCGCCGCCGCGCTGCACCACTTCGTCCATCGACGCGATGAAGCTTTCGCTGCCTTCGAGCGAGAAGCGCTTCTGGCCGACGTACTTGGTGTGCAGGTAGCGCTCGAGGCCTTCGGCGGCGGTGAGGCGGTCGAGGATCTGCAATTTGCCGTCGGCGCTGAAGCTGGGCTTGGCGCGGATGCGCTCGAGCTTCTCTTGCCACCAGCGCTTCTCGGCCGGCTCGGTGATGTGCATGAACTCCGCGCCGATGCTGCCGCAATAGGTTTCGCGCAGTGCCTGCAGGATCTCGCGCAGGGTCTGCTGCTCGGCGGTGGTGAAATAAGTGTTGGTGGCACTGAACGTGATGTCCATGTCGGACTCGCTCAGGTCGTAGAACGCCGGCTCCAGCTCCGGGATGCGCGGTCGCTCGGCGCGCTTCAAGGGGTCCAGGTCGGCCCAGCGTGCGCCCAGCGATCGGTAGGCGGCGATCAGCGACTGGACGTGAACCTGCTTGCGCGCAACCGCCAGTTCGGCGGCACTGGCCTTGACGGCGAAGGCATTGGACTTGGCGCGCTGCGCGAACGATTCGACCACCGGCGCATGCGCCACGTCGCGCGAATCGGAGCCGTCACCGGCCGGCACGTTTTGCAGCGCGTCGAAATACGCACGCCACTTGTCGGGCACCGATGCGGGGTTGTCGAGGTAGGCCTCGTACAACTCTTCGACATAGGGCGCGTTGCCCCCGAACAGGTACGAGTTAGAGCGGTACTGCTGCATCATCTTCGCTCACCTTTGGCCCTGGCATACAGGGCGTTGGCTGGTTGGATAAACCTTCCGCGACACGGCTGGACCGGTTGGCGGATTGCGACCCGCCTTCGCTTGTTCAAGTGAACCAGAAAAGGGGACGGGAAGGATCTTTGGAGCCGCGCGACTTTAGCACCGGGGCGACGCCGCGCCCCGGCTCCAAGGCTCACTGCACCGCGCGCGAGGCCGGCGGCTGGTCGATCGTCGCGGTGAACACCTCGCCGCCGTCGACCGCGTCGAAACGGTACTGCGTGCCGCAGAACTCGCAGGCCACCTCGGCCAGACCCCGCTCGGCAATCAGCCCGTCGAACTCCTCGCGGCCCAGCCCCTGCAGCATGCGTGCCACGCGCTCGCGCGAGCAGCGGCAGAGGACGCGCGGGCCCGCGCTGCCGGTGAGCGGCTCGAAGCGGTGCAGGGGCTCTTGCCAGAACAGGCGATGCAAGAGGGTGTCGGCGTCCTGCGTCAGCAGTTCGCCTGCGTTCAAGGTCGCACTCAGGTGGGCGATGCGGTTGTAGGCCTCGTTCACGCCGATCTCGTCCTCGTTGCGTCGGGCCCCGAGGTTGCCCTCGCCCTGCACCGGCATGCGCTGGATCAAGAGCCCGGCGGCGAGCTGGTCGTTGGCCGCCAGGATGAGCCGCGTGTCGAGCTGCTCGGACTGCAGCATGTAGTGCTCCAGCACGTCCGACAGGCGCTGCAGCGGTTCGCGCCGGTCGCCGTGCAGCGGTACCACACCTTGGTAGGGCTGTTGGCCGGGAAAACGCTGTTTCGGGTCGAGCGTGATCGCACAGCGCCCCTTGCCGCCGACGTTGACCATCGCCTCCAGGCGCGCACCCGCAGCGACCTCGCCCACCACCGTGGCGGTGGCGCGCAGCGACAGGTCGGACTGGATCTCGGCCACCGCAAGCCTGACCGGCCCGTCGCCGGAAATCTGCAGCACGAGTGCGCCCTCGAATTTCAGACTGGCCTGCATCAGCACCCCGGCCGCCGCCATCTCACCGAGCAGCATGCGCACCGGCTCGGGGTAAGCCCCGGTGCTTGCGCGACGTGCCAGCAGGTCGGTCCACGCGTCGGTCAGGCGCACCAGCATGCCGCGCACCGGCATGCGTTCAAACATGAATTTATGCAGTTCGCTCATCGTGGATGGATTGTCGCGAGCGTTCAAACGATGCGCCTCAGCGCGGTCTTGAAGCGCTGTCCACGCTCCACATATGACGCAGCGCCTCGCTGCTGCCGTGCGATGTCATCTGGCGTCAGCGCACGAACCGCCTTGGCGGGGCTGCCCAGGATCAGCATGCCGTCCTCGAAGACCTTGTTCTCGGTCACCAGCGCCCCCGCGGCCACCAGGCAATTGCGACCGATGCGCGCACCGTTCAAGACCACTGCACCGATGCCGATCAACGCGCCGTCGCCCACCGTGCAGCCATGCAGCATGGCTTGGTGACCGACCGTGACGCCCTCGCCCACCACCAGCGGCGAGCCCATGTCGGTGTGCAGCACGCTGCCTTCCTGCACGTTGGAATTGCGCCCGATGGTGATCGGCTCGTTGTCGCCGCGCATCGTCACGTTGGACCAGACGCTCACGCCCTCGCCGATCACCACCGAGCCGATCAGCTCGGCGCTTTCGGCCACATAGGCACTCTCGTGAACTCGAGGCACGCGATCGTCCAGCTGAAACAGGGCCATGTCGAACTCCGTCAAAGCGATAATTTTACGGATGCAGCCCGCCGCCCCGCCCCACCCCGCCGAGCTGCGGCGCGCCGCGCTCGCGCTGCTGGAACAAAGCGACCCACAGGCCAAGGCCTGCGGCACCCGCGCCCTCTTCGCGGCACGCGACTGCCTCAGCCTTGACGCCGCCGTCGTCCTGAGGCCGAGCGCTCCGCTGCCCGGGCGTCCGCAGCGGCCGCTGTTAATGCCTGCCCTGCGCGTGCCGCAACGCAGCCTTGCCACGGTCAAAGGCCGTGCCGCACTGCTGCACGCCATTGCGCACATCGAGTTCAATGCCATCAACCTGGCACTCGACGCGTTGTGGCGCTTCCCGGGTCTTCCGAGCGCCTATTACCGCGACTGGCTCCAGGTGGCCGCGGAAGAGGCGCACCACTTCACGCTGCTGCGCGAACACCTGCTCGGGCTCGGCCACGATTACGGCGATTTCGACGCGCACGACGGCCTGTGGACGATGACGGCGCGCACCGCGCACGACCCGCTTGCTCGCATGGCGTTGGTGCCTCGCACCCTGGAAGCGCGCGGCCTCGACGCCACGCCGCCGCTGCAGCGCAAGCTCGGCAGTGCGGGCGATGCGCGCGCCGTGGAGATCCTGGAAATCATCCTGCGCGACGAGATCGGCCACGTGGCCATCGGCAACCGCTGGTATCGCTGGCTGTGCGAACGGGGCGGCCTCGACCCGGTGGCGCTCTACCCGGAACTGGCGGCACGCTACGAGGCGCCACGGCCGCGCCCGCCGTTCAACCTAAGCGCGCGCGAAGCGGCCGGTTTCAGCGCGGAAGAACTGGCACTGCTGGGCGCTTGACAGCCGCCCGGGCCGCGGTTGCGGTTGCGGTTGCGGTTGCGGTTGCGGTTGCGGTTGCGGTTGCGGTTGCGAGTGAGCCGGTCGCTCAGGCGAGCGTCGCACCGCGCGCCGCGGCGGGCACCGCTACACCGCGCCAGCGCAGGTTGGCGCCGCCCACCACGGCGCCGAGCAGCGCCCCGGCCAACACGTCGAGCGCGACATGCTGGCGCACCGCCAAGGTCGAGTAGAGGATGCCAGCGCACCACAGCCAGTCGAGCCCGCGCAGTGCCCGCGGCGCGTTCACGTCGCGAAGCACGCGGTCGATCCAGAGCGCCGCGAACACCGCGAAGGCCGCATGCAAGGACGGGCAGGCGTTGCCGGCCATATCCACCTGCTTGAGGAACACGAAGGCGGCGTGCCGCGACCAATCGATCTCGAGCGCCGGCACCGCCGTCGGCCACAGCATGAAGATGCCCAGGCCGACGAGGCTGAGCACCAACGCGCCCAGGCCAAAGCTGAGCAGCTCACGGCGGTCGGCCAGCAGCGCGGGTGCAAGCGAGACGTACAGCCACAGCGACGCGTACAGCGGCAGCGCCTGGGGCACGAATCCGATCCAGCGGTCCGGCGCCGTCAGCGGCATGGTGATGACGGCGAACAGCGGGTGATGCAGCGTCCAGAAATAGGCCACGAAGAAGGCACCGATGCCCAGCGTCGTGCCGCTTGCCTTGGTGATCGGCACGGTGCGCAGGCGCCGGCCGATGCGCTGGCGCCAGTCGCTGGCGCAGGACGAGCGCGCAGAAGTCATGCCTCAGCTTAACGTGGCGCGCGCGCACCGGCCGGTCGACTCGAGCCCGTCGGCAGTACACGCAGCGAGCGTGAGGGCTCGACCTCAGCCGCGCGGGTGGTGTCGCGCATGCAGTTGCTTGAGCCGCTCGCGCGCCACGTGGGTGTAGATTTGCGTGGTGGAGATATCGGCGTGGCCGAGCAGCATCTGCACCACGCGCAGGTCGGCGCCGTGGTTGAGCAGGTGCGTCGCGAAGGCGTGGCGCAGCGTGTGCGGTGACAGCGGCACCGCCACCTCGGCCGCGCGTGCATGTTTCTTGATCAGGTGCCAGAAGCCCTGGCGCGACATCGCCGCGCCGCGTGCGGTGACGAACAGCGCGTCGCTGGCCTGCCCGCCCAGGATCGCCGCGCGCGCCTCTGCGAGGTAGCGCATCAACCAGCCGTGCGCTTCTTCGCCGAACGGCACCAACCGCTCCTTCGCACCCTTGCCGGTGGCGCGCAACGCGCTTTCCGAGAAGCCGATGTGTACCGTCTTCAGCCCCACCAGTTCGCTCACGCGCAGGCCGCTCGCATACATCAGCTCGAGCATCGCGCGGTCGCGCAGGCCGAGCGGCGTCGCGGTGTCGGGCGCGGCCAGCAGCGCCTCGACCTGCGCTTCACTCAGCGTCTTGGGCACGCGCAGCGGCTGCTTGGCCGACAGCAGCTTCAAGGTCGGGTCGGCCAGCAGCCGGTGCTCGCGCAACGCCCAGCGGAAATAGCGCTTGAACACGGTCAGGCGCCGGTTCGAACTGGTCGCTCGCGTCGCCGCATGGCGGGCAATGGCATAGCCGCGCAAATCACTCTCGCTGCTGGCGTCGAGCGACTTGCCGCATGCCGCGCCCAGCCACTGGGCATACAAGCTCAGGTCGCGGCGGTAGGCGGCCAAGGTGTTGGCCGCCAGACCGTCCTCGATCCACAGGGCGTCAAGGAACAGGTCGATGGCGGCGGCGCTGTCAGGCTGCATCGGGCAGAGTGTGCCGCGAAGCGACGCCCTCGCTGTTGCGCGGCGCCCTGGGCCGCTATTCAAGCTCGAGCTTTTGCTCCTCGACCCCCTTCTTGTAAACCTCGTACTCGGCACGCGTCTGCGCGGCGAACTGTTCGGGCGTGTTGGCCACCCCACACGCCTTCGGCGGGTAGGCTCGCCGCATGCGCGACCTGTTGCTGCTGCTGCCCGATTTCTTGCTGATCGCCAGCGGCTTCGTCATCTGCCGCACGACCGCACTCGACCGCACCGTCTGGCAGGCCGCCGAGCGCCTCGTGTATTACCTGCTGTTTCCGGTGCTGCTGTTCACCTCGATCGTGCGCAACCCGCTGGGCCCGGGCGAAGCCGCCTGGCTCGCTCTTGCGGGCCTGGCGACCGTGGCGCTCGGGGTGGCACTGGCCTATGCGCTGGCACGCTGGCCTGGTGTCGACGCGCGCCTGCATGCCTCGGGCGCACAGGTCGCGTTTCGCTTCAACTCCTACGTCGCGCTCGCCCTGGCCGAACGCCTGGGCGGCGCGGCGGGCGTGGCGCACATGGCGGTGCTGGTGGCCGTGTGCGTGCCGCTGTGCAATGTGGCGGCGGTGCTGCCGCTGGCGCGCCACGGCGGGCACCACTTCGGCCGCGAGTTGCTGCGCAATCCGCTGATCATCGGCACCCTGGCCGGCCTGCTGGCCAACCTCGCCGGGCTGCGCTTCCCCGAAGCGGTGGAAACCACGCTGCAGCGCATCGGCCAGGCAGCGCTGCCGCTGGGCCTGATGGCCGTGGGCGCCGGGCTGCAACTCGGCGCGCTGACCGCAGCGCCCCGGCTCGCGGCGGCCTTGCTGCTGATCCGCCATGCGCTGCTGCCGGCGTTCGCGCTGGCGCTCGGGCTGTGGCTGGGTCTGCCGGCGCTGCAACTGAGCATGCTGCTCGTGTTTGCCGCAATGCCGACCGCGTCGAGTTGCTACGTGCTGGCCGTGCGCATGGGCGGCAACGGGCCGTTCGTGGCCGGGCTGGTGACGGTGTCGACCCTGCTCGGCATGCTGACGCTGCCGGCCTGGATTGCCCTGCGGCAGGCAACGCCGTAGCGAAGGCCGCGCCACCCTGCGCGGTACGGCGAAGCACCGTGCGCGGGCTGGCTCAGAAAAGCCGCGCGGCGCGGCGAGTCATGACCCGCCGCGCCGCGCGCCGATCCGATCGGCCAGGAACCACGGGCCTTGCGACCCATGAGCCCCTGGCACCCGGTTCATCCCCGCATGCCGATTTCGCGCCAGTTCGCCGACAGCGACGAATTCGCGCTCGGCCGGTCGTTGACGCGCGCCATCCAGGCCTGCACGTTCTTCAACGCCGGATCGATCTTCGCCCCGGTCGACACGTAGAAGTCCAGGCAGCAGTACAGAACGATGTCGCCGATGGTGAGGCGCTCGCCGCACAGGAAGCGCTTGCCCTGCAGCAGCGTGTCGACCAGCGCAAGGCCGTCCATGCCCTTGGCATTCAGGCCCACAGACGCTTCGGGCAGGCAGCGCACACGGTCCTTGAACAGCGGCAAGCCCGCACCGAAGCGAAACGAGTTGTAGAAGTATTCGCAGACGTTGAGCTCGACGCGGCGCAGCGCCATGCGTGCCTCGGCTCGCTCGACCGGTGTCGCTCCGATCAGCGCCGGCGTGGGATGCAGCTCCTCGAGGTATTCGCAGATCGCCACCGTCTCCGAGATGACCTGCCCGTTGTCGAGCTCGAGGCACGGAACCTGACCGGTCGGATTCTTCTTGAGATAGGGCTCCCTGCGGTTCTCGCCGCCGAGGATGTCGTGGTTTTCAATCGCCATGGTGATGTTCTTTTCTGCCATGAACATCAGCACCATGCGTGGGTTGGGACCGAACGAACTCAGTAATTTCAAAACGTTCTCCTCATCAAGGGGTCAATCAAGCGCTACTCACGCGTGTCCGGCATTGCCGGACACGCGACTCTGACAGGGACTCTCGCGAATCCCGACTTAAATGCACATCGGCTCTAGAAGATTTCCTTGTACGGACGCAGATCGATCTCCTGCGCCCAGGCGGTGCGCGGCTGGCGGTGAAGATACCAATAGGTAGCCGCGATGGCGTCGACGTCGAGCAGCCCGTCCTCACCGCGCTGCTCGACCATCTTGGGCATCGCGTTGCGCAAGCGCTCGCCATTGATGCCGCCGTCGATCACCACATGGGCCACATGAATGCCCAGCGGGCCGAACTCGCGCGCCATGCTCTGCGACACCATGCGCAGCCCGGCCTTGGCCGCCGCAAAATGAGCGAAGCCCGCCTTGCCGCGCATGCTGCCCGAGGCGCCGGTGAAGATCACCGTGCCGCGCCCGAGCGGGGCCAAGCGCCGCGCCGCCTCGCGACCGACCAGGAAGCCGCCGAAGCAGCCGACACGCCAGAAGCTCTCGAACTGCGCGGCCGTCAGCGCGCGAAAGTCAATGATCTGGTTGTTGCCGGCATTGAACACCACCAAGTCGACCGGCTCGCGGCCGGCGCCCGGGTCCATCGCCAGGTCGAACAGTCGCGCGACATCCGCTTCGGACGTGGTGTCGGTGGCAACCGCCTGGGCGCTGCCCCCGGCGGCACGAATGCCGCTCGCAATGTGCTCGATCTTGGCGGCGGTGTGCCCCGCGACGAGCACGTGGTAGCCCTCGGCTGCGAAGCGCCGGCAAACCGCGCCCCCGACTCCCCGCTCGGCACCGACGCCCACCACCACCGCTGTTGGAATGCCCACGCTGTTCTCCGGCTGAAGCGCGCCCAGTGCGCCCGTCAAGGCGCGCACTCTGCGCTCGCCAAGGTCGTCACGTCAAACGAAATGTCCACGCTGGGTTCGATGGCCCGTCGCGGCACTTAAAGCGCCAGAGGCGCGACCCTGCAATAGACCGCACCGCCCTCGCAAAAGCACTACCCGGGCGGGTAGTGCGCGAGCGACGCCTGCGCCACGGCCCAGTCGATGTGCTCGCGCACCAGCGCGCTCGACCCGTCGCGCGCCGCCACCAGGGCCTGGGCAAATGCCGCATTGCCGGTCTCGCGCCATGCGTTGCCGAGCGCCACCGCCAAATTGCGTCGCCAGCGCTCGTGGCCGATGCGGCGGATCGCGCTGCCCTCGGTGTACTGCAAGAAATCGGCTTCACTCCAGGCCCAAAGTGCCAGCAAGGTCGGCGCGTCGAAGGCCTCGCGTGTGTCGAAATCCGGCAGGCTCGCGCGCTGCGCGTACTTGTTCCAGGGGCACACCAGCTGGCAATCGTCGCAGCCGTAAATGCGGTTGCCCATCAAGGGCCGCAGCTCGACGGGGATGGGCCCGTCATGTTCGATCGTCAGGTAGGAGATGCAGCGCCGCGCGTCGAGCCGGCGTTCACCGAGGATGGCCTGCGTGGGGCACACATCGATGCAGGCGCGGCAGCTGCCGCAGTGCGCGTCCACCGGTTCGGTGAGCGGCAGCGCCAGGTCGGTGTAGATCTCGCCCAGGAAGAACATCGAGCCGGCCTCGCGCGACAGCACCAGCGTGTGCTTGCCGCGCCAGCCGATGCCGCTGCGGGTCGCCAACTCCACTTCGAGCACCGGCGCCGAATCGGTGAAGACGCGGTGGCCGAAGGGGCCGAGCTGTTGCGCCAGGCGCTCGGCGAGCGTCTGCAGCCGCGCCCGCAAGACCTTGTGGTAATCACGCCCCCTCGCATAGAGCGAGACCGTCGCCGTGTGCGGCCGCGCGAGGCGCTCGAACTCCACCGCCTGCCAGCCCTCGGTCAGCGCACGCGGCAGGTAATCCATGCGCGCGGTGATCACGCGCACCGTGCCGGGCACCAGTTCGGCCGGCCGCGCGCGCCTGACGCCGTGACGCGCCATGTAGCCCATGCTGCCGTGAAAGCCCTGTTGCAACCACGCCTGCAGGCCCGGCTCGGCGCTCGCCAGATCGATGTCGGCCACGCCGATCTGGGAAAATCCGAGTTCGCGCGCCATGCGGCGCAGACTCGCCAACACAGACTCTTCCCCGACGACGACCGGCGCTCGATGCATCCACCGATTCTAGAAACGCTGCAAGAACACTGGCGCGACGAGGCCGCATGCGCCGACCGCGCCCAGACCCTGGCCGCCAATCCCGCCCTGCGTGACGCCTTCATCGAGCTGCAGGGGCCGCTCGGCGCCGGCAAGACCACGTTCACGCGCCATCTGCTGCGCGCGCTCGGCGTGGCGGGCCCCGTCAAGAGCCCGAGCTATGCCGTGGTCGAGCCCTACGAGCTGGCCACCGGCCCGGCCTGGCACTTCGACTTCTACCGCTTCGCAGACGAGCGCGAATGGGAGGACGCGGGCTTTCGCGACATCTTCGCCGGCCCCGGGCTCAAGCTCGTGGAATGGGCCGACAACGCGGGCGAGACCTTGCCGGCGCCCGACCTGCGCCTGGAACTCACGCCGCTCGAAGGCGACCACCGCGCCGTGACCACCCACGCCTACACGCCGCGCGGCCAGGAGCTGCTCCGTTGAGCCTGCAGCGGCGATCGTTGATGCGCGGTGCGGGCGCGCTCGTGCTGCTGCTCGGTACCCGCGAGCTGGCGTTCGGTGCGAGCATCGTCGCGGTGCGCGTGTGGCCGGCCGAGGACTACACGCGCGTGACCATCGAGTCCGACACGGCGTTGGCCGCGCGGCACTTCCTGGCCGACAACCCGCAGCGCGTGGTGATCGACGTCGACGGCCTGGAACTCAGCCCCGAGCTGCGCGAATTGATCGCCAAGGTCAAACCCGGCGACCCCTTCATTGCCGGCATACGCGTCGGCCAGAACCAGCCGCGCGTGGTGCGCCTGGTGATCGACTTGAAGCAGCCGAGCGCGCCGCAGGTCTTTGCGCTGGCGCCGGTTGCCGCCTACCGCCACCGCTTGGTGTTCGACCTGCACCCCGCCACCGAGCCCGACCCGCTTCTCGCCCTGCTGCAGGAAAAGGCTGCCGCCGACCACAGCGCCGCGGTCACGCCGGCCGATCGCGCCGCCTCGGCGGTGAATGACGCACTGGGCGACTTCATCGGCGGCATTGGCAAGGGCGGCATTCCCGGGCGCCTGCCACCCCCCCCGTCCGACCCGACGCTGCCGCCACCGAGCGGCCCGTTGCGCATCACCGAACGGCTGGTGATCGTTGCGCTCGATCCCGGCCACGGCGGCGAAGACCCCGGCGCCATCGGCCCGAGCGGGCTGCGCGAGAAAGACGTCGTGCTGCAGGTCGCGCTACAACTGCGCGAGCGCATCAATGCCCAGCCCAACATGCGCGCCATGATGACGCGCGACGGCGATTTCTTCGTGCCGCTGCACGAGCGCGTGCGCAAGGCGCGGCGCGTGCAGGCCGACCTGTTCATCTCGATCCACGCCGACGCCTTCATCAAGCCGCATGCAAGCGGCGCCTCGGTGTTTGCGCTCAGCGAATCGGGCGCCACCAGCGTGGAGGCGCGCTGGATGGCCAACAAGGAAAACGCCGCCGACCTGGTGGGCGGCGTCAACATCAAGAGCAAGGACGCCGCCGTCACGCGCGCGCTGCTCGACATGTCGACCAGCGCCCAGATCAAGGACAGCCTGAAGCTCGGCGCCGAGGTGCTCGGGCGCATCGGCCAGGTGGGCCGGCTGCACAAGCCGCGCGTCGAGCAAGCCGGTTTCGCGGTGCTCAAGGCGCCCGACGTGCCCTCGATCCTGGTCGAGACGGCCTTCATCTCCAACCCCGACGAAGAGGCCAAGCTGCGCGACCCGCGCTACCAGGCGCAACTGGTCGAGGCGCTGGTCGCCGGCATCGGCCGCTACTTCGCGAAGAACCCGCCGCTGGCGCGCAATCGCGGGACTTGAACGGACCTTGACGCCGGTCCCGTGCGAAGCACGGCGCTCGCCCACGGCTCGAGTGCCGTCGAACCTCTCTGAAGCTCAGCGGTTCGCAGCGCCTTGAACCACCGCCACCGCGCGCCGTGTCCGCCATGCGCCGTAGAGCGCGATCACACCCGGAATCAGGATCATTGCCCAGATGATCTTGTCCAGGTGTTCCTTGACCCAGGGGATGTTGCCGAACAGGTAGCCGGCCAGCGTGATGCCGCCGACCCAGAGCACGCCGCCGATCACGTCGAACAACGTGAAGCGGCGGTGCGTCATCTGCGCCACACCGGCCACGAAGGGCGCGAAGGTGCGCAGGAACGGCATGAAGCGCGCCAGCACAATGGTGATGCCGCCGTACTTTTCATAGAACGCATGCGCCTGGTCGAAGGCGCGCTTGTTGAAGAAGCGCGAGTCTTCCCACTGGAATACCTTCGGGCCGAAGAACCGGCCAATGGCGTAGTTGCTCTGGTTGCCCAGGATCGCCGCGGCGATCAGCAGCCCCATCACCAGCGGCAGGTTCATCAGCCCCGCGCCGGCCAGCGCACCGACCACGAAGAGCAGCGAATCGCCGGGCAGAAAGGGCATCACGACGACGCCGGTCTCGACGAAGATGATCAGGAACAGCAGCGCGTAGACCCAGGCGCCGTAGGCCTGCACGAAGGCGGCCAGGTGCACATCCACGTGCAGGATGAAGTCGATCACGAAGGCGAGGAATTCCATGCGGCGCGATTATCGAGGCAGTCCATGTTGCCGTTGATTCCGGCTGATTGCCGGCAGGTCTGAAGCCGCCGGCGCCTCGATTCCTACAATGCAGCCATGAACGCCATGGCCCAGCCCGCGCCACGCCGCCCGATCCGCGAACTGCCCGACGAACTCGTCAGCCAGATCGCGGCCGGCGAGGTGGTGGAGCGCCCTGCCTCGGTGGTGCGCGAGCTGCTCGACAACGCGCTCGACGCGGGCGCCACCGAGGTCACCGTCAAGCTGGTCGGCGGCGGCATCCGCATGATCTCGGTCGAAGACGATGGCCAGGGCATTCCGGCCGACCAACTGGCGCTGGCACTGCGCCGCCATGCCACCAGCAAGATCGCTTCGCTGCCCGAACTCGAAGGCGTGGCGACGATGGGCTTTCGCGGTGAAGCGCTCGCGGCCATCGCCTCCATCGCCGAGCTGACGCTGGCGAGCCGCACGGCCGACGCGCCCCATGCGCAGCGGCTCGACGCCCGCTCCGGCGAGTTGACACCGGCGGCGCGTGGCGT
>NZ_JANMWL010000212.1:0-1881 GCF_031393925.1 Methylibium sp. | reverse complement strand
CCGCCTGCGAGCCGGCGCTGCGCTTCGTGGTGCAAAAGCATGCGGCCCGGCAGTTGCATTACGACTTTCGGCTCGAGCTCGACGGCACGCTCAAGAGCTGGGCGGTGCCCAAGGGTCCGAGCCTGGATCCGAAGGCGCGCCGCATGGCGGTCGAAGTCGAGGACCATCCGCTGGACTACGCCGGCTTCGAAGGCACCATTCCCGCCGGCCATTACGGCGCCGGTGAAGTGATCGTGTGGGACGAAGGCCAGTGGCAGCCACACGGCGACGCGCGCGCCGGCCATGCGGCGGGCAAGCTGAAATTCGGCCTGTCCGGCCACAAGTTGCAGGGCGACTGGACCCTGGTGCGCATGCGTGCGCGCGACGGCGAGCGTCAGAACGCCTGGCTGCTCATCAAGGAGCGCGACGCGGCGGCGCGCAGCGAGGCGGAGTTCAGCGTGGTCCAGGCGCTGCCGGCGAGCGTCAAGCAGCCCAGCGCCTTGGCACCGGCGCGCGCGCCAACGGGCGCAAAACCCGGTGCGGCGGTGGGCGCGAGCGCGGGCAAGAAAACGGCAACTCGAGCCATCGCCAAGGCGGCCGGTGCAGCCACCACCGCGGCCGCCACCCCACCGGTAACCCGTGCGCGCGCGGCCGCCCGCTCCCAGCGCGCCCAGCCTCCCCTGCCCGCCGACATCGCCAGCGTGCAGCATGCCCTGGCGCCCCTGCGCCCTGCCGCCAAACCGGCCGCGCTGCCGGACGCCGCCGAACCGGCCGCATTGCCCGCAGCGCTGGCGCCAGCGCTCGCCACGCTGGTCGACGCGCAGCCGGCCGACAGCGGCTGGCGCTACGAGCTCAAGTTCGACGGTTACCGGCTGCTCGCGCGCGTGGAGCGCGGCGCGGCGCGCCTGTTCACCCGCAACGGCCACGACTGGACTGCCAAACTGCCGGCGCTGGCGCACGCGGTGGCTGGGCTCGGTTTTGAGGCGGCCTGGCTCGACGGCGAGCTCGTCGTCATGGGCGAGCACGGCGCGCCGGATTTTCAGGCGCTGCAGAACGCCTTTGAAAACCGCTCGCTGGACGCGGTGCGCTACTACCTGTTCGACCTGCCCTTCCACGCCGGCCACGACCTGCGCGCCGCGCCGCTGGTCGAGCGGCGCGCGCTGCTGCGCGCCACGCTGGCAGCGGCGACGCCGCAATCGGTGGTGCGCTTCAGCGAAGACTTCGCCGCCGAGGCGGCCGACGTGCTGCAGGCGGCCTGCCGGCTGCACCTCGAAGGCGTGATCGGCAAGCGCCTCGATTCGGCCTACCCGCGCGGCCGCTCCAACGCCTGGATCAAGCTCAAGTGTTCGCAGCGCCAGGAGTTCGTGATCGGCGGCTACACCGACCCCAAGGGCTCCCGCGTGGGGCTGGGCGCGCTGCTGCTCGGCTACTACGACGACAGCGACGCGAACGGCAGCAACGACCACGGCGCGCACGAGAAGAGCGCGCATGCGCCGCGGCTGCGCTACGCCGGCAACGTCGGCACCGGCTTTCCCACCCGCATGCTCGAACCGCTGACCCGGCGCCTGGCAGCGCTGGGGCGCGACGCGCCGCCGTTCGACGAACCGACCGGCCAGCGGGGCGCGCACTGGGTCGAACCCGAGCTGGTGGCCGAGGTGTCGTTCGCCGAATGGACCGCCGAAGGCCGCGTGCGCCACTCCGTCTTCAAGGGCCTGCGCGAAGACAAGCCGCCGCGCGAGATCGGCCGCGAGCCGCACGGCGTGCCGGCGCGGGCGTCCGCGGGCAAGGCAGCCTCGCCCGGCGTGGCAGGGCCGGCGCTGCGGTCCGCACCAGCGGCCGCGACCGCCACAACCCTCGGCGTCACGCTGGGCGTCGCTGCCAAGCCCAGCGCGAAAGCGGCGC
>NZ_JANMWL010000178.1:0-5532 GCF_031393925.1 Methylibium sp. | reverse complement strand
ACGCTCAAGGGTGAAATGCTCGAACAGGCGGCCCTGACGCAGCCCGACGCCATCTGCATCTCGGCCACGCCGCCGGCCGCGCTGGCCCATGCCCGCTACCTGTGCAAGAAACTGCGCACGCGCTTCCCCGACGTGCCGATCGTGGTGGGCCTGTGGGACGCGCAAGGCGACCTGCAAAAAGCCACCGACCGGCTCAGCGCCGTCGGCGCCGGCAAGGTGGTCAGGAGTGCTGCCGAAGCCGTGGAAGAACTCTCGCGCCTGCGCCAGCCGCTGGTGCAAGGGGTCATCAGCAACCCCGCAGTCAATTTGACGATGGCGACGCAAGCGCCATAGATGCCCCGCTTGCGCGAATTCGCTTTTCGATCGAACAAGACCTGCCACGCGCAAGCGGCCCGTTCCAGCGCGCGGCTGGCGTCGGATTCAGGTGTCGGAGTTCGCACGACGCGGCGGGCGGTGCCCGGCGCGGGCTCGCGCCGTGGGTCTTCGCAACGCAGCGCAACCCGCAACACCACCGTGTCTGCAAAAGCACGGCCTCGGCGTTCTTCGCAGATCACCGCTGTGATTGCAAAGGCGCACCCGGGCAGGCGGCAGCGCGCCTTCGAGGCGCTGAGGAGCACAGGGCTCGTGGCCGCGCGCAGCGCTTCGTCATCTGACTCGTCGCGCTTGTTTGAACGCAGCGAACGCAGTGAGCGCAGTGAGTTGCGCGACGGGCCACGAGACCGAGCACCGCAAGGCAGTCGCAGCGCAGCGGAGACCGCCTCGACGAAGCGCTGCCGCCTGCCCGGGTGCGCCTTTGCCACGCCGCCACGCCGCCACGCCGCAAACCGCCACCCGCCACCCGCCCCCCGCCACGCGAAACCCGCCACCCCCGCCGACGGCCCGGTTGCAGACTGCCCTTCCTGTTCGAGCACCAACGAATCCGTATCAGAGCGCTGCCGACGCCGCCGACTCGGTCTTCTCGACCAGCGGCCCCGGCGCCGCGCCCAACGCCAGCCGCAGCGTGACGCGCTCGGGCAGATCGCGCAGCTCGACCCACTGCCCCGGTGCGATGACGCGCGACGCAGCGCCTTCGCTGCGCTGCGCACCTGCCCGGTCCACTGTCATCACCACCTCCACTTCCCGCCCGCCCACGCGCAGCCGCATCGACGCTTCGCGCCAGTGCGGCGGCAGGCAAGGCACGAAGCGGATGCGCTCGCCCTGCTTCTGGTAGCCGAGCAAGGCCTCGATGGCCGCGCGGTACATCCACGCCGCCGAGCCGCTGTACCAGCTCCAGCCGCCGCGGCCGGCATAGGGCGCAGCCGAATAGGTGTCGCCGGGCATCACGTAGGGCTCGATGCGGTAGCGCTGCTGCGCCGCCGCGGTGAGCGAGCGGTGCGCGGGACTGAGCAGGGTGAAGTATTCCCAGGCGAGGTCGGCACGGCCCAGCTTGGCCATCGCGATCACCGCCCAACAGCCGGCGTGCGAATACTGGCCGCCGTTTTCGCGCACGCCGCGCGGGTAGGCCTGGATGTAGCCGGCGGCCGGCACGGCTTCGGCCAGCGGCGGGTCGAGCAGGCGGATCAAGCCCGCGTCGCGGTCGACCAGGCGGCGGTCGGCTTCGCGCATCGCCGCTGCCGCGCGCGCGTCGCCCGGCGGCGAGGCGAACACGCTCCAGGCCTGTGCGATGAGGTCGATGCGGCATTCGCTGTTGACCTGTGAGCCCAGCGGCGTGCCGTCGTCGAAGAAGGCGCGCCGGTACCAGGCACCGTCCCAGCCGTGCTCGGCCAGCGCCGCAGCGATCGACACGCGCGCGGCGCGCCAATTGGCCGCACGCGCGGGCTCGGCGCGCGCCTCGGCCAGCGGTATCCAGTCGTCCAGCACCACGAGCAAGAACCAGCCGAGCCACACCGACTCGCCCTGCCCGCCGTGGCCGACGCGGTTCATGCCGTCGTTCCAGTCGCCGGTGCCCATCAGCGGCAGCCCGTGCGCGCCCACGCGCAAGGCGTGCTCGATGGTGCGCGCGGCATGCTCGTAGAGCGACACCTCATGCCCGCTGACGGTGGGCACGTAGTAGGCGTCCTCGGCGCCTTCAGGGACGACGGCGCCTTCGAGGAAGGGCAGCGCCTCGTCGAGCACGCGTGCGTCGCCCGTGACACCCAGGTAGTAACTCGTCGCATAGGGCAGCCACAGCAGGTCGTCGGTCATGCGCGTGCGCACGCCCGCACCCGTGGGCGGGTGCCACCAGTGCTGCACGTCGCCTTCGGGAAACTGCCGCGTCGCGTGCAGCAGCAGCTGGGCGCGCAAGCGCTCGGGCTCGGCAAGCACCAGCGCCATGGCGTCCTGCAACTGGTCGCGAAAGCCGATCGCACCGCCCGCCTGGTAGAAGCCGGCGCGCGCCCACAGGCGGCAAGTCAGCGTCTGGTAGGGCAGCCAGCGGTTGACGAGCGCATCGAACAGCGCATCGGGCGTGCGCACGGTGATGGCCGAGAGGCGCCGCTCCCAATCGGCCTGGACGTCGTCGAACAACGCGCTCAGAGCGCCCGGCGCGCGCAGCCGCCGCGCCAGCGCCACGGCGGCATCACGGCCCGGCGCGTAGCCCAGCACCCAATGGCACTCGAGCGCGGCGCCGCCCGCCAGCGCCACGCTGGCGTCGAGCGCGCCGCACGGGTCCAGGCCCACGCCATGCGCGCCGCCCAGCCGCGCGGGCATGCGCAGCTCGCCGCGCGAATTGAAGAATTCGCTGCGCGCACAAGTCCAGCCTCCCACCTTGGCGCCTGCCAGCATGAGCAGCGCGGTGCCGTCGCCAAAGCCGCCCATGTGCTCGAGCTGGCGCGCGAGCACCGCCTGCACCTCGGGCACGAACTCGGTGGCCAGGGTCATGCGGTCGCTGCGTGTGGCGCCGAGCACCCATTCGACGAGGCCGAGCAAGCGCAGCCGCCGCGCCGCCGTGCCGCTGTTGACGATGCGCACGCGCAGGCACTTGGCCGCGTCGTTGCGATGCACCGCGATGCGCACCTCGACGGCGAGTGCGCCGCGCTGGTGAGCAAAGCTGCTGCTGCCCTGCGTGTGCACGACGCGAAAGCCGGCCAGGCCGTTGCGCTCCTGCGTGGGCAGCAGGCCGAAGCGCTCTCGCGTGACCAGGTCTTCGACCAGGAAATGCTCGCTCGGCGGGTCGAGCAGTGCGTCGTTGCTGGCGTGCGTGAGCACGTTCATGCGGCTGTTGTGGGCCCAGGTGAAACCGCCACCCGATTCGGTGACGATGCAGCCGAAGTCGGCATTGGCCAGCACGTTGGCCCAGGGGCGCGGCGTGACGCGCCGGCCGTCGATGGCGATCTCGAAGGCCGCGCCGTCGGCCGAGAAGCGGCTGGGGGCGTTTTCTTCGGGCCAACGCACGCCGCCCGGTGCCGCGGCACGCCGGTCGGCAGCAGTGGCCTTGGTGTCGGTATCGGCGTCGGTGCGCGTGACGGTGTCGGTGTCGGCCTCGGTCTCATCGCCCACCACGGCGAGGCCGGCATGACCCCACAGTTGGCGCATCAGTAAGCGGGCCAGCGAGCGGCCATCGGCATGCAGGTCGATGCGCGCGCAAGTCTCGAGCGCGGCCCGCTCGGCCGCGCTGATCTCGTGCAAGCGCAGCACGTGGACGCCGCCGCGGTCGGGCTGGGCATGGCGGTCGGCGCCCAGGCTGTTGCGCAGCGCCGCGATGTGCTGTGCCACCGGCAGCAGGTAGGAGGCCGGCTCGCCGTTGATGATGACCAGGTCGCTCGCGACGCTGGCGATCTCCCACAGCCGGTGGGCGTTGAGCATCGTCTGCACCAGCGGCAGGCCCTGCGTGCCGTCGATGTGCAGCAGCGCGATCGGCTTGTCGCCCGAAATGCCAAAGCGCCACAGCGCGCGTCGGTCCAGCGCCACGGCCGGCAGGGCGCGCGGACGCGGACAGCTCTGCAGCATCAAGGTGGTCAGATCCTGGATGGCGTGGATGTCGGCCACGTCCAGGCGCAACTCGCGGTGGCGGATGCGCGCCAGGGTGGCGGCCATCAAGCGCGCGCGCTGCAGGTACACGTCCTGGCGGTACTTGTCGATCACGATGTCGAGCGTGTGGCGGTCGGCATGGGCGGCGGTTGCGAAAGTGAGGCACACGCGCGCCTGCGCCGGCACCTTGATGCGCACGTTGAGCGAAGCCACCGGGTCCAGGCCGGTGTCGGGCACGCCGTGCTCTGCATCGCCCACTTGCAGCGGCACACCGGGCGGGCGCAGTTGCGTCATGCGCCCCAGGCGCGGCAGCACCCGGCCGCGGTCGAAGCCGCGCTGCACCGACGCCGGCTCGACGTCGCAGGTGGCCAGGAAATGCGCCGCGAACAGACCCGGCTCGCCGTGCAGCCGCGCGCGCCGCTCGAGCAGCACGCAGCGCTCGTCGGCCACATGCGCCTGCACGAACAGGTTGGCGAAGGCGGGGTGCGACTCGTCGGCGCGCTGCGGGTTGAGCGTGGCCTCGAACAGGCTTTGCAGCTCGAACTCGGCCGCTTCGTCGCCCAGGTTGTGCAAGGTGACGCGGCGGAACTCGGCGTCGTCGTCGGGGCTGACCCAGACGGTGATCTCGGACTCCCACTCGTCGCAGGACGCCGCGAACTCGGCATGGTCGTTGAAGAAGCGCGCCAGGTAGCGCGTGCGCGGACGCGGGTGGGGCGAGCGCGTGAGCGAATGAAAGCCCGCGTCGCCCACGCGCCGCAGCATCAGCCAGGTGCCGTAGGCGTCGCGCAGCGCGTCGTCGCGCGAGCGGCTCACCTGGCTCGAGCGCCAACTGCTCGAACCCGCGCCGTTGGGCCGCAGCGCCACGCTGTAGGCGCCGTTGCCCAGCAGCAAGGTGGGCAGCATGCCGCGCGGCACGGTGCCGGGCTCGATCACACGCAGCGTCGACGGCGCCGCTTCGACGTCGCCCGGCGGCGGGCGCTGCGTGGCGCCGGCCTGGAACACGATTTCGCGCGGCAGCCGCTCGTGCAGCAGCGCGCGGTGCGCCAGCACCAGCGGCGCGCGCGAGAACCAGCCGCGCGGGCGATCCGCGCCGCCCTCGCACAGCAAGTTGGTGAGCGCGGCGATGCTCATGCCCTGGTGGTGCGCCATGAAGGTGGTGACCGGCTGCTGCCGGCCGTCGTCGCCGCGCCGCGACGCGGTGTGGTCGATCGCCTCGATGTAGCCGTACAGGCCGCGTGCGCCCAGGCGTTCGAGGCGACGCAGGTTGGCCAACGCCGCCACCGGCTCCACCTGCGCAGCCAGCAAGGTGGCGTAGGGCGCGATCACGCGATCTTCGGGCGGCGTGCGGCGCAGCGCCAGGCGCGGCACGCCGAACGGGCCGTACTGGAACGCCAAGGTGTGGTCCTGTGCGTAGTAGGCGCACTCGGAGACGCCCCAGGGCATGCCATGCGCGTTGCCAAAATCCTGCTGCGCGCGCACCGCCGCCACGCCGACGCGCTCGAGCAGCCCGCCGGGCGGCTCGTCCATCAGCAGCGAGGGCATCAGGTACTCGAACATCGAGCCCGACCACGAGCGCAAGGTCGG
>NZ_JANMWL010000122.1:0-7371 GCF_031393925.1 Methylibium sp. | reverse complement strand
ATTGGTGCCGGCGAGAAGAGTCGAACTCCCGACCTTCGCATTACGAATGCGCTGCTCTACCAACTGAGCTACGCCGGCGCTCGTTTATCAGGTGCTGCCGTTGTGCGGCAGCCTCTTGACGAAGCCCAAATTCTAGCCGATGCCGCTCGGCCGACATGGCGGCGCGCCCGGCGGCACGCGCCTCACTTCAGCCTGAACGCCGGCAGCTTGCGCGCCACCGCGACGTTCTTCAAGCTCACGTACACCGGCAGCCCGTCCTTGCCGTATTTCGGGTAGTCCTCGCCCTGGATCAGCGGGCGCAGGTAGCGCTTGCAGGAGTCGGTGATGCCGAAGCCGTCCTTGGTAATGAAGTCGCGCGGCATGAACTTCTCGACGTTGGCGACCTTGGCGAGCGGTGCCACACCGATCTTGTATTTATAGGGCGTGTCGGAGAGGCGCTCGACGGTCGGCATCACCGCGTTGTGGCCCGCGAGGGCCAACTCGACGGCCTTCTTGCCGAGTTCGTAGGCCTGCTTCACGTCGGTCTTGGAGGCGATGTGGCGCGCGGCGCGCTGCAAGTAGTCGGCCACGGCCCAGTGGAACTTGTGGCCGAGCGCGGCCTTGACCATGTTGGCGACCACCGGCGCGGCGCCGCCGAGTTGCGCATGCCCGAACGCGTCGCGCGTACCCTGCTCGGCGAGGAAGGTGCCGTTTGCGTAGTGGCAGCCCTCGGACACCACCACCGAGCAGTAGCCGTGTTCCTTGACGAGCTTGTCGACCCTGGCGATGAATTTCTTTTCATCGAACTCGATCTCGGGGAACAGGATCACGACCGGGATGCCGTGATCCTCGACCAGCCCGCCGGCCGCGGCGATCCAGCCCGCATGGCGGCCCATCACCTCGAGCACGAACACCTTGGTGGAGGTGAGCGCCATCGAGCGCACGTCGAAGCTCGCTTCGAGCGTGGACACCGCCACGTACTTGGCCACCGAGCCGAAGCCGGGGCAGCAGTCGGTGATGGGCAGGTCGTTGTCCACCGTCTTGGGCACGTGGATGGCCTGCAGGGGGTAGCCCATGGACTCGGACAACTGGCTCACCTTGAAGCAGGTGTCGGCCGAGTCGCCGCCGCCGTTGTAGAAGAAGTAGCCGATGTCGTGCGCCTTGAAGACATCGATCAGGCGCGCGTACTCGCGCTGGTTGGCCTCGAGCGACGCGAGCTTGAAGCGGCACGAGCCGAACGCGCCCGAGGGCGTGTTGCGCAGCGCGGCAATTGCCGTGGCCGACTCCTTGCTCGTGTCGATCAGGTCTTCGGTCAGCGCGCCGATGATGCCGTTGCGCCCCGCGTAGACCTTGCCGATCACGTCCTTGTTGGCACGCGCCGTTTCGATCACGCCGCAGGCCGAGGCGTTGATGACGGCGGTGACGCCACCCGACTGGGCGTAAAACGCGTTCTTTTTCTTGGCCATGGTGCTGTGTTCCTTGACGGTGTTGCTCGAGCTCAGGCCTGGAGAGCGCGCGTCACGATCTCGCGCGTGTCGTCCGAAAGTTCGGGCCTGGCCGCCACGCGCGTGATCGCTTCGCACGCGGCACGACGGTAGGGCTCGGCCAGGCAGCGCCAGCGGTCCAGTGCGCGCGCCAGGCGCGAGGCCAGCTGCGGGTTGATGGCGTCGACTTCGATCACGCGGTCGGCCCAGAACACATAGCCGGCCGCGTCGGCGCGGTGCAGCGCGGCCGGGTTGTTGAGCAGCAGCATCGCCAGCACGCTGCGCGCGCGGTTCGGGTTCTTGAGCGAGAAGTCGCGGTGCTGCAACAGCGCCTTGGCGCGCGCGAACACCGCTCCGCCCTGCTCGCAGGCGCCCGCCTGCAGCGCGAACCACTTGTCGATCACCAACGCGTCGTCCTTGAACAGCGCGTGAAAGCGTTCCAGCGCCGGTTGCGCCAGCTCGGCATGGGCATTGACCAGCGCCGACAGCGCGCCGAGGCGGTCGGTCATGTTGCCGGCCTCCTTGAAGCGCTGGTAGGCCTTGCCGGGCCAGACGGTGTCACCGGTCTGCTGTGCGTCGAGCACCAGCATGGTCAGGGCCAGGTTGGTGAGCGCGCGTTGGCCACTGCTGCTGGCGTCGGGCGAATAGCCGCCGCTCGGCTGCTGCGTCTCCCAGGCCCACAGCCAGTCGGCGTGCAGGGCGCGCGCCAGTTGGCGACGCATCGACTCGCGCACGGCGTGGATGCGCTGCGGGTCGACGTCGTGGCCAAGCTGTTCGCTGGCATGGGTTTCGCTCGGCAAGGTGAGGGCGAGTTCCTTGAATGCCGCGCCCTGCGTCGGGTCGCGCAGCACGCTGCGCATCGCCGCGGTGTAGCGCTCGCCGAGCTGCGGCTCGGCGCCGCCGCGCACGGCCGCCAGCAGGCGCTGCAGGGCGAGTTGCTGGCCGGCCTCCCAACGGTTGAACGGGTCACTGTCGCGCGCGAGCAGGGTGAACAGCTGGGCGTCGCCGAGGTTGGCGTCCAGCAGCACCGGCGCCGAGAAGCCGCGCAGCAGCGAAGGCACCGGCTCGCTGTCGACGTTGACGAAGGTGTAGAACTCGCGCGCCGCGTCGAGCACGAGCACGCGCTCCACCGCCGGCAGACCGGTCGCGGCGTCTGCGACGGGCGCTGGCTCGCGCTCGAGCTGCAACGGCAGCGCGCGGCCATCGGCCGCGACCAGCCCCATCGCCACCGGCAGCAGGTGCGGCGGCTTGTGGTCTGGCAGGCCGTCGGCGCCGGTGCTGTGCTGGGCCAGCTCGAGCGTGTAGCTGCGGCTGGGCGCGTCGTAGCGTCCGCGTGCGGCCAGGCGCGGTGTGCCGGCCTGCGCATACCAGCGCTTGAAGATGTCGAGCTGCATGGCCAGCGCGCTCGCCGGGTTGGCGTCGGCGATCGCCTGGGCGAAGTCGTCGCAGGTGACGGCTTGGCCGTCGTGGCGCTCGAAGTAGAGCGTCATGCCCCTGGCGAAGCCCTCGCGGCCCACCAGCGTGTGCATCATGCGCACCACCTCGGCGCCTTTTTCGTAGACGGTGGCGGTGTAGAAGTTGTCGATCGCCTGGTAGGCATCGGGCCGTACCGGGTGCGCCATCGGGCCGGCGTCTTCGGGAAACTGCAGCTGGCGCAACAGGCGCACGTCCTCGATGCGCTTGACGGCGCGCGCGGACGGCGTGCCGGCCATGTCCATGCTGAATTCCTGGTCGCGAAAGACCGTGAGCCCTTCCTTGAGCGAGAGCTGGAACCAGTCGCGGCAGGTGACGCGATTGCCGGTCCAGTTGTGAAAGTACTCGTGGCCGACCACGCTCTCGATGTTGTGGAAGTCGGTGTCGGTCGCGGTTGCGGGGCTTGCCAGCACGAACTTGGTGTTGAACAGGTTCAGGCCCTTGTTCTCCATCGCGCCCATGTTGAAGTCGCTCACCGCGACGATCATGAAGCGCTCCAGGTCCAGCGACAGGCCGAAGCGCGCCTCGTCCCAGGCCACCGACGCGACGAGCGAATTCATTGCATGCTCGGTCTTGTCGAGGTCGCCGGCGCGCACATAAACCTGCAGCAGGTGTTCCTTGCCGGAACGGCTGACGATTTTTTGCTCACGCGCCACCAGATTGGCCGCCACCAGCGCAAACAGATAGCTCGGCTTGGGAAAGGGGTCGTGCCACTTGGCGTAATGCCGACCGCCGTCGAGCGGGCCCTGCTCGACCAGGTTGCCGTTGGACAGCAGCATCGGGTATTTCTTGGCATCGCCCTTGAGCGTGACGCTGTAGACCGCCATCACGTCGGGGCGATCAGAGAAGTAGGTGATGCGCCGAAAGCCCTGCGCCTCGCACTGCGTGAAGAAGCCGCCGCCCGAGGTGTAGAGCCCCGACAGCCGGGTATTCCTGGCCGGCGCGCAGGTGTTGCGGATCTCGAGCGTGAACGGGCCGGGCGCCAGGTGCTGCAGGCCGTCGAGCACGAGCTGAGCGCCTTCGATGCGAAACGACACGCTCTCGCCGTTGACCAGCACGCGCGTGAGGTTCAAGTCCTCGCCGTCCAGGCGCAGCGCCTCGGGCGCCACCGCTTCGTTGCGCTCGACCTGCATTTTGTTGATGACCAGCGTCTTGGCCGGGTCGAGGTCGAACGTCAGGTCGACGGTTCTGATCCAGTAGGCCGGCGCGGTGTAGTCCTCGCGGCGGATGAGGGGGGCGGTGCCTTCGCGCATGGTGCGTGTCTCATAAAAAGGAGATGACTTTCAGCCCAGCCGCGCGTGCGGCGCGGGCTAACTGCTTGTCGTCGGTGGCCAGCACCTGGGCGCCCGCCGCAAGCGCGGTGGCCAGGTGCAGGGCGTCCAGGGTGGCGAGCGGCACGCCCTCGGCGATGCACAGGCGCGCGGCAATCAGGACCGAGGTGTCGAGCGGCACGATGTCGAAGAATCCGCTGCGCAAGTCGTCGTCGATGCGCAAGCGCGCTCGATGCCGATCCGGGCCCTTGCCCGATGCTTCGCGAGAGCGCCGCGCCACCATCGACTCGAGCTCGAGGGCGCACAGGCTGCTCACCACGAAACGGTTGGCCGACTCCTCGAGCATGGCCTCGACCGCGTCGGATTGCGGCGAGACGAGATACCGCTTTGCCAGCACGCTGGTGTCGACGTAGATCAGGCTCATCGACGGTCGCGATCCTCGCGGATGAGCTGTTCGATCGACGTCTTCGGTTTGGGCTGCTTGGCCCGAAACGCCTTCAAAGAGGGCAGCTTGGGTCGCGGCATTTCGGCCTCGACTGGCAGCAGTCGTCCGATGGGCTCGCCATTGGACAGCAGGAGGACCTGGCCTTCACGCGCCAGCGTTTCCTTCAGGCGCGGCGTTGATTGCCGCAGCTCGCGCACGCTCATCGTCTTCATGGGGTTTCCCGGTGGCGGCAGCGCCGTGTCACGCATTGTATGCAGCGTGTCACGACCGACCTCAGACACCCTGCTTCAAACTGGCTTCGATGAAGGCGTCCAGGTCGCCGTCCAGCACCTTCTGCGTGTTGGAAATCTCCACGTTGGTGCGCAGGTCCTTGATGCGGCTCTGGTCGAGCACGTAGCTGCGGATCTGGTGGCCCCAGCCGACGTCGGTCTTGGAGTCCTCGAGCTTTTGCTGCGCCGCCATGCGGATGCGCATTTCGTGCTCGTAGAGGCGCGAGCGCAGCATCTGCCAGGCCTCGTCGCGATTGCGGTGCTGTGAGCGGTCGTTCTGGCATTGCACGACGATGTTGGTGGGCATGTGCGTGAGGCGCACCGCCGAGTCGGTCTTGTTGATGTGCTGGCCGCCCGCGCCGCTGGCGCGGTAGGTGTCGGTGCGCACGTCGGCCGGGTTGATCTCGATCTCCAGCGTGTCGTCGACCTCGGGGTAGACGAAGACGCTCGCGAAGCTGGTGTGGCGACCGCCCGAGGAGTCGAACGGGCTTTTGCGCACCAGGCGGTGGACGCCGGTTTCGGTGCGCAAGTGGCCGAAGGCGTAGTCGCCCTCGATCTTGAGGGTGGCGCTGCGGATGCCGGCCACGTCGCCTTCGGTCTCTTCCATGATCTCGACCTTGAAGTCCTTGCGCTCGCAGTAGCGCAGGTACTGCCGCAGCAGCATCTGCGCCCAGTCGCAGGCCTCGGTGCCGCCCGCGCCGGCCTGGATGTCCAGGAAGCACGGCATCGGGTCGGCCGGATTGTTGAACATGCGGCGGAATTCGAGCTGTTCCACCTGCGCGGCCAGCGTGCGGGTCTCGGCCTCGATCGCCTTCAGAGCGTCGACATCGCCTTCGTCCTTGCTCATCTCGAACAGCTCGGCGTTGTCGGCCAGGTTGCTCTCGAGCGAAGCGATGGTCTGCACCACCACGTCAAGCGACTTTTTCTCGCGGCCGAGGGCTTGCGCGTTCTTGGGATCGTTCCAGACCGTCGGGTCTTCGAGCGCGGCGTTGACTTCGCTCAGCCGACGAGATTTTTCATCGAAGTCAAAGATACCCCCGGAGGTCTTGCGTGCGCTGGCTCAGGTCGGTGAGCTGCGCGCCCAGGGCGTTGATGTGTTCGATGTCCATCGCGAATCTTTCGTGTCTTGGGGGCCGTGCAGAGCGCCGGCCGAAGCGCGGATTTTCACACGCAGCGCGGCCCGCACTCGGGGCGCGGATCAGAGTGCGGCGAGAAACCGCTCGAGGTGCGCGGCCAGCGCTTCGGGCTGGTCGTGGTGGAGCATGTGGCCGGCGTTGTCGAGCACTGCGCGTTCGAGTCGTGGCACCCGCGCAATGCGTGCCTCGAACTCGCTGCGCGGGTAACGGTCGCCCCAATACTTGCTCACATCGGTCTCGCTGCCCTCGACCCACAGCACCCCGGCCTCGATGCGCTCCCAGCAGGCCAGCACTTCCTCGTCGCGGTAGAGCACCGGATTGGCACGCTTGTGCGCCGCGTCGCCCTGGATCACCCAGCGCCCGCTGGCCGCGTCGAGCCGCGACCAGTGCGGCGCCAGCCAGTCGGCGCGCTCGGGTGCGAGGCGCGGGTTGTTCTTGCGCAGGCGCTCGGCCACCTTGGCCAGCGAGGCGTAGTCGCTCAGCCGCTGCGCTTGCTTCAGCTCGTCGAGCCAGGCGGCGTAGCGCCGAGGCGCGAGCGCGGGCAACGCCCGCGGCAAGCCAAAACCTTCGAGGTTGACGAGCCGACGCACGCGAGCGGGTCGCACGCCGGCATAGATCATCACCGCGTTGCCGCCCATGCTGTGGCCGAGCAGGTCGACCGGCTGTGCAGGCGAAAAATGGTCGAGCAGCGCGTCCAGGTCGCCCAGGTAATCGGGGAACCAGTAGCTGTCGGCGGCGGGCGAGGCGGTGAGGCCAAAGCCGCGCCAGTCGGGCGCGATCACGCGGCGCTCGCCCGGCAGCGCATCGACCAGGAATTGGAACGAGGCGCCGACATCCATCCAGCCGTGCAGCAGCATCAGCGGTGGCTGTTCGGCGTTGACGAGCGCGACGTCACCCCACACGCGGGCGTGATAGCGCAGGCCGCGCACATCAATGAACTCGGAGCGCGCGATGCGGCGCGGCGTGTAGGCGTCATGGGTCATCGCTCACTGTAGCCAACGCCGCCACGGGGTGATACGGATTCGCTTTCATTTGAATAGGAAAGGCAGCCTGCAACGAGCCATCGGCAGCCTTCGGGTTGCGGGTTTGCGGGTTTGCGGGTTGCGGGCAAGGGCAAGAGGTCGGGGGGGTGCGGCAAAGGCGCGTCCGGGCAGGCGGTAGCGCTTCATCGAGGCGGTCTGCGCTTTGCTGCGACTGCCTTGCGGTGCTCGGGCTCGTGGCCCGTCGCGCAACTCACTGCGCTCACTGCGCTCACTGCGTTCACTGCGTTCAAACAAGCGCGCGACGAATCAGATGACCAAGCGCGCTGCGCGC
>NZ_JANMWL010000087.1:0-13467 GCF_031393925.1 Methylibium sp. | reverse complement strand
AGCTGTAAACCTTGTCAGGGGCGCATCCGATCGGTCTCGCCACCGACGTTTTTCGGGAATAAGACACATGCTGCAGGGCAGCTATCAATCGGTGTTGGAAGCGAAGAGCCGCGATGAGTTTCGTGGGGAAGTGATGCGCTTTACGAAGCAGCTGGGCTTCGAGACTATGTCGGCGGTCACGGTCGTGGACCACCCGATCGGGGAAACCGAATTCGTTGCTGTTAACAATGCGCCAGCGGCTTTCAGCGAAACGCTGGATGACCCCGAAGGATGGCGTCTGGATCCTGTTCTTCAGCATTGCAAGCGTCATAGCGTGCCCATCATCTGGGACCAGAGCACCTATGTGTCCGCTGGTCAAGCCGGCAAATGGGAGGCGCAAGCGCGCTTCGGATATCGAACCGGCATCTGCTTGGCGCTTCATATGCCAGAGGGACGCCACTTCATGATTGGTGTTGATCGCGATCAGGCGCTGCCCAAAGACCCGATCGAGATTACGCGCTTGGTGGCGGATCTTCAGCTTTTTGCAGTTCATGCGCAGGACACGGCAATGCGTGTGTTGGTGCCTCAACATCTTCAGCCGGAGCGACCCAACTTGACCCCTCGCGAACTCGACAGCTTGCGCTGGACGATGGAAGGAAAAACCGCTTGGGAGGTCGGCTCGATCATGGGTATCGCCGAACGGACGGCCGTTTTGCATGTCAGCAACGCGATGCATAAACTGGGATGCAACAACAAGCATCAAGCAGTGCTAAAGGCATTGAGGCTTGGGCTGCTCCGCTAAGCGGGTTTGGATGGGTTTTCCCTGTACCTGTAAGAGTTGTCAGTTCCCCCTAGAGCTAGGGGCTGCTTCAATTCGGTTATCGCACCTGCTTCTAGGTGCCTTACCCGACTGGAGCCCACTGTGCAAAACATCCGCCAACTCGCGCAAGATTCGTCGTCCGATGTCTGCTCGACCGACGCGAGCCAACAAGAGGCTCAGGTTCAAACACAGCCTTTCTTGCTTGGCTCGGAATTGCTTTCACTGGTGGGCGGCGGTGTCACGCCGGCTCCTGGCCGCGGTTGGTAAGCCCGAACAGTCGCTGCTGAAGCGGGCGGCGGCCCGCCTCAACGCGCGGCGTATCTCGTGGGCGTGCAGAGAGTTTGCTGCGTAGGCATGCCCTCTCTGTTTCGCCCCGAAGTTCTCGACGCCCGCCAGCAAGCTTGGCTCGGTGGTGTTCAGCTCATCCGGCCGCTGTCGCTTTCGTTGCTGACAGCTTGCGCCGTCGCTGCGGCGGTGTTGGTCGTTGGCTATCTGTGCCTTGGCGAGTACACCCGCAAGGCGCGGGTGGCTGGCGTGCTGGTGCCCGATCTCGGCGTGTTGCGCCTGCTGCCGCCGGAGTCGGCGACGGTGCTGGAGCGCCATGCGCGTGAGGGGCAGGCGGTCAAACGCGGCGACGTCCTGTTTGTGTTGTCGGTCGACCGTGCGACCGCGAGCGGCGACGTGCAGGCCTCGGTGCAGCGCAGTCTGGCGGTCAAGCAGCGCAGCCTGCAGGGCGTGGTGCAGCAGCAATCCGATTTGCTCGGTGCGCAGCGCAGCGCGCTCGAGCGCCAGTTGGCGGACCGGCACGGCGAGCTCGCTCAGCTCGAAGGCGAAGCGCAGCTGCATCGCCAGCGCCTGGCCTTGACTCAGCAGGCCTTGGCGCGCTTCGAGTCACTGCGCGCCGACAACTTCATCTCTTCGGCGCAGCTGCAAGCCAAGTCGGAAGAGGTGCTCGCCGTGCAGGCGCAGTTGCAGGGGCTGGAACGGCAGCGCGCAGCGCAGCTGCGTGAGATCGGCACGCTAGAAGCGCAGCGGCGCGAGCTGCCGCTGCGTGCCCAGGCCCTTGCCGGCGAGCTGGAGCGAGACTTGGCCGGCATTGCGCAGCAGGCCGCCGAAACGCAGGCGCGCCAGCAAATCGTGGTGCGAGCGCCGGCCGACGGCGTGCTGGGCACGGTGCTGGCCGAGCCTGGCCAGGCGGTGTCGCCGACGGTGGCGCTGGCCAGTCTGGTGCCGGTTGACGCGAAGCTGCAGGCCCATCTCTACGCACCGTCCAGCGCGCTGGGTTTCGTGCAACCACAGCAGTCGGTACTGCTGCGCTACCAGGCCTATCCGTATCAGAAGTTCGGCCATCAGACCGGGCAGGTGTTGCAGGTGGCGCGCACCCCGTTGCAGGCCAGCGAGCTGTCGGCGGTGCCCCTGGCCGGCGTCGCCAATAACTACTCCACCGTCAATGGAGAACCGCTGTATCGCATCACCGTTGCGCTCGATCGGCAAAGCGTCGACGCTTATGGCAAGCGCCAGCCGTTGGTCGCCGGCATGCAGCTCGAGGCCGATGTGCAGCTCGACCGGCGCCGGCTCATCGAATGGCTGTTCGAGCCCTTGCTGGGCTTGACCGGCCGCGTTGCGCCTGTCGAGCGCAACTGACGCAGCGTCATGCTCGACGCTTTGCGACTCGGTTTCGGCGCGCGGCGCCTGGCCACCGTGCTGCAGACCGAGGCGGCCGAATGCGGCCTGGCGTGCTTGGCGATGGTGGCCGCGCACCATGGCCACCGGAGCGACCTGCCGACCTTGCGCCAGCGTTTTTCGCTCTCGCTCAAGGGCGCCACGCTCGCCGACCTGGTGCGCATGGCGGGCGCCTTGCAGCTCAACGCGCGCCCGCTGCGCGCCGAACTCGATCACCTGGCTCAATTGCAGCTGCCGTGCATCCTGCATTGGGACCTCAACCACTTCGTGGTGCTGGCCGCGGTGCGGCGCGGAATCGCGGTGATTCACGATCCGGCGCGCGGCGTGCGGCGCATGCCGCTGGCCGAGGTGTCGCGCCACTTCACCGGTGTGGTGCTCGAGCTCACGCCCGGCGCCGACTTCGAGGCCAAGACCGAGCGCCAGCACGTCGGCTTGCGCCAGTTGCTCGGGCCGGTGCGCGGACTCAAGCGCTCGCTGGGGCAGATCTTCGTGCTGGCCCTGGTGCTCGAGGTGTTCATGCTGCTCGGGCCGTTCTTCCTGCAGTGGGTCGTCGACGGCGCGCTGCTCAGCGCCGACCGCGACCTGCTGGTCACGCTGGTCATCGGTTTCGGTCTCCTGGTCGCCTTGCAGGTGGCCACCGGCGCCCTGCGTTCCTGGGCGGTGCTCTACCTGTCGAGCACGCTCAACCTGCAGTGGCTCGGCAACGTCTTCGCGCACCTCATGCGCCTGCCGGTGGCGTGGTTCGAAAAGCGCCACGCAGGCGATGTGATGTCGCGTTTCGGCGCCATCCAGAAGATCCAGCAGACGCTCACCACCAGCTTCATCGAGGCGGTGCTCGACGGCCTGCTGGTCGTCGCCACGCTGGCGATGATGTGGGTCTACAGCGGCATGTTGACCGCGATCGCGCTCGGCGCCGTTGCCGTCTATGCGCTGCTGCGCTGGGCCTTCTTCGCGCCGCTGCGCGAGGCCACCGAAGAGGCGATCGTCCATGACGCCAAGCGCTCGACGCATTTCCTCGAGTCGCTACGCGGCGTGCAGGCGATCAAGCTGTTCAACCGCCAGGACGAGCGCCGCGCGCGCTTCATGAACCTGGTGGTCGACGCGATGAACGCCGATATCGCCACGCGCAAGCTCGACCTGGCCTTCGGCGTGCTCAACAAGCTCGTATTCGGCCTGGAGCGCATTGCCGTCATCGGCATCGGCGCCCTGCTGGTGATGGACCAGCGCTTCACGGTCGGCATGCTGTTCGCCTTCCTGGCTTTCAAGGAGCAGTTCGCGCAGCGCGTCAGCGGACTGATCGACAAGATAGTCGAACTAAAAATGCTGCGCCTGCAGGGTGAGCGGCTGGCCGACATCGTGCTCACCGCGCCGGAGGCGCAGACCGAAGGCCTGCATGCGGCGCGCGAGATTGCGCCGCGCCTGGAACTGAGAGGTGTGGTGTTTCGCTACGCCGACACCGAGCCCGATGTGCTGAAGGGTGTCGACCTCGTCATCGAGCCCGGCGAAGCGGTTGCAATCGTCGGGCCGTCGGGTTGCGGCAAGACGACCCTGGTCAAGCTCATGCTCGGCATTCACGCGCCGCAGCTGGGCGAGGTCAAGGTCGGCGGCGTGCCGCTTGCCCAACTGGGGCTGGCACGCTGGCGCGACATGATCGGCACCGTGATGCAGGACGACCAGCTGTTTGCAGGCTCGATCGCCGACAACATCGGCTTCTTCGACACCGAGGCTGATTCGGCGCGTGTCGAACAGTGCGCGCGGCTGGCTTGCGTGAACGACGAAATCGAAGCCCTGCCGATGGGCTACCACACGCTGATCGGCGACATGGGCGCTAGCCTCTCGGGTGGCCAGCGACAACGCATCCTGCTGGCGCGAGCGCTCTACAAGCGCCCGCGTATCCTGTTCCTCGACGAGGCCACCAGCGCGCTTGATGTCGATCGCGAGCGGCTGGTCAACCAGGCGATCCGCGGCCTCAACATCACCCGGGTGATCGTGGCCCATCGCCCCGAGACGATAGCCTCGGCGAGCCGGGTGATCGTGCTGCAGGGCGGGCGCGTCGCGCAAGACCTGCGCAGCGTGGTGACTGCGCAGCAGGCCGACACCGGCCTCTGAAGGCTTGCCCCGCGCACGGGCGCAGCGGTCATGCCGCCATGCTGGGCATGCCTTCACCATGCGTTACGACGGACGGAGCGGTTATTTGTTACGGTGCCTGGGTGACCGAAGCCTCCCTGCCCCCGCCGTTGCCCGCGCTGCATCCGAGCAGCGCGCTCTTCCTGGACTTCGACGGAACGCTCGCCGCCATCGCGCCCCGCCCCGAGGATGTCCATGTGGCCGATTGGGTGGTGCCGACCGTTGCGCGCCTGCACGCCGCCCTGGGCGGCGCGGTAGCGATCATCAGCGGCCGCCCGTTGACCGAACTGGACCGGCTGCTCGCGCCGCTGCGTCTGCCGGCGGCGGGCGTGCATGGTGTGGAGCGGCGGGACGCCCAGGGCCGCACGCGCGTGCAGGCCGGCTCGCTGCCCGAGGACGTGTTGCGCACGGCTGAGCAGTTGCTTGCGCGCTATCCGGCGCTGCAGCTCGAGCGCAAGCCTTCCGCGCTGGCCTTGCACTACCGCGGCGCGCCTCACCTCGACGACGTGTGCGCCCACGCGATGTTGGCGGCGGTACGCCCCTACGCCGATTGGGTGGCGCTGATCGGCAAATGCGTCGTCGAGATCAAGCCCAGGCGCGCAAGCAAGGGCAACGCGGTGCGCGAATTCCTCGAGTCCGCCGCGTTTGCAGGGCGTGAGCCGCTGTTCATCGGCGACGACGCCACCGATGAGGACGGCTTCACGGCGGTTCAGGCGGCCGGCGGCACCGGTGTGAAGGTGGGCGACGGACCGAGCGGTGCGCGCTGCCGGCTCGCCGACCCCGAGGCTGTGCGCCGCTGGCTTGAAGCCGCGGCCAGCGCCTTGGCGCCACTTGCCGTCGCGGGAGTGGTGCGGTGACGCGGCCGGCTTCGCTCGAGCTGGGCCTGATCGGCAACTGCGCGATCAGCGCCTTGGTCGATCGGCAGGCGTGCATCGTCTGGTGCTGCCTGCCGCGCTTCGACAGCGACCCGGTGTTTCACGCGCTGATCGATTCGCCCGAGGGCATACCCGCCGACGGTGCGTTTTCGATTGAAATTGAAGACCTCGTTCGTAGCGAGCAGGCCTACGACGAAGGCACGGCGATTCTGCGCACGCGCCTCTTCAACGGCCACGGCGACGCCATCGAGATCGTCGACTTCGCGCCGCGTTTCTTCAACCGCGGACGCTCGTTCCGACCGGCCCTGCTGGTGCGTCGCGTGCGCGCGCTGCAGGGGCATCCGCGCGTGCGCGTGCGCTTGCGCCCGCGCGGCGACTGGGGCCGCACCGTGCCGCCGGTGGCGCGCGGCAGCCACCACCTTTGCTACGCCATGCCCCACGGCAACCTGCGGCTCACCACCGACGCGCCGGTGATTTACGTCCACGACGAAACCTGGTTCTCGCTGGCCGAGCCGCTCAACCTGCTGCTCGGCCCGGACGAGACGCTCGAGCGCGGCGTCGGCGAGGTGGCTCGCGGGTTCGAGGAACAGACCGCGCTTTACTGGCGCGGCTGGACGCGCTCGCTGGCGTTACCGCTGGAGTGGCAGGACGCGGTGATTCGCGCTGCCATCACGCTCAAGCTGTGTCTGTACGAGGAGACGGGTGCGATCGTCGCGGCCATGACCACCAGCATTCCCGAGGCGCCGAACAGCCAGCGCAACTGGGACTACCGCTATTGCTGGCTGCGCGATGCTTTTTTCGTGGTGCGCGCGCTCAACAGCCTGTCGGAAGTGGCGACGATGGAGGAGTACCTGCGCTGGCTGCACAACGTGGTGCGTGACGCCAAGGGCGGCCACATCCAGCCGCTCTACGGCGTGGGCCTGGAAAAGCAGATGCCCGAGCGCCAGCTTGACCACTTGCGCGGCTACCGCGGCATGGCACCGGTGCGTGTGGGCAACCAGGCGCATGAGCATGTGCAGCACGACGTCTACGGCAATGTGGTGCTTGGTGCGTCGCAATCCTTTTTCGACAAGCGCCTGTTCCGCGGCGCCGACGCAAGCGACTTCGCGCTGCTCGAAGCCGTCGGCGAGCGCGCCTGGGCCGTGCATGACCAGCCCGACGCCGGCATGTGGGAGCTGCGCACGCGCGCGCGCGTGCACACCTCGTCGGCGCTCATGAGCTGGGCCGCCTGCGACCGCCTCGCCAAGATCGCCACGCGCTTCGGGCTCGGCGAGCGCCATTCGATGTGGCGCACGCGCGCCGATGCGATCCGCGAGCGCATCCTGCGCGAAGGCTGGAGCGACAAGCGCAAGGCCTTTGCCGAGAGCCTAGGCGGCCACGACCTCGATGCCAGCGTGCTGCTCATGGCCGAGGTGGGCTTTCTCGACCCGCAGGACGCGCGCTTCATCGCCACGGTCGATGCGCTGGAGACGAGTCTGTGCGATGGCCCCTACATGCGCCGCTACGAGGCGGCCGACGATTTCGGGCGGCCCGAGACATCGTTCAACATCTGCGCGTTCTGGCGCATCGACGCGCTCGCGCGCATTGGCCGCAAGGCACAGGCGCGCGAAATCTTCGAAGCGATGCTCGCGGCACGCAATTCGCTAGGCTTGTTGTCTGAAGACACCGACCCGCGCAACGGCGAGCTGTGGGGCAACTTCCCGCAGACCTACTCCATGGTGGGCGTGATCAACGGTGCGGTGCGGCTGTCCGCTCCTTGGGACACCGTGATCTGAGAACAAGAGAAAAAAGAACAGAAAGGCGCCCATGGTCGGCAGGCTGGTGGTGGTTTCCAACCGGGTCGGCGATCCGCGCAAGGCCGCGGCCGGCGGCTTGGCAGTGGCGCTGGGTGATGCGCTCGCGGTGAGCGGCGGCATGTGGTTCGGCTGGAGCGGCAAGGTCGTCGAGAACGGGCCGCGCGGCGAGGGTGAGCTGCATGTGCAGCAGTCCGGCAAGGTCACGCTGGCAACGATCGATCTCGGCCGCGAGGACTACGACGCGTACTACGCCGGCTATTCCAATCGCGTGCTCTGGCCGGTGTTCCATTACCGGCTCGACCTCGCTGACCTGGACGCCGGCTTTTTCGACGGCTACCAGCGGGTCAACCGCTTGTTCGCGCGCAAGTTGCTGGATCTGCTGCGGCCCGACGACATCATCTGGGTCCACGACTACCACCTGATACCGTTGGCCGCCGAGCTGCGCGCGCTGGGCTGTCAGCACCGCATCGGCTTTTTCCTGCATATCCCACTGCCGCCGCCGCTGATCCTGGCGGCCATTCCCGCGCACGAGTGGCTGATGCGCTCGCTGTTCGCCTACGACCTGGTGGGTCTGCAGAGCGCAGCCGACTTGGCGCATTTCTCGGGCTACGTGATCGCCGAAGCCGGCGCGGAGCTGCTGCCCGATGACCACTTCCGCGCTTTCAACCGATTGGTGCGCGCGCGCGCTTTTCCGATCGGCATCGACGTCAACGAATTCCAGGCGCTGGCCGAGACACCGGAATCGATGGAGATGCGCGACACCTTGCGCGAGCAGTACGCGCGTCGTCAGTTGCTGGTGGGCGTGGACCGGCTTGACTACTCCAAGGGCCTGCCTCAGCGCCTGCGCGCCTTTCAGCGCCTGCTCGCCAACTACCCCGAAAACCAGCAGAGCGCCACGCTCATCCAGGTCGCAACGCCCACGCGCGAAGGCCTCGCCGCCTACGACGAAATTCGCAAGGAGCTCGAGGGGCTGGCCGGCCAGATCAACGGCGACTACGGCGGGCTCGAATGGATGCCGGTGCGCTACATGCACCGCACGCTGGCCAGGCGGCGCCTGCCAGGCCTCTACCGCGCCGGGCGGGTGGCGCTCGTCACGCCGTTGCGCGACGGCATGAACCTCGTGGCCAAGGAGTTCATCGTCGCGCAGGATCCGCAGGACCCGGGCGTGCTCGTGCTGTCGCGTTTTGCCGGCGCTGCCGAGCAACTGAGCGAGGCGCTGCTGGTCAATCCTTACGACACGGGCGCCACCGCCGAGGCGATGCAGCGCGCTCTGCGCATGCCGCTGGGCGAGCGGCGCGAGCGGCACCAAGCGCTGCTCGGGCGCGTGTGTGAGCACGACGTCCATTGGTGGCGGCGCGGCTTCCTGCAGGCGCTGGCCAGCGCGGAGCGCGCGGTGGGGTGAGCATTTTCGGTGGCGCGGTGCGCCGCGCGCCGGGGAGGCTGCGCTAGAAGTGCGCAAGATAGCCGCCATCGACCACCAGCGTGTGGCCGGTGATGTAGCTCGCGGCATCGGAGGC
The DNA here is from genome assembly GCF_031393925.1 of Methylibium sp. GTDB lineage: Bacteria > Pseudomonadota > Gammaproteobacteria > Burkholderiales > Burkholderiaceae_C > Methylibium. The sequence continues at coordinate 4,670 of NZ_JANMWL010000087.1, read as the reverse complement.
AAGAAATACCACCGCACCGGCAATTTCGGCCGGCTCGCCGACGCGCCCGAGCGAGCTGCGTTCTCGCAGGTGGTCGGCCGTCTCGGCGCTGCGCGCGAAGCCGGCATTGGTTTCGGTGGCGAACATGCCCGGCGCCACCGCGTTGACGCGCACGCCACGCGGCCCGAGCTCGGCCGCCAGGGCCCGCGTCAGCGCTGCCAGGCCGCCCTTGGCCATGGTGTAGACGGTGTCGCCCCGGTTGGCGATGGGGCCAGCGATCGAAGTGATGTTGATGATGCTGGCGCCCGTGTCCGGCAGGCGCTCGGCCGCCAGCCGGGCCAACTCAAAGGGCGCCAGCAGGTTGGCTTCGATCAAGCGGCGTGCATCGCCCGGGACAAAGGATTCGAGCGGCCGGCGGTCACGCAAGCCGACGTTGTTGACCAGGATGTCGAGCGCCGCGCGCCCGGTCGGCGCCGCGGCGTCGAGTCGGTGGAAAGCGGTAAGACGCCCCGCGGCGTCGGTGACGTCGAAGGGCAGGGCGTGCGCCTGCAGCCCCTCGGCCAGCAGGCGCCCGACAGCGTCTGCCAGGCGGGTCGGATCGCGGCCGTTCAACCACACCGTAGCACCGGCTTCGCCCAGGCCGCGCGCGATCTCCAAACCCAGCCCGCGGCTGGCGCCGGTGACGAGCGCGACGCGGCCGGCCAGCGCTCGGGGGTGAAAGGGTGAGGGTGATTGCATGCTTTCGGCCTCGCTTCGGTGCGGTTTGGCCCGCGCCTCGGTGTGCGGTCGGCGCGGCCGCATTGTCGCTGGCTGCGTTGCGCGACCTGCGCGTGTGCGGTCGGCCCGCGTTGCCTAAAATTGCGACTTGGCCCGGAAGTCATCGGGCAAGGCAAACCCATGATCTATCCCCAGCAATTCGACGTGATCGTCGTCGGCGGAGGTCACGCCGGTACCGAGGCGGCGCTGGCGGCCGCGCGCATGGGCTGCGACACGCTGCTGCTCACTCATAACATCGAGACTTTGGGTCAGATGAGTTGCAACCCGTCGATCGGCGGCATCGGCAAGGGCCACCTCGTCAAGGAAGTCGACGCACTCGGCGGCGCCATGGCCCTGGCCACTGACGAAGCGGGCATCCAGTTCCGTATCCTCAACGGCTCCAAGGGGCCGGCGGTGCGGGCGACGCGGGCCCAGGCCGACCGCGTGCTTTACAGAGCGGCGATTCGCCTGCGTCTGGAAAACCAGCCCCAGCTGTGGTTGTTTCAACAGGCGGTGGACGACCTGATGCTCGAGGGCGATCGCGTCGTGGGCGCTGTCACGCAAGTGGGCATTTGCTTTCGTGGCAAGACAGTAGTGCTGACGGCCGGCACTTTCCTTGACGGCCGCATCCACGTGGGCCTGCAAAACCATGCGGCGGGTCGTGCCGGCGATCCGGCGGCGATTCGACTGTCGGCGCGGCTGAAGGAAATGAAGTTGCCACAGGGGCGCCTGAAGACAGGGACACCGCCGCGCATCGATGGCCGCACGATCGACTTCTCGCGCCTGACACCTCAACCCGGCGACGGCGTTGCCGGTGCCGACGGCACGCCACCGATGCGGCGCGTCCCGGTGTTCAGCTTCATGGGCGACGCCGCCATGCACCCGGCCCAAATGCCGTGCTGGATTACCCACACCAACCAGCGCACCCACGACATCATTCGCGGCGGCTTCGACCGCAGCCCCATGTTCACCGGCGTGATCGACGGGGTGGGTCCGCGCTACTGTCCGAGCATCGAGGACAAGGTCAACCGCTTCGCCGACAAGAGCGAGCACCAGATCTTTCTAGAGCCCGAGGGACTGAGTACCAACGAGTTCTATCCGAACGGCATTTCGACTTCGCTGCCCTTTGACGTCCAACTCGCTGCGCTGCGCTCCATAGTCGGCCTGGAAGTTGCCCACATCCTTCGGCCCGGCTACGCGATCGAGTACGACTATTTCGATCCGCGAGGGCTGCGCGCGAGCTTCGAGACCCGCGCCATCGGCGGGCTGTTCTTTGCGGGCCAGATCAACGGCACCACCGGCTATGAAGAAGCGGCGGCGCAGGGTCTGCATGCCGGCATGAATGCGGCCTTGCAGGCGCGCGGCCGCGACGCCTGGACACCCGGGCGCGACCAGGCTTACCTGGGCGTGCTGGTCGACGACCTCATCACGCAAGGCGTCACGGAGCCGTACCGGATGTTCACCAGCCGGGCCGAGTTCCGCCTGCAATTGCGTGAGGACAACGCCGATCTGCGCCTCACCGAAACAGGCCGTCGGCTGGGCTTGGTCGGCGACGAACGCTGGAGCGTCTTCGGTCGACGCCGAGATGCGATCGCCCGTGAGACCGAGCGGCTGCGCTCGAGCTGGGTTAATCCGTCTGTCGTCGCGGCGGCCGACGCCGAGCGGTTGGTCGGCAAGGCGCTTGAACACGAGTATTCGCTGGCTGACCTGTTGCGGCGGCCAGGCGTTGGTTTCGACGCCGTCACTGAACTGAGCGCTTGCGTTGTTTCACGTGAAACGCTGCGGAGTGAACTCGGTGAAAGTTGCGCAGACGAGGTTATTGAGCAGCTGGAAATATCCATCAAGTACGCCGGCTATATCGACAAGCAGCAGCAAGAGATTGAGCGGGCCTCGCACTATGAGCAGCTTGTCTTGCCCGCCGATCTGGACTATCACCAGGTCCATGCGTTGAGCCACGAGGCGCGCCAGAAGCTGCACGCGCAGCGCCCGGCCACGCTGGGGCAGGCGTCGCGCATCTCGGGCGTCACGCCTGCCGCGATATCGCTGCTGTTGGTGCATCTCAAGAAGGGGCGCCTGCCGCGTGTCGCAGCAGACCACGACGTTGGCGCTGCCGCCGCATGACGACCTCCGCCGCGCCGCAGCCGCTCGTGTTGGCGCTGCGGTGCGGTCTCGAAGGGCTCGGCCTGGCGATGAGCGAGAAGCAGCAGGCTCAGCTGCTGCACCATCTGGCACTCGTTTCGCAATGGTGCCGCGTCTACAACCTGACGGCTGTGCGTGATCCGGCTGATATGCTGACCCAGCATTGCCTGGACAGTCTCGCCATCGTCCGCCCCTTGCATCGTCATCTGGCCGACCGCGCAGCGGACGTGCTCGACGTGGGCAGCGGGGCCGGATTTCCCGGAGTCGTCCTTGCCATCGCCTGCCCGCAGTTGGGCGTCACCTGCGTTGACGCGGTGGCCAAGAAGGTGAGCTTCGTCCGCCATGTGGCCGGCGCGGTCGGGCTGCCCCGCCTGACGGCAGTGCATGGCCGAGTCGAAGCGTTGGCGGCGTGCGGGTGGGACGTCGTCGTTTCGCGCGCATTCGCTTCACTGGCGGATTTCGTGTCACTCACTCGGCCCCTGCTGAAGGAGGGCGGAGTCTGGCTCGCCATGAAGGGGCAAGTGCCAGAAAAAGAGATATTGGATCTGCCAGAAGACATCGACGTGTTTCACGTGGAACGTCTTCAGGTTCCAGGGCTGGGGGCTCAGCGGTGCCTCATTTGGATGAGGCTGCGCGACGACACGTCACGGGTATCTTTAAGCGGCTGAGCGTCTTTTCTTGACCTTCATAGGGGTGGCCGCAAGAATCGAGCGGTTTCGTGGGCCGGCCGGTCACGAGCGTTCAAAGTCTGCTTTCTCTGCGCCGCCCCAGCGCGTAAGCGGTCACTCACATAGCGAATTTCGACAGCCCAGGACGGTTTCACCACCATGGCCAGAATTTTTTGCGTGGCGAACCAGAAGGGCGGGGTCGGCAAGACCACCACGACCGTCAACCTTGCTGCCGGGTTGGCGCAGATCGGCCAACGCGTGCTGACCGTCGATCTCGACCCCCAGGGCAACGCCACGATGGGCTCGGGCATTGATAAGCGCACGCTGGAACTCTCCGTCTACGACGTGCTGCTGGAGTCCGCGTCGATCGCCGAGGCCCGGCTGCGCTCGCCCAAGGCCGGTTACGACGTGCTCGGTGCCAACCGCGAGTTGGCCGGCGCCGAGATCGAGCTGGTGCCGCTCGAGCGGCGCGAGCAACGCCTGAAGGCCGCACTCGCCGCCGTGCAGGAGGAATACGACTTCGTGCTCATCGACTGCCCACCGTCGCTGAGCTTGCTCACGCTCAACGGCCTGTGCTCGGCCCACGGCGTGGTGGTGCCGATGCAATGCGAGTACTTCGCGCTCGAGGGCCTGTCGGACCTGGTCAACACCATCAAGCAGGTGCATGCCAACCTCAACCGCGAGCTGCAGCTGATCGGCTTGCTGCGGGTGATGTTCGACCCGCGCATCACCTTGCAGCAGCAGGTGAGCGAGCAACTCAAGACGCACTTTGGTGAGAAGGTATTCAACACCGTCATTCCGCGCAACGTGCGGCTGGCCGAAGCGCCCAGCTATGGCCTGCCCGGTGTGGTGTTCGATCCGCAATCGAAAGGCGCGCTGGCATTCGTCGAATTCGCGCGCGAGATGGTTGCGCGGATCGACACCCTGCGCTGAGATGACGACATCCACGCACCTGCGGTGCTGCCTCCCGAGGCGGCGCTCGGCCGTCTTGGGTCGGCCCGGCCAAGGCTGAGCCCGCGGTCAGCGCGCATGCCGGCGTGCTGTTGCGCTGCGACGTCGAGTTGCTCGCCTGCGGGCAGGTCGCGTTGGAGGACGATCTGATACGCGTCTACGACGTGTTCACGAGTC
>NZ_JANMWL010000083.1:0-3407 GCF_031393925.1 Methylibium sp. | reverse complement strand
TTCACTCGGAAACCTCGACATCCATCGAGACTGGGGCTGGGCCCCGGAGTACGTCGAGGTCATGTGGCTGATGCTCCAACAGGAACAGCTCGATGACTTCGTCATCGCCACCGGCCGCTCGGTGTCGCTTGAGTACTTTGTGTCGCGCGCCTTCGAACACTTCGGGTTGAGTTGGCGTGCCCACGTGCGCACCGACAGCGCTCTGCTGCGGCCGTCGGACATCCGTTATGGCGCCGCCGACCCATCGCGCGCCCACCGGGTTCTTGGATGGCAGGCGCGGAGCCATGTCGATGACGTCATAGCCGGCATGGCCCAGGCCGCGGAAGCCGATCTTCGGAATTCTTCACGCGTTCGCTGATAAGCCACTGGTTGATTCGTCGCGCTTAGAGCCGCAAAGCGGCAGCACAAACCCCATGGCGGCCCGATCGCGGAGTCCGCGTTACCCCTGGAGAGAGGCATTGAGAGCAGTCATCTTGGCCGGTGGACTCGGCACCCGGATATCCGAGGAAACGCACCTGAAGCCCAAGCCGATGATCGAGATCGGCGCCAAGCCGATCCTGTGGCACATCATGAAGATGTACTCCGCCCACGGCATCAACGACTTCGTCATCTGCTGCGGCTACAAGGGTTACGTCATCAAGGAGTACTTCGCAAACTACTTCCTGCACATGTCGGACGTCACCTTCGACATGCAGGACAACGAGATGCGCGTGCACCAGCGAAAGGCCGAGCCGTGGAAGGTCACGCTCGTCGACACCGGCGACGCGACCATGACGGGCGGGCGCCTCAAGCGCGTGGCCGAACATGTCGCCGGTGAAGATGCCTTCTGCTTCACCTATGGCGACGGCGTGGCGGATATCGACATCGACCGTCTGACGCAGTTCCATCGCGCGCACGGCAAGCTCGCCACCATCACCGCCGTGCAGCCACCGGGCCGCTACGGCGCGCTCGCGCTCGAAGGGGCGGCCGTGCGTGGTTTCATCGAGAAGCCGCGCGGCGACGGCGGCTGGATCAACGGCGGTTTCTTCGTGCTGTCGCCGGCCTGCCTCGACCATATCGAGGGCGACCACACCGCCTGGGAGGGGGATCCGCTGAATCAGCTTGCGGCGTCCGGTGAGCTGATGGCGTTCGAACACGACGGTTTCTGGCAACCGATGGACACGCTGCGCGACAAGACCCATCTCGAGCAACTCTGGGCGTCGGGTCAGGCGCCGTGGAAGATGTGGTCATGAACCCGCAGTTCTGGCGTGGCAGACCGGTCTTCGTGACCGGCCACACCGGCTTCAAAGGCTCGTGGCTGTCTTTGTGGCTGCAAAGCGAGGGCGCGGTGGTTCACGGCTACTCCACCGCGCCGCCGACGGATCCGAACCTGTTCACGGTCGGCCGGGTCGCTGAAGGTCTCGCGACGCACACGGTGGCCGACGTTCGCGACGCGGCCGCGTTGAAGGCCGCGATGTGCGCCGCGGCTCCCGACGTTGTGTTCCATCTGGCGGCGCAATCGCTGGTGCGTCACTCGTATGCAGACCCGGTGGAAACCTACGCCGTCAACGTCCTCGGAACCGTCAACTTGCTTGAAGCCGCGCGCGCGTGCGCCAGCCTGAAGGCGCTGGTCAACGTCACCACCGACAAGTGCTATGAAAACAAGGAGTGGGTCTGGGGCTATCGCGAGCATGAGGCGCTGGGGGGCCATGACCCGTACTCGAGCAGCAAGGCCTGCTCCGAACTGGTCACCGCCGCCTATCGCGCCTCGTTCTTCGAGGCCGGCGGTGCCGCGATCGCAACAGCTCGCGCCGGAAACGTCATCGGCGGCGGCGATTGGGCCGAGGACCGGCTGATCCCCGACTTCTTCCGCGCCCTGGACCAGCGCCGCACCGTCGATGTGCGCCGCCCTGACGCGACGCGCCCTTGGCAGCATGTGCTCGAGCCGCTGTCGGGGTATCTGGCGCTGTCCGAACAGCTCGTCACGCAAGGCCAACCTTTCGCGTCGGCGTGGAACTTCGGCCCCGCCGACGAGGGTGTGCGCTCGGTGCGCTGGATACTCGACCACCTGAGTGCGCGACTGCCCGGGGCCGGCTGGCGACATGTCGGCGGGCCGCAGGTGCATGAAGCAAATGTCCTCAAACTCGACAGCTCGCGCGCAGGCAGGGAACTGCGATGGGCGCCACGCTGGAGCCTGGCGCAGGCGCTGGAAAAGACGGTCGAGTGGCATCTGGCGTGGCACCGCGGCGACGACATGCGTGCGGTTTGCCTCGCGCAGATCGGCGCCCACCCGAGCGCAGCTGCGGCATGAGGCCCGACATGGCATCGTTCGCTGAGATACCGACGCCATTGGCCGGCCTCGTGCTCGTGCAGCGCAAGCGGCTCGAAGACCTGCGCGGCTTCTTCAGCCGGCTGTTCTGCGCCGACGAACTCTCGGCGGTCGGCTTTACCCTGCCGATCGCCCAGATCAACCAGACCCTGACGCGCAAACGCGGCGCCGTGCGTGGGCTGCATTTCCAGCGTCCGCCACATGCCGAAGACAAGTTCGTGAGCTGCCTGCGCGGCGCGATCTTCGACGTGGCCGTCGACCTGCGGCGCGGCTCACCCACCTTCCTGAAGTGGCATGCCGAAATGCTGTCCGCGGAGAATGGCCGCAGCCTCTTCATCCCGCAAGGCTTCGCGCACGGCTTTCAGGCGTTGACCGACGACTGCGAATTGATCTATCTGCACTCAAAGCCCTATGACGCGCAGGCCGAGGGCGCGCTGAACGTGAACGACAAGGCGCTGAACATTGCCTGGCCGCTGGAGTTCACCGACATCTCGCAGCGCGACTCGGTGCACCCTCGGATCACCGAAGAATTCAACGGAATCTGAAGAGCCGACATGAAGTGCCGCCACTGCCATGCGCCGCTGAGCTTGCCGTTCATCGACCTGGGCACCGCTCCACCGTCCAACGCCTATGTCACGCAGGCCCAGCTCGCCGATCCCGAAAAGTGGTTTCCGCTGCGGGTGTTCGCGTGCACGAACTGCTGGCTGGTGCAGACCGAGGACTACCCGCACCACGCCGCACTGTTCGCGGGCGACTACGCCTACTTCAGTTCGTTTTCGCAAAGCTGGCTCGCGCACGCCGAGGCCTACGTCGGCAACATGGCGCAGCGCTTCGACCTCGGCCCCTCGTCGCGGGTGGTCGAGGTGGCTTCCAACGACGGCTACCTGCTGCAGTACGTGACGGCTCGGGGCATTCCCTGTCTGGGCATCGAACCCACCACTGGAACCGCACAGGCCGCGCGAGACAAGGGCCTCGAAGTCCGTGAAGCGTTCTTCAGCGTCGAGTTGGCCGAACAGCTCGTGGCCGAGGGCCGCGCCGCCGATCTGACAGCAGCCAACAACGTGCTGGCGCATGTGCCCGACATCAACGACTTCGTCGC
>NZ_JANMWL010000082.1:0-5911 GCF_031393925.1 Methylibium sp. | reverse complement strand
GTCGGGAAGCGCTCCCTAGAATCGGCGGATGACAGCACCACGCGATGAGTTCGGCGGCCGTTCGGACAACGCGGCCGGCCTGCTGCGCCACCTCAACCCGGAGCAGCTCGCGGCGGTGACCTTGCCGCAGGGCAATGCGCTCATCCTGGCGGGCGCGGGCTCGGGCAAGACGCGCGTGCTCACCACGCGCATCGCCTGGCTGGTGCAGACCGGCCAGGTCTCGCCGGCTGGGGTGATGGCGGTGACCTTCACCAACAAGGCCGCCAAGGAGATGCTCACCCGGCTTGGTGCATTGCTGCCGATCAACCCACGCGGCATGTGGATTGGCACCTTCCACGGCCTGTGCAATCGCTTCTTGAGGGCGCACTGGAAGCTCGCCGGCCTGCCTCAGGGTTTCCAGATCCTCGATGCGCAGGACAGCGTCTCGGCCGTCAAGCGCGTCATCAAGGCAATGAGTCTGGACGAAGAGCGCTACGTGCCCAAGCAGTGCGCCCGGTTCATCGCCGGCTGCAAGGAAGACGCGCTTCGGCCGCCGGACGTCGAGGTGCGCGATGAGCTCACGCGCACACAGCAGCGCATCTACCAAGCCTACCAGGACCAGTGCCAGCGCGAGGGCGTGGTCGACTTCGCCGAGCTGCTGCTGCGTGTCTATGAACTGATGCGCGACAACGCCGAGCTGCGCGCGCATTACCGGCGGCGCTTCAGCCACATCCTGGTCGACGAGTTCCAGGACACCAACAAGATCCAGTACGCCTGGCTCAAGATGTTCGCGGCGCTGCCGGGCGAGGCCGGCGCAGCGGCGAACAACGTGCTCGCGGTCGGCGACGACGACCAGAGCATCTACGCGTTCCGCGGCGCGCTGGTGGGCAACATGGCCGACTTCGAGCGCGAGTTCCGCGTGCAGCAGGTCATCAAGCTCGAGCGCAACTACCGCTCGTTCGGCAACATCCTCGACGCCGCCAACGAACTGATCGCGCACAACTCCCGCCGCCTGGGCAAGAACCTGCGCACCGAGGCCGGCCCAGGCGAGCCGGTGCGCGTGTTCGAGGCGACCAGCGACTTCGGCGAGGCCCAGTGGCTGCTCGACGAGGCGCGCCAACTGCTGCGCGACGGATCCAAGCGCAGCGAGATCGCGGTGCTCTACCGCAGCAATGCGCAAAGCCGCGTGATCGAGAGCGCGCTGTTCAACGCGAGCATGCCCTACCGCGTCTACGGCGGCCTGCGCTTCTTCGAGCGCGCCGAGATCAAGCATGCGCTGGCCTATTTGCGGCTCATCGAGAACGCCAACGACGACACCAGCTTCCTGCGCGTCGTCAACTTTCCCACCCGCGGCATCGGTGCGCGCACGCTCGAGCAACTGCAGGACGCCGCGCGCGCCAGCGGGCGCAGCCTGTGGCAAGGCGTGGGCACTGTGGCCGGCAAGGGCGGGGCGAACCTGTCCGCCTTCACTGCGCTCGTGGGCGCGATGCGCGAAGCCACTCGAGGCTTCACCCTGCGCGAAATCATCGAGCACGTGCTGCAGGCCAGCGGACTCGCAGCGTTCTACAAGAACGAGCGCGAAGGCGCCGAGCGGCTCGAGAACCTCGACGAACTCGTCAATGCCGCCGAGGCCTTCGTCACGCAAGAGGGCTTCGGCAAGGACGCCGTGGCACTGCCCGTGGACGAGCAGGCCGGCGGTGCTTCTGGCATGACGCGCGGCGGTCCTTCTGGCATGTCGCCCGGCGTCATGGCCCAGGGCATGCCGCTCGCGGTCGCCCTGGCCGCGACGCAGGCCGATGCCGAGACCGGCGAGATCATGTCGCCGCTGGCGGCTTTTCTCACGCACGCCTCGCTCGAGGCTGGCGACAACCAGGCGCAGGCCGGCCAGGACGCGATCCAACTCATGACCGTCCACGCGGCCAAGGGTCTGGAGTTCGACCAGGTCTTCATCACCGGCCTGGAAGAGGGCCTGTTCCCGCACGAGAACGCGGCCAGCGACCTCGACGGACTGGAGGAGGAGCGTCGCCTCATGTACGTGGCGATCACGCGCGCCCGCAAGCGCCTCTACCTGAGCTTCAGCCAGACCCGCATGCTGCACGGCCAGACTCGCTACCACGTCAAGAGCCGATTCTTCGACGAACTGCCCGACGCGGCGCTGAAGTGGATCACGCCCAAGCTGCAGGGTTTCGGCTCGGGCTTTGCGCGCGATTACCAGGCGGCGTGGCAGCGCGGCTCGGGCCTGGGCGGGATGATCGGCGCCGGCCGCATGCCGAGTGCCGCGCCGCCGCCGGCTGCCTTCGAGGCACTGACGCACACCACGCCGCAAGGTCTTCGTTCGGGCCAGGGCGTGTTCCACACCAAGTTCGGTGAAGGCGTGATCGTCACGCTCGAAGGCATGGGCGACGATGCTCGCGCCCAAATCAACTTCGGCCGCCACGGCATGAAGTGGCTGGCATTGTCGGTCGCCAAACTCACACCGGTCGATTGACGGCTGCTTCGGTTCGGCCGGGCGCATCGCGCTGCTCTGATCTGGGACGACTCGGCCGAACCGCCGCGGCGGCGGCGGATTACACGGCTCGTTTACCCGCGCTTGTGCCAGTGCAACGGATGCTTACAAACTCGCTCGCCGTCGCTGGGACGGCGCGCCTTGCCGCCCGGCAAGCGCCTAGTCGACATTCCAAAATGAGGAGACGAGATCATGCCCATGCTCATTGCCCTGGCGATATCAATCGCCGTTCTGGCCGTCGTTGCGACCTTCTTGTTCCTCGGCCCGCTCGCGGCGCTGAACGTGCAGATCTGGCAGGCCTTCGTGGCCTGGGCCAGCCACTACCACTGCGGCGGCAAGGTGGCCGGTACGCGCACCACCATCGTGTGCATGTCCTTCGGCGTGGTGATCGGTGCGCTGTCGGTCATGCTGGCCGGGCAACTCGGCGCGCTCGGCGCGCTGGCGGCGCCGGTGGCGGTGGGCATCGGGGCTGCGGTCATCGTGCTCGCGGCGCATGTGAGCCTGCTGTCGGTCATTCCGGCCAGCGTGTACGGCTTTGCGTGCGTGGCCGGGCTGATCCTGCTCAAGGGCATGGCGCCGATCGATGCGATCGTGCCGACCATCCTGTCGGTGGCCATCGGCGCGGCCTTCGGCTTCGTGTCCGAGGCGATCGCCGGCATGCTCGCCAAGAAGGAAGGCGGCGCCGCGACCACCTGATCGGTCCTTCGGCGCGCGGGGCGGTTGTACGCGGCCGCCCCGCCGTCACCATGACTCATGGCCGGCGCGATGCGTCGGCCTCTTCCTAAGCGTCGGGTGACAGCGCGCTGACACCGACGCCGACCGCTTTGCCGGTCACATCGATGCGGATGCTGACGATCGCGCCAATTAGGTGAACTGCCATCGCGGCCAGGCTGATGCTGGCGAGCGCGCGTGCAAGCTAGGGCTCTTCAGGGGCTTACTCGTGACGGTGCGCCACGCGCCAGCCAGCCTTCACATCCAGCGCCTCGGCCTTGCGGACGATCGGGTCGTACTCCATATCGCCGAAGTCCGCTGCGTCGATGCGCAGATAGTCCGCCGCGCGCATTGCCGGGGCGGGCCATCCGGCCGGCGCCTGGGCGTGCCACTCCACGAGCTCGAAGCGCAACTCGGCATGGCGACCGATCCGGCGCGTCAGCAGGGTCGGTAGATTCAGCGCAGGTGACCAGGAAGCCGCCCGAGCCTGATTCGGCGTTGCAGCGGCGTAGCGGATGCGGCGGGCATCGCCAGTGCCCGTGCTGCCCAGGCGCTTCATCGCCGCGATCTCGTTCTCGTCGACGAAGGTCGAGAGGGCAGCCCAGCTTGGCGTCACGCCCAAGCTGCGGAGTTCGCCGCAGGAGTAGTCGATCACGCGCTGGTCGTCATGCAACACGCGCTCAAAGCTGATGCAGCCGTCGGCAGCGCGGCGCCAGATGTCCTCGACGCGACCCTTGATCAGCGCCACGGTGTCGTTATCGCGAACGAACAGCCACTCCAGTCGTTTGACCTGCGGCCCGGTTCGCGTCACGCGATCCGTATGGGTCACTCGATACCGCGCAACAACAGGTTGCGGCGTCGACGTGGGTCCTGATGAAACTCGTACAGGTGGCGTCATCTGATCCGGGCGCCCATGCTCGCCGACGCGCCCATGCGCGTACGTCGTCGTGGTGGCCAGCAAGGCAACGAGCAAAGAGGCTGCCCGCAAAGGCTGCTGGATGACGTATTGAATGAACATGATGACAGTCGCTGATCAGGAAAAAAGGCGGCCGAGTCTCCTCGGTCGCCCGCTGTTCAAAGGCCAATGGCTCAGTTGAAGCCGAAAGCCTCGCGCATCACGTGGAAGATCCAGTTCTGCTCCATCGAGCCACGCACCAGGTGGGCCTTCGGTCCCTTGGCGTAGATCGCGACGTCCTCGCCGGCATGCGTCTCGGAGCCGAGCGGAATCGCTGCTTCCTGCAGGAAGTCGAGCTGCGTGGTGATCGCGTCGGTCAGCATCGGGCGTCCGCCCGCACGGTAGCCGGGGCCATTCTGGTAGCCAAGCGTGGTGTAGGGCAGGCCGTTGCTGTCCACATCGGAGATCTGACCGTCACCATCGCGCTGCGGAACTCCCTTCGAGATACCCAAGATGTCGTTGCCGCGCGCCGGATAGCCAGCGATCGTGAAGGTGTGGCTATGGTCTGCGCTGACGATGATCAGGGTCTCCTCGGGATCCGTCATCTCGATGGCCTTGCGGATCGCATTGGAGAATTCGACGGTCTCGATCAAGGCACGCTTCGCGTTGCCGTTGTGGTGCGCGTGGTCGATACGACCGCCCTCGACGTGCAGGAAGTAGCCACCACGCTCCTTCTCGAGCATCTGGAGGGCCTTGGTGGTCATCTCGGTCAGCGTCGGCTCGCCTGCGCGATCGGCTGCCTTGTCGGCCTCGAACTGGACATGCGAGGGCTCGAACAAGCCGAGCAGGTGCGTCGTCGTCTCCGGATTGATCGCGTCGAACTGCGCCTTGTTCCACGCATAGGCAGCACCCGGCCCGCGCGTGGCGACCCATTCCTGCGTCAAGTCACGGCCATCGGCACGGCGGCCGCGCGTCGTGGGGTACTCAGGGTCGAAGAAATTTGCACCGTTTTTCACCGAGGGCAGGAAGTAGGTCCGCCCACCGCCGATCGCCACCTTGAGGCTGCTTCGCACAGCGGGCGACACTTCGATCAGCTGCCGCGCGATGTCTTTTACCGCGCCAGGCGCGTTGCGGCAGGGGTAGCCCGCAACCGACGTCGTGGGCATGTTGGCGTCGGCCTCCCAGTCACGCACCGAGGTGTGCGAGTAGGTCGCGGCCGGGGTGGCGTGGGTCAAACGGGCAGTGGACACGACCCCCGTCGCCTTGCCGGCTTCGGCTGCGTATTCGAGGATGGTCTTGACGGAATTGCGCGCGATGGTGTCGGCGTTGCACTCGCCGCGGGCCGTCGTGTGATTGACCGACAACTGCCCCTCGCGAGCCTTGTAGCCCGTGACCATCGCGGTCATCGTCGGCGCGGAGTCGGAGGTCTGCTGGTCGGCAGAGTAGGTCTTCGACAACGCCAGGTTCGGGAAGGTCTCGAACGACAGCCGGTTCTCTTCACCGGGCTTGCCCTTCATCTGCCCTTCCAGGATGCGCGCGGCGGTCACCGTGGACACGCCCATGCCATCTCCGATGAAAAGGATGACGTTCTTGGCCTTGCGTTCGTTGACTTTTTGCTTTTGCGACTCTTGAACAAATTTGTCGCCGGCGTTGTACCAGTCGGCAACTGCTTCGGGGATGCGCACCGTAGGCACTTGAGCATGAGCGGGCAACAGGGTTGCCGCGAGACACAGTGCGCTGGCAGCGCTAACGATCATCTTGCTGGGCATGAATGACTCCGTGGAAATAACCGCATGAGCACCGCTCGCCAATGGGCGATC
>NZ_JANMWL010000029.1:0-22867 GCF_031393925.1 Methylibium sp. | reverse complement strand
CTCTCAACGCGGTGGTATCGACCCCTAGAATTCGCGCCACTCTTTCACGCGGCGAGGACCGGTCTCATGCAATGCGCCTCATACGGCTTCAGTGGTGAACGGCCTTCGTCAATGACGCGCTGGCTCGGGCTGGCCGTCGCCGCGGCGTTGCTCGGTGCCTGCGGCGGCGGTGGGGGTGGCAGCGCTGCACCCGCCGATGCTTCGTCGCCGCCGACGGCCTCGCTCGCGCAGCATTGCTCGCCCAACAATCCGTGGCGTGCCGACGCCAGCGTCACCCCGCGTGCGGGGAGCCTCGCCGACGAGAAGCGCTGGCTGCGCAGCTACTTCAACGATGCCTACCTTTGGTATGGCGAGGTGCCCATCGTGGACGCCACGGCCGCGGCCTACAGCGCGGATACGAGCGCCGGCTTCTACCCGTCCATCGACGCCTACTTCGAAGCGCTCGAGTCGCCCGTGTTCACCGCCTCCGGCAAGCGCAAGGATGCTTTCAGCTTCACCTACCCAACCCGCCAGTGGCGCGAGTTGTCGCAGTCGGGCATCGTGCTGGGTTACGGCATCGAGTTCACGTTCGGCTCAGTCACGCCGCCGCGCGACATCCGCATCGCCTACATCGAGACCGGCTCGCCGGCCGCCGCAGCCGGCCTGCAGCGCGGCGACACCTTGCTGTCGGCCAACGGCGTCTCGGCCGACGTCGCGACGCAAGCCGAGATCGACGTGCTCCAGGCCGCGCTGTTTCCCACCGCAGCGGTGAGTTCGAGCTTGCGCTTCAGCCGCGCCGGCAGCGTCCTTCCCGTTCTGTCGTTGGCGGCGGCTGCGGTCGTCAAGCAACCGGTGCTGGTCGCCAAGGTGCTGGACGTCGGTGGCGCCAAGGTCGGCTATCTGCTGTTCAACGACCACCTCGCCACGGCCGAGGCGCCACTGATCGCCGCAGTCAACGGCTTCAAGCTCGCCGGCATCAGCGACCTGGTGCTCGACGTGCGCTACAACGGCGGTGGCTATCTCTACATCGCCAGCCAGCTCGCCGCCATGATCGCCGGCACCGAGCGCACCACCGGCAAGGTGTTCGAGCGCCTGCAGTACAGCGACAAGCGCAGCGCCGACTCCAGCAGTGCCGATGCGGCCACGCCGTTCTACGACACCAGTTGCGACCTCGATGCTGCGTTCAGCTGCACCACGTCCGCGCCGCTGCCCACGCTCGGCCTGGCGCGGGTGTTCGTGCTGACCAGCGGCTCGACCTGCTCGGCGAGCGAATCGATCGTCAACGGCCTGCGCGGCGTCGACATCGACGTGCGCCTGGTCGGCAGCCAGACCTGCGGCAAGCCGTATGGCTTTACCGCCAAGGACAACTGCGGCATCTCCTATTTCCCGATCGAGTTCAAGGGAATCAACGCCAAGGGCTTCGGCGACTATGCCGACGGCCTTGCGGCGGAGTGCGGCGCCGCGGACGACCTGGGCAAGCCGCTCGGCGACATTGCCGAGGGCCAGCTGGCCGTGGCCTTGCAGTGGCGCGCCAGCGGCACCTGTGCGGCTCCGGTCGCCAGCCGCCTGGCCGTTCGCGGCGCGACCGCTGAAGCGGCGCTCAGGCGCGGTCCACTGCGCGAAAACCGCATCGTGCTGCCGCTGGCGCGCTGAGCGGGCTCGCGGCATGGCGACCGATTCCGTTGCGATCCTGCTGCTGCCCGGCTGGCAGAACAGTGGCGAGGCGCATTGGCAGACTCACTGGGAGCGCCAGCACGGCCACGTCCGCGTCGAACAGGGCGATTGGCAGTGGCCACTGCGCGGCGACTGGATGGCGCGGCTAGAGGAGGTGCTGCTCGACGCCGCTTATTGTGCTGGGCCTTGCTGCCTGGTGGCGCACAGCTTGGGCTGTCAACTCGTTGCGGCCTGGGCAGCGCACACGCGCCACGCCGCCACGGTGTGCGGCGCGCTGCTGGTCGCGCCGCCCGACGTCGAGCGTGCCGATGTGCCACCGCAGATCGCTGCGTGGCGGAAGGTCGCGTGGCAGCGGCTGCCGTTCGCCTCGACCCTGGTGATGAGCAGCGACGATCCCTATTGCAGCGCGGAGCGCGCCGGTGCCATGGCGCAAGCCTGGGGCGCCACGCTGGTGGCGGCCGGCCCGCGCGGCCACCTCAACGGCGACTCCGGGCTCGGCGACTGGCCCGCAGGGTTGGCGCTGCTCGACGCACTTATCAAGGCATGAACGCAAACCGACCGCGCCCCGTCGGGCCGGTCACGGAGAATGCCGCATGGCGACCAAAAAACTCAAAGGCCTCGGCCTCGGCCTCGAAGCATTGCTCGGCCCCAAGGTCCGGGAGTCGGCGGCCCATTCTGAGCTGAACGCGGCGCCGACCGTGTTGGCCCTCGAGCGGCTGCGCCCTGGCAAGTATCAGCCGCGCACCCGCATGGACGAAGGATCGCTCTACGAGCTGGCCGAGAGCATCAAGAGCCAGGGTGTGATGCAGCCGATTTTGGTGCGACCGGTGGCCGAAGGAGGCTACGAGATCATCGCGGGCGAGCGGCGCTTTCGTGCCGCGCGCCTGGCCGGGCTCGCCGAGGTGCCGGTGCTCGTCAAGGACGTGTCCGACGAATCGGCTGCGGTCATGGCCCTCATCGAAAACATGCAGCGCGAGGACCTGAACCCGCTCGAGGAAGCGCAGGGACTCAAGCGGCTGACCGACGAGTTTGGCCTCACCCACGAACAGGCGGCGCAGGCGGTCGGCCGCTCACGCAGCGCTGCCAGCAACCTGTTGCGCCTGCTCAACCTGGCCGAGCCGGTGCAGCAGATGTTGATGGCCGGCGACCTTGACATGGGGCATGCGCGCGCGTTGCTGGCGCTCGAGCGCGCCCAGCAGATCACCGCCGGCCACGAGATCGTTGCGCGCAAGATGACGGTGCGCGACGCCGAGCGGCTGGTGGCGCGCGCTACCGCGGGCGGACGGCAGACGCAGCTGCTGCGCGGCAAGCAGGCCAAGTCGCGCGACATCACGCGGCTTGAAGAAGAACTCGCTGACCGGCTCACCGCCGCGGTCGAGATTCGCATCAAGAGCCGCAGCAAGCGCGGGGAGCAAGGCGAAGTCGCGATTGCCTTCGGCTCGCTCGACGAACTCTCGGGTTTGCTGGACAAGCTGCGCGGCTGAGCCGCGTTGCGGCGCCGCTCGAGCGCACCGGCCGCGGTTGAACTCCCGTGAGTGCTTCACGGTCCAAGCTTGCAGGCCTGATGTTTGCCCTGGCAACGTGAAAGGCTGCGCGCGCGTTGCTTGCAACATGTTGGCCGGCAGGCGCATCCTCAATCACGTCCCCGACGTATGGGAGACGCATGGTGGTTCCGGTTTGTTCGCTTCGACTCAGGGGTTTTCTGTAGGATCAATGGCAGCGGTAGCGCCGCACAGTGGTCAGACCTTCAAAGGGCGAAGGCGACCACGTGGCGACGCCGCCACCTGAGCTTTACATGGAGGACACGATGGATGTGATCAGCAGCTTTGCAGCGCGCTACGAGCGCAGCCGTGAAGAGGAATTCACCCTCGAGGAATATCTCGATATCTGCAAGCGGGAGCCGGTGGCCTACGCCACAGCGGCCGAGCGCATGCTGAGGGCGATTGGCGAGCCCGAACTCGTCGACACGCGCAACGATCCGAGGATGTCGCGCCTGTTCGCCAACAAGGTGATCAAGCGCTACCCGGCCTTTGCCGAGTTTTACGGCATGGAGGACGCGATCGAGCAGGTCGTTTCCTACTTCCGCCATGCCGCGCAGGGCTTGGAGGAAAGAAAGCAGATCCTCTACCTGCTTGGCCCGGTGGGCGGCGGCAAGAGCTCGATCGCCGAGCGACTCAAGCTGCTGATGCAGGACGTGCCGTTCTACGCCATCAAAGGCTCGCCGGTGAACGAGTCACCGCTGGGGCTGTTCGATGCGCTGGAAGACGGGCCGATCCTCGAGAAGGAATACGGCATCCCTTCACGCTACCTCCACCGCATCCTGAGCCCGTGGGCGGTCAAGCGGCTGGACGAATACGGCGGCGACATCCGCAAGTTCAAGGTCGTCAAGCGCCACCCGTCGATCTTGAAGCAGATCGGTGTGTCCAAGACCGAGCCGGGCGACGAGAACAATCAGGACATCAGCTCGCTGGTGGGCAAGGTCGACATCCGCAAGCTCGAGACCTTTGCGCAGGACGATCCCGACGCCTATAGCTTCTCGGGTGGCCTGTGCCTGGCCAACCAGGGCCTGCTCGAATTCGTCGAGATGTTCAAGGCGCCGATCAAGGTGCTGCACCCGCTGCTCACGGCCACGCAGGAAGGCAACTTCAAGGGCACCGAGGGGTTCGGTGCGATCCCCTTCGACGGCATCATCCTCGCCCACAGCAACGAGAGCGAGTGGAAGGCGTTTCGCAACAACAAGAACAACGAGGCCTTCCTCGACCGCATCTACATCGTGAAGGTGCCGTACTGCCTGCGCATCAATGAAGAGGTGAAGATCTACGAGAAGCTGATCCGCGGATCGTCGCTCATGCACGCGAAGTGCGCGCCGGGCACGCTCAAGATGATGGCGCAGTTCGCGGTGCTGTCGCGCCTGAAGGAGCCGGAGAACTCGTCGCTGTTCAGCAAGGCGTTGGTCTACGACGGCGAAAGCTTGAAGGACACCGACCCCAAGGCCAAGAGCTACCAGGAGTACCGCGACTACGCCGGCGTCGACGAAGGCATGAGCGGGGTCTCGACGCGCTTTGCGTTCAAGATCCTGTCGAAGGTTTTCAACTTCGACAGTAGCGAGGTGGCCGCCAATCCGGTGCATCTGATGTACGTGCTAGAGCAGCAGATCGAGCGCGAGCAGTTCCCGGCCGAGACCGAGACTCGCTATCTCGGTTTCATCAAGGAGTTCCTGGGCGCACGCTATGCCGAGTTCATCGGCAAGGAAATCCAGACCGCCTACCTCGAGAGCTACAGCGAGTACGGTCAGAATATCTTCGACCGCTATGTCACCTACGCCGACTACTGGATTCAGGACCAGGAGTACCGCGACACCGACACCGGCGAGGTGTTCGATCGCGGCTCGCTCAACGGCGAGCTCGAGAAGATCGAAAAGCCCGCGGGCATCTCCAACCCCAAGGACTTCCGCAACGAGATCGTCAACTTCGTGCTGCGCGCGCGCGCCAACAACGCCGGCAACAACCCGTCGTGGACGAGCTACGAGAAGCTGCGCACGGTGATCGAGAAGAAGATGTTCTCCAACACCGAGGAACTTCTGCCGGTCATCAGCTTCAATGCCAAGGCCAGCGCTGACGAGGCAAGGAAGCACGAGGACTTTGTCAACCGCATGGTTGAAAAGGGCTACACACCCAAACAGGTGCGGCTGCTGTGCGAGTGGTACTTGCGCGTGAGAAAGAGCAGCTAGGCGGAGGTCATACCAGCGAGGATGCATGGCGCTGCAACAGATCATCGACCGCCGGCTTGCCGGCAAGAACAAGTCGATCGGCAACCGCGAGCGCTTCCTGCGCCGTCACAAGACGCAGATTCGCGAGGCCGTGCGCAAGGCGGTGGCCGGGCGCGGCATTCGCGACATCGAAAAGGGCGAAGACATCCACCTGCCCAAGCGCGACGTCTCCGAGCCGCTGTTCGGCCACGGCACGGGCGGCACGCGCGAGACGGTCCACCCCGGCAACAAGGAATACGTGCGCGGCGACCGCATCAAGCGGCCCGAGGGCGGCCAGGGCGGGGGCGGCTCGCAGGCGAGCGACTCGGGCGAAGGAGACGACGACTTCGTCTTCCACCTGAGCCGCGAAGAGTTCATGCAGGTGTTCTTCGACGACTTGGCACTGCCCAACCTCGTGAAGACCGATCTCGCCGAAGTGCCCGAGTACAAGACCCGGCGCGCCGGATTCACCAGCGATGGCAGCGCCAGCAACCTGCATATCGTGCGCTCGATGCGCGGCGCCATCGGCCGGCGCATTGCGCTGGGCGCCGACACGCGGCGCGAGTTGCGCCACCTGGAGGCACAACTCGCCAGCCTGCGCAAGCATGCACGGCTGGACAGTGGCTGGGTCGACCTCGACCCGGGCCACGAGCTTCGCCAGCGCGAAATCAAGGAGCTGGAGGCGCAGATCGACGTGCTGCGCCAGAAGGTGGCGCGCATTCCCTACCTCGACCCGATCGACCTTCGCTACCGCAACCGCGTGCGCGTCCCGGTGCCCACCACCAAGGCAGTGATGTTCTGCCTGATGGACGTGTCGGGCTCGATGGACGAGGCACGCAAGGATCTTTCAAAGCGCTTTTTCATCCTGCTCTATCTTTTCTTGACGCGCCACTACGAGCACATCGAGCTGGTGTTCATTCGCCATCACACGCAGGCGCAGGAAGTCGATGAAGAAGGCTTCTTCCACTCCACCGAGACCGGCGGTACGGTGGTGTCGAGCGCGCTGGTGCTGATGGAAGAGATCATCCGCAACCGTTACCCCACCAGCCAGTGGAACATCTACGGCGCGCAGGCCAGCGACGGCGACAACTGGCACCACGACAGCGGCCGTTGCCGCGAGATCGTTGCCGATCAGCTGCTGCCGCTGTGCCGCTATTTCGCCTACGTGCAAGTGGCCGAACCCGAGCAGAATCTCTGGGAGGAATACGCCCAGCTCGCCGAAGCCCATGCGCACTTCGCGATGCGCAAGGTGCTCGAGCCTTCGCACATCTACCCGGTGTTTCGCGAATTGTTCAAGAAGGAAGGTGCTTCATGAAGCGCTCTGCAACGGCACCCGCGGCGCCCGCACCCGCGACGCCCGACCTGTTCACGGCACTTGATCGCCCCGACCCGCTCGGCGCCCCGAAGCCGCTTCGTGCCAGCGATATCCAGGCGCCGCCGCGCGCCAAGCACGTGCTGCCGAGCACGAGCGACTGGACCTTCGAGCTCATCGACCAGTACCACGACGTCATTCGCAGCACCGCCAGGAGCTACGGCCTGGACACCTACCCCAACCAGCTCGAGATCATCACCGCCGAGCAGATGATGGACGCTTATGCGTCGGTGGGCATGCCGGTGAATTACCGGCATTGGAGCTATGGCAAGGAGTTCATCGCCACCGAAAAGAACTACCGCCGCGGCCACATGGGTCTGGCCTACGAAATCGTCATCAATTCCAACCCTTGCATCAGTTATCTGATGGAAGAAAACTCGATGGCGATGCAGGCGCTGGTGATCGCGCACGCCGCCTACGGGCACAACAGTTTCTTCAAGGGCAATTACCTGTTTCGCATGTGGACCGACGCGTCGTCGATCATCGACTATCTGGTCTACGCCAAGAACTACATCGCCGAATGCGAGGAGCGCCGCGGCCTTGAAGCCGTCGAGAACCTGCTCGACAGCTGCCACGCACTCATGAACCACGGCGTCGACCGTTACCGGCGCCCCACCAAGCTGTCGCTCGCGCAGGAACAGGCCCGGCGTGTCGAGCGCGAGGCCTATGCGCAGCAGCAGGTCAACGACATGTGGCGTACGCTGCCCAGGCGCGCTGAGCGCGCCGCCGAGGAGTCCGAAGCGCGGCGCTACCCCGAGGAGCCGCAGGAGAACCTGCTGTACTTCATCGAAAAGAACGCACCGCTGCTCGAACCCTGGCAGCGAGAAGTGGTGCGCATCGTTCGCAAGGTGGCGCAGTATTTTTATCCGCAGCGCCAGACCCAGGTCATGAACGAAGGCTGGGCGACCTTCTGGCACCACCGCCTGCTCAACACCATGTACGACAACGGTCACCTGGCCGACGGCATGATGGTGGAGTGGCTCAAGTCGCATACCAATGTGATCTACCAGCCGCCGGTCGGCCACCCGGGCTACAGCGGTATCAACCCGTATGCGCTCGGCTTTGCGATGTACACCGACTTGAAGCGCATCTGCGAAAAACCCACCGAGGAAGACCACCACTGGTTCCCCGGTATCGCTGGCGCGGACTGGCTGCAGACGATCGACCACGCCATGCGTAACTTCAAGGACGAGAGCTTCATCGGTCAGTACCTCTCGCCCCACCTCATGCGTGAGATGCGCCTGTTCGCCGTGCTCGACGACGACAAGCAGCCCGAGCTTGAAATCTCCGCCATCCACGACGAAAGCGGCTACCGCAAGGTGCGCGAAGCGCTGTCGCGCCAATACGATCTCGGCCAGCGCGAGCCCAATATCCAGGTCTGGAATGTCAACCGCCGCGGCGATCGCTCGCTCACACTGCGGCACCTGCAGCACAACGACCGCCCGCTCGGCGAGCAGACGCATGAAGTGCTCAAGCACGTGGCGCGGCTGTGGGGCTTTGATGCGCACATGGAAAGCGTCGATGCCGACGGGCAGGTCACCAAGAAATGGAGCGTCGCCGCGCCCTCCGAATGAGGGCACGCGCTGCACGAACGCGGCGCAGCGACCCAAGCGCTGCGGCAAGGGCAAGGGCGAGAGGGGCGCGGGGCAATCCCCTGCGAGGTGTGCAACCGGCGGTCCATGGCGGGCCGTCACTGCGTGCGCAGGAGTGAGCAATGGCCGAGCTTCGCAACCAAGACCGATCGGGGATCGCGTCGGACGGCTCGCCGCTCGGCGATGCTGAGGGCCAGCGCCTTGCCGCGCTCTACCGCTACGGCGTGCTCGATACCACCGCCGAGCCGGCGTTCGACGCGCTTGCCTCGCTGGCCGCATGGTTCTGCGGCGCTAGCACGTCGCTCATCTCCCTGGTTGACCGCGACCGCCTGTGGTTCAAGTCGCGTCTGGGCTTCGACGCCGAGAGCGCGCCGCGCACCAATGCGCCGTGCGCAAGCGCGATCCTCGAGCCCGACGAATTGCTCTTGCTCGAAGACCAGCGCGGCGACGCGCGGTTTGCCGCCCATCCGGCCATCGGCGCGGCAGCGGGCTGGCGTTTCTATGCCGGAGCACCGCTCGTCACCCCCGAAGGCTGGCCGATCGGAACGCTCTGCGTGCTGGGCCGCGAGCCCAGGCGCCTGTCGAAGCGGCAGCAGGAGGCGCTTCGCCTGCTCGCCGAACAGGTCGTCGCACAGCTCGAACTGCGGCGCGCGCGCACCCTGCTCGAGGCGCAAGGCAGCACCGACGACGTGACCGGTGTGTGGAACCGCCAGGCCTTCGAGCGCCGGCTGCTCGAAGAATGGGCGCGGTGGGGCCGTCACGGCGGCAACCTGGCGCTGCTGGCCGTTGACCTTGACCACTTCAAGCACTTCAATGATCTGCATGGCCACGTGCGCGGCGATGAGGCGCTGCAGCAGGTTGCGCTCGCGCTGGAGGGCACGCTGCGCGCGCACGACGTGCTGGCGCATTTCGGCGCGGGCGAGTTCGGCGTGATCCTGCCAATGACCGACGCCAGCGGCGCAACCGCGGCCGCCGAACGCACCCACTGCGCGATGGATGAACTCGTCTGGGCCGTCGAACCGCTTACGGTAAGCGTCGGCGTCGCGGTGGCCATCCACGGCAGCGACGTCGAAGCCACCGCGCTCGCGGTCCGTGCCCACCGCGCCCTGACGCTCGCCAAGGCGCACGGGCGCGACCGGGTGGAAGTCTGCCTGGCGTGAGTGTGGCCTGAGCTGAGAGACGGGGCCCCCATGCGCCGGCGGCCCGGCGAGGGCTGAGCCGGGTCAGAACTCGAAGATCTTGCCCGGGTTCATGATGTTGCGAGGGTCGAGCGCGTGCTTGATCGCGCGCATCAGCGCCACGCCGCCGATGCCGGCTTCGTCTTGCAGGAAACCCATCTTGTGCAGCCCGATGCCGTGCTCGCCGCTGCACGTTCCCTCCATCGCCAGTGCGCGCTCGACCAGCTGACGGTTGAGCCGCTCGGCGGTATCGCGTTCGTGCGGCGCGGCGGGGTTGATCAGGTAGCCGACATGAAAGTTGCCGTCCCCGACATGGCCGACGATGAAGTACGGAATGCCGCTGGCGTCGACCTCGGCCACGGTGTCGTTGATGCACTCGGCCAGCCGCGAGATCGGCACGCAGGTGTCGGTGGTGACGGCACGGCAGCCGGGGCGCGTCTGCAACGCCGAGAAATACGCGTGGTGGCGCGCTGCCCACAGCCGCGTGCGCTCTTCCGGCGTGGTCGCCCACTGGAAGCCGCCCGCGCCGCAGTCGGCCGTGATGGCCTGCACCGTCTCGGCCTGCTCCTTCACGCCTGCCGGGCTGCCGTGGAACTCCATCAGCAGCATCGGCGACTCGTGCAGGCCCAGCTTGTCGTGCGCGTTGACGGCGCGAATGGCATGCGCGTCGAGCAGTTCGCAGCGCGCGATCGGCACGCCCATCTGGATGATCTGGATGGTCGCGCGCACCGCCGCGTCGATGTCGGGGAAGTGGCACACCGCAGCACTGATCGCCTCGGGCAGCGGGTAGAGCCTGAGCGTGATCTCGGTCATGACGCCGAGCGTGCCCTCGCTGCCGACGAACAGACGCGTCAGGTCGTAGCCGGCGCTGCTCTTTCTCGCGCGCGAGCCGGTGCGCACCACCTCGCCGCTGGCGGTGACGACCGCGAGGCCCAGCACGTTCTCGCGCATCGTCGCGTAGCGCACCGCGTTCGTGCCGCTGGCGCGCGTGGCGGCCATGCCGCCGAGCGTGGCGTCGGCGCCGGGGTCGATCGGGAAGAACAAGCCCTCATGACGGATCGCCTCGTTGAGCTGCTTGCGCGTGACGCCGGCCTCGACCGTGGCCGTCAGGTCCTCGGCATTCACGCGCAGCACCGCGTTCATGCGCGACAGATCAATGCTCACACCGCCTTGCACCGCGAGCAGATGACCCTCGAGCGACGAGCCCACGCCGAACGGGATGACTGGGACGCCGTGCTGCTGCGCGAGTGCGACGGTGAAGGCAACGTCTTCGGTCGTGAGTGCGTAGACCACCGCGTCGGGCGGGGGCACGTCGAACGGCGATTCGTCTCGACCATGCTGTTCGCGCACTGCGCGCGCGGTCGAGCAGCGTTCACCGAAGCGCGCCTTCAGCGCTTCGACCATGGCGGGGGGCACCGGCCGCGGGTCCAGCCGCGGTGTGGTCAGCGAGCGCAAGTCGTTCGGCGCGTTCATCGCAATCTCCTTGGCGGCTGCCAGTGTTGGAAGTGACATTCTAGAAAGAGCGCTGGCCGAGCGCCGCCTTGCTAGCATGCGCCCATGGCAAACCGCTTGACCCAGATCGCCACGCGCACCGGCGACGACGGCACCACGGGCCTCGGCGACGGCTCGCGCGTGCCCAAGGACCATTTGCGCGTGCAGGCGATGGGAGACGTCGACGAGCTGAATTCAACGCTCGGCGTACTGCTCGCCGAGCCGCTGCCCGACGACGTGCGCGAGCTGCTCGTCGTCATTCAGCACGAGCTTTTCAACCTTGGGGGTGAGCTGTCTATTCCCGGCTTCGAGCTGCTCAAGGAAGACGCCGTGTTGCGTCTGGACGAGGCGCTGGCGCATTACAACGCCGCGCTGCCGCGCTTGCTGGAGTTCATCTTGCCGGCGGGCACGCGCAGTGCGGCCATCGCGCATGTCGGGCGTACCGTGGCACGGCGCGCCGAACGGGCGGTGGTGGCGCTGACGGCTGTCGACGCCGTGCGGGCCGCTCCGCGCCACTATCTCAACCGCCTCTCCGATCTGCTGTTCGTGCTCGCGCGGGTGTTGAACCGCGCCAACCTCGACGGCCTGGGCGGCGACGACGTGTACTGGAAGAGCGAGCGCCTGCAGCGCCAGCAAGACTGAGCTGGATCAGCCGAGAGTCCCTGCGGACTGTCGACCCGGCTCAGCCACGAGTTCGCGATGCAGCCAGGCCCGCGTTGGCATCACGTCGCCGCCGCGCCGCCTCGACCGCGCCGTGCCTTCACCGCATGGCTCAGCACATCCAGCACCGCCAGTGAATCGTCCCAGCCGATGCACGCGTCGGTGATGCTCTGGCCGTAGGTGAGCCGCGCCGGGTCGTCCGCGCCGGGCGTGAACTTTTGCGCGCCCGGCTGCAGATGACTCTCGACCATCACGCCGAACACCTGCCGGCTGCCGCCGGCGAGCTGCTCGGCGATGTTGCGCGCCACGTCGAGCTGTTTCTGGTGTTGCTTGCTGCTGTTGGCATGCGAGCAGTCGACCATCAAGGTCGCCGACAGCTTGGCGGCGGCCAACTCGGCGCAGGCCGTGCCCACGCTTTGCGCGTCGTAGTTCGGCGCCTTGCCGCCGCGCAGGATGACGTGGCAGTCCTGGTTGCCGCGCGTCTGGACGATCGCGACCTGGCCGTTCTTGTGGACCGACAGGAAGTGGTGCGGCTGGCTCGCCGAATGAATGGCATCGACCGCGATCTTGAGGTTGCCGTCGGTGCCGTTCTTGAAGCCGATCGGCGCGCTGATGCCCGAGGCCAGCTCGCGGTGGACCTGGCTTTCGGTGGTGCGCGCACCGATCGCGCCCCAAGAGATCAGGTCACCGATGTATTGCGGCGAGATCACGTCGAGGAATTCGCTGCCCGAAGGCAGCCCCAGGCGCCCGATCTCCATGAGCAGCTGGCGCGCGATGCGCAGGCCTTCGTCGATGCGAAAGCTCTCGTCGAGGTAGGGGTCGTTGATGAGGCCTTTCCAGCCGACCGTGGTGCGCGGCTTCTCGAAGTACACGCGCATCACGATCTCCAGCGTGTGGGCGTGCCGCTCGCGCTCGACCTTGAGCTTGCGGGCGTAGTCGAGCGCGGCCGCGGGGTCATGGATGGAACACGGCCCGATGATGACCAGCAAGCGATCGTCGCTGCCGCTGATGATGTCGCGAATGCGTCGGCGCGTGCTGCCCACCAACTCTTCGACGGGTGTGCCGCGCACCGGGAAAAAGCGGATCAGGTGCTCGGGCGGCGGCAACGGCGTCACGTTTTCAATGCGCTCGTCGTCGGTCTGGCTGGTCCGGTCGGCGGGCGCAGCCCAGCCTTCGAGGGCGTTTGTTTGCACGGCATTCATCGCGATTTCTCCGGTGGATTTTGTTGAACTCGGGTTGGCAGGCAGGCGAAAAAAAACCGCCGGGGGAGGGCCCGGCGGTTTGGGGATTCGGTCTGCGCTTTCGTTTGCTGCCTAGGCGCTGGCCTCTCCTGCGCCGGGGCGGCGAGAGATGCAGAAATACGCAAAAAAGTAGGCGTTCGAGCGCATGGGTCGGCAATGTAGCACGCGAGTTGCCGCGGGCGTTAATACGCCTGGGCCTCGAAGCCCTGCGCGCGCAGCCGTGCCGTCACCGCGTCGATGTGCGCATGGTTACGTGTCTGCAGCACCAGTTCCACCTCGGCGTTCTGTACCGACAGGGTGGTGAAGGCGCGCTGGTGATGCACCTCTTCGATGTTGGCGCCCGCTTCGGCCACGGCGGCGGTGATGCGCGCCAGCGCACCCGGCGCATCGCGCGCGCCGACACGAATGCGTGCCAGCCGACCGGCGCGCACCATGCCGCGCTCGATGATGGCCGCGAGCAGCAGCGGGTCGATGTTGCCGCCGCACAGCACCAGGCCGACCTTGCGGCCGGCATAGCGCTCCGGCTCCTTGAGCAGCGCCGCAAGGCCCGCCGCGCCGGCGCCCTCGACCAGCGTCTTCTCGATCTCCAGCAGCATCACGATCGCCTGCTCGATCAGGCCTTCGTCGACCAGCACCAGGTCGTCGACCAGCCGCCGCACCAGCTCGCGCGTGAGGCGGCCCGGCTCGCCGACGGCGATGCCCTCGGCGATGGTGCTCGTGCCTTGCGGGTGCGTGCTGCCGGTGATGGCGTTGACCATCGACGGAAAGCGCGCGGTCTGCACTCCGATGATGCGCAGCCCGGCCTTCAGCGCGCGCGCCGCGGTCGCGACGCCCGCGATCAGCCCGCCGCCGCCGACCGCGATCACCAGCGTGTCGAGTTCCGGCTGGGCGCGCAGCATCTCTAGGCCGATGGTGCCCTGGCCGGCGATCACCAGCGGGTCGTCGAAGGGGTGGACGAAGGCGAGTCCGTGCTGGCGTGCCAGCTGCAAAGCGTGCGCCTGCGCTTCATCGAAGCCTTCGCCGTGCAGCACCACCTCGGCGCCGAAGCCGCGTGTGCGCTCCACCTTGACCGCAGGCGTTGTGAGCGGCATCACGATCATGGCGCGCAGACCCAGACGCTGGGCATGGTGGGCCACGCCCTGCGCGTGGTTGCCGGCCGAGGCAGCGATCACCCCGCGCAGTGGCGCCCCGCCGGCATCGCGCGCCGCCACCAGGGCCAGCAACTTGTTGAGGGCGCCGCGCTCCTTGAACGAGGCGGTGAACTGCAGGTTCTCGAACTTCAGGAACACCTGCGAGCCGGTGATCTGCGAGAGCGTCTTCGATTCGACGCAGGGCGTGTCGAGCACTTGGCCGGCAAGCCGCGCAGCGGCGGCTTCGACATCGGCCAAGGTGACCGATGCCGCTTCGCTCAAGCAGTGCCCCCGACGGTGAGCCCGTCGATGCGCAAGGTCGGCTGGCCGACGCCGACCGGCACGCTCTGGCCTTCCTTGCCGCAGGTGCCCACGCCGGGGTCGAGCTCGAGATCGTTGCCGATCATCTTCACGCGGGTGAGCGCATCCGGCCCGTTGCCGATGATGGTCGCGCCCTTCACCGGGTACTGGATGCGGCCGTTCTCGACCCAGAACGCTTCGCTGGCGGAGAACACGAACTTGCCGCTGGTGATGTCGACCTGTCCTCCGCCGAAGTTGGTGGCATACAGGCCCTTCTTCATCGAGGCGACGATCTCATCCTTGCTCTTGTCGCCGCCGAGCATGTAGGTGTTGGTCATGCGCGGCATCGGCACGTGGGCGTAGCTTTCGCGCCGGCCGTTGCCGGTGGGGGCCACCTTCATCAGCCGTGCGTTCATCGAGTCCTGGATGTAGCCGCGCAAGATGCCGTCTTCGATCAGCACGTTGCGCTGTGTGGCATTGCCTTCGTCGTCCACATTGAGCGAGCCGCGCCGGTCGGGGATGGTGCCGTCGTCGAGCACGGTCACGCCCTTGGCCGCCACGCGCTGGCCGACCCGGCCCGCAAATGCGCTGGAGCCCTTGCGGTTGAAGTCGCCTTCCAGGCCGTGGCCGATGGCTTCGTGCAGCAAGATGCCCGGCCAGCCCGGGCCGAGCACGACCGTCATCTCGCCGGCCGGCGCGGGGCGGCTCTCCAGGTTGGTGAGCGCCGCGTTGACCGCCTGGTCAACGTAGCCGGCAATGATGTCGTCATGAAAATAGCCTAGGCCGAAGCGCCCACCGCCGCCGCCCGAGCCGCTCTCGCGACGACCGTCCTGCTCGGCGATTACCGTCACCGACAGGCGCACCAGCGGGCGCACGTCGGCGGCCAGCACCATTTCCTTGCCGACAGCCCGCGCCACCAGGACCACGTCGTACTCGCCGGCCAGGCCGGCCATCACCTGCACGATGCGCGGGTCGCGGGCACGCGCCATCTTCTCCACCCGCTCGAGCAAGGCGACCTTGCGCGTGCTGTCGAGCGTAGCGATCGGGTCCATGCCGGCGTAGAGCGTGCGGCTGCCGGCGATGCGGGGCGCACCGGCGATCTTCACCTTGCGACTCTGGCCCGCGGCGGCGATGGTGCGCACCGTGCGCGCCGCGTCGAGCAGCGCGGCCTCGGAGATGTCGTCGCTGTAGGCGAACGCCGTCTTCTCGCCGGCCACGGCGCGCACGCCCACGCCCTGGTCGATGCCGAAGCTGCCGCTCTTGACGATGCCCTCCTCGAGGCTCCAGCCTTCGCTGCGGGTGTACTGGAAGTACAGGTCGGCGTCGTCGATGCGATGCTCGCCGATCAGGCGCAATGCGCCTTGCAGCTTGGCTTCGTCGAGGCCGAAGGGTTCGAGCAGGAGTCGGCGGGCAACGCCAAGGCGCTCGAGAGTGGGTTCGCAGGTGATCATGCTCGATTCTAGGCAGGCGGCGGTTCGGCGGCGCTTCAAGATTCTTTACCGCACCGATGCCGCGGCGACGCAGTTCGCCGCGACTCGCGGCGTTGTAATGGGTGGTGGGCATCTCCCCACTGCAAGAGGAGGAAACAATGTCGATCCGAACCGCATTTGCAGGCACCGCCCTGGCGCTCGTCTGCGCCGCCAGCCTTGCCCAGACCGCCACGCCGCGCGTCGACCAGCGCGAAGCCAACCAGGACGCCCGTATCCAGCAGGGTGTCGCAAGCGGCCAACTCAACGCTCGCGAGACCTACCGGCTGGAAAAGGAGCAGGCGCGCATCAACGCCGTCGAGGTCAAGGCCAAATCCGATGGCCATGTGACGGCCAAGGAGCGGGGCCGGCTGCACAAGTTGCAGAACGGCGCCAGTCGCGACATCCACCGCCAGAAACACGACCGGCAGACGGCGCCTGGGCGCTGAGATGACCGACCCCGGCGCACTTGCGGTGCTGCCCTCCGGGGGCGCGCCCAGCCTTCTCGGGGCGGCCCGTCGAGGGTTGAGTTCACCGCTCAGCGCGTCGCTTCGTCCTTGAGACGCAGCGCGCGCTCGTAGAGGGCATTGCGCGGCGCGCCACTGGCTTCGGCGGTGAGCGCGACCGCCTGCTTCAAGGGCAGAGCGGCCAGCAGAATGCGCAAGAGGTGTTCGGCGGTGACCGTTGGCACTTCGTCGCTGCGCGCGGCACGGGTCAGTGCATGCAGTATCAGCACGAACTCGCCGCGCAGGCGGTTCGTGTCGGCGTCGAGCCAGGCCGGGAGCGCCGCGGCGGGCAGGGTGTCGATGCTTTCGAACTGCTTGGTGAGCTCGCGGCACAGGGTCACAGGCCGGGCCGGCATCGCTTGCGCAAGCGCTTGGGCAAGCGCGACGATGCGGTGCGGCGCTTCGAACAGCACGGTGGTCTCGGCGGTTTGCCGTGCCAGCTCATCGAGCTGCGCCGCGCGCTCGGCGGTCTTGCCGGCCAGGAAGCCGAGAAAGCGAAAGCTGCCACCCTGGACGTCGCCTGCGGCGCTGAGCGCAGTGGTCACGCTGCTGGGCCCCGGCAGCGGCATCACCCGGTGGCCGGCCGCACGCACGGCGGCGACCAGGCGCGCGCCGGGGTCGCTCACCGCCGGTGTGCCGGCATCGCTCGCGTAGGCCACGCGCTCGCCGCGCGAGAGGCGCTCGACCACCGCCCGCGCCGCTTCGGCCTCGTTGTGTTCGTGCAGCGCCAGCAGCGGCTTGTCCAGGCCCAGGTGGCGCAGCAGCACGGCGCTCACGCGCGTGTCTTCGCAGGCCACGGCATCGGCCAGCGCCAGCGCATGCACGGCCCGCAGCGTGATGTCGGCCAGGTTGCCGATCGGCGTGGCGACGATGTAGAGCGTGCCTTTGGGATACTGCTGCGCGCCGGCCGCATTCGCGGCGGCCTGCTGAATCAACGAGGCATCGATGGTCACGACCAAGGCTCAGGGGGATGAAGGCGAGGCCCGCGCGCTCGAGCATCTGCAGCGCGCCGGTCTGCGGTTGGTGGAGCGCAATTATCGAGTCGCCGCCGGACCGCGCGCACGCGGCGGCGAGATCGACCTCGTCTTGCGCGAGCGCGACGGCACCCTGGTGTTCGTGGAAGTGCGCGCACGCGCCGCCGCCTCGCGGGGCGGCGCCGCCGCCACCGTCTCAGCTACCAAGCAGGCTCGCCTGCTGTTCGCGGCGCGGCACTACCTGCTGCGCTTCGGCGCTGCCTTGCCGGCATGCCGCTTCGATGTGGTAGCCATCGACGGCGATCGGCTCGATTGGCTGCGTGCCGCGTTCGATGCCGGCTGATGGGTCGCGTGAATCGCCCTGCGACCCCTGCTGCAGGCCGTCGGAGCGCGTCATTCCGGGAACCCGATGCTTCGGGGGCGTGTCATATCATCGTGAGCATGCTTGAACAACGCATCCAGAGGCATTTCTTCGACTGTGCCGACCTGATGAACCAATCGGCCGAGGTGCTCAGCAAGCCGATCGCTGACGCGGTGCAGGCGGTACTCGGTTGCATCACCGCCGGCGGCAAGGTGCTCGCCTGCGGCAATGGCGGCTCGGCCGGCGACGCTGCGCATTTCGCCGCCGAGTTCGTCGGACGTTTCGAGCGCGAGCGGCCCGGTCTCGCGGCCATCGCGCTCAATACCGACACCTCCATCCTCACCGCCATCGCCAACGACTACGCCTTCGACCAGGTGTTCGCCAAGCAGGTGCAGGCGCTGGGCAACCCGGGCGATGTGCTGCTCGCCATCACGACCAGCGGCAACTCGGCCAACGTGCTGACGGCCGTCGACGTGGCGCACGAGAAGGACATGACCGTGATCGCGCTGACCGGCCGCGGCGGTGGCAAGCTCGGTGCGCGCCTGATCGAAACCGATGTCCACCTGTGCGTGCCGCACGAACGCACCGCGCGCATCCAGGAAGTGCATATCCTCGCGATTCACTGCATCTGCGATGCGGTCGACTCGCAACTGCTCGGCGAACAGGATCCCGCATGACACCACGACACCCCCCCCCTCCGCTGTCTCTCGAGCGCCGACCGCTGCGCGGCCTGGTCGCCGCCAGCGTCGCCGCGCTCACGCTGGCCGGCACCCTCGCCGGCTGTGCGCCCTTGCTGATCGGGGGCGCAGTGGCCGGCGGTGCGGTGATGTTCGCGGATCGCCGCACCTCGGGCACGCAGATCGAGGATCAGGGCATCGAGCTCAAGGCGGGCTCGCGCATCAAGGAAGCGATCGGCGATCGTGGCCACGTCAACGTGACGAGCTACAACCGCACCGCGCTGATCACCGGCGAGGTGCCCACCGAAGCCGACAAGGTGGCGGTGGAAGCCGCGATGGCCCGCACGGAGAATGTGCGTTCGACGCTCAACGAGCTGGCGATCGGTTTCCCGAGTTCGCTCGTGGATCGCTCCAACGACGCGCTCATCACCGGCAAGGTCAAGGCGAGCTACGTCGACGCGCGCGACATCTTCGCCAACGCCTACAAGGTGGTCACGGAGCGCGGCATCGTCTACCTGATGGGCCGGGTGACGGAGCGCGAAGCCGATCGCGGCGTTGCGATCGCGCGCGGCGTGGCCGGTGTGCAGAAGGTGGTCAAGGCTTTCGAGATCATCACCGAAGCGGAGTTGGCGCAAGGCTCCACCACGCGCGGCGACGCCGCCAAGCCCGCTTCCGGGCCTCGTTAGAACGCTTGCCGGGTCCGGGTCCGGGCCCCCGGGCGAAACAAGGTCAACGCAGGCGGCGGATCAGGCTGGAGGTGTCCTGCCGCCGCCCACCGGTGGCCTGCAGGTCGGCGTAGAACTGGTCGACCAGGGCCGTGACCGGCAGGCGCGCACCGTTGCGGTTGGCTTCGGCCAGGCACAGCCCGAGGTCCTTGCGCATCCAGTCGACCGCGAATCCGAAGTCGAACTTGTCGTCGATCATGGTCGGGCCGCGGTTGTCCATCTGCCAGCTCTGCGCGGCGCCCTTGCCGATGACGCCGAGCACCGCCTTCATGTCCAGCCCGGCCTTCTGCCCGAAAGCAATGGCCTCGGCCAGGCCCTGCACCAGCCCCGCGATGCAGATCTGGTTGACCATCTTCGCCAGCTGGCCCGCGCCCGACTCGCCGAGCAGCGTCACGGCCTTCGAATAGGCCATCGCAATCGGTTGGATGCGCGCGAATGCGGCCGCGTCGCCGCCGCACATCACCGTGAGCGTGCCGTTGACGGCGCCGAGGCTGCCGCCGGAAACCGGCGCATCGATGAAGCCCAGCCCGCGCGCACGCGCCGCCGCATCCAGCTCGCGCGCGATGTCGGCCGAAGCGGTGGTGTGGTCGACGAACACCGCGCCGCGCTTCATGCCTCCCAAAGCGCCATCGGCACCGAGCGTGACGGCGCGCAGGTCGGCGTCATTGCCGACGCAGGCGAACACCACGTCGGCGTCAGTGGCGGCTTCGCGCGGCGTCGCTGCAGCGCGTCCACCGTATTCACCGACCCACGCCTGCGCCTTGGCCGCGGTGCGGTTGTAAACGGCGACGCGGTGCCCGGCGCGCGCGAGGTGGCCCGCCATGGGATGGCCCATCACGCCCAGGCCGAGAAAGGCGACGGCGTACGAGGCGACTTGATCGTAGATCTTGGAGGTGCTCATGGCACGATGCTGCCATGAAAACCAGGGTGACCCGGCTGCTGCCGGGGCGCCGGGCGACGCCTAGACGATGGTCAGATGCTCGGTGCCCGCGGCGAGGTCGGAGTTGCGCGCGCGGTGGCTGTTGAGCTTGATCTGCAGTCGCAGGTCGTTCACCGAGTCGGCGTTGCGCAGCGCATCTTCATACGTGATGACCTGGCCTTCGTAGAGGTCGAACAGGCTTTGGTCAAAGGTCTGCATGCCAAGCTCGCGGCTGCGCTTCATCAACTCCTTGATCTCGGCCACCTCGCCCTTGAAGATCAGGTCGGCGATGAGCGGCGTGTTGAGCATGATCTCGACGGCCGCGGCGCGACCCTTGCCTTCCTGGCGCGGCAACAGGCGCTGCGACACCATCGCCTTGATGTTGAGCGACAGGTCCATCAGCAGCTGGGTGCGGCGCTCTTCGGGAAAGAAATTGATGATGCGGTCGAGTGCCTGGTTGGCGCTGTTGGCATGCAAGGTGGCCATGCACAGGTGGCCGGTCTCGGCAAAGGCGACCGCATGCTCCATCGTCTCGCGGTCGCGTATTTCGCCCATCAGGATGACGTCGGGCGCCTGGCGCAGCGTGTTCTTGAGCGCCGCTTCCCAACCATCGGTGTCGATGCCGACCTCGCGCTGCGTGACGATGCAGTTCTTGTGCGGGTGGACGAATTCGACCGGGTCCTCGATGGTGATGATGTGGCCGAAGGAATTCTCGTTGCGGTAGTCGACCATCGCCGCGAGCGACGTGCTCTTGCCCGAGCCGGTGGCACCCACGAAGATGACCAGGCCACGCTTGGAGCTGGCCACGTCCTTGAGGATCTGCGGCAGCGCCAGCGAGTCGATCGTCGGCAAGGTCGCCGGGATCGTGCGCATCACCAGGCCGACATGCCCCTGCTGCATGAAGGCGTTGACGCGAAAGCGGCCGATGCCGGTGGGCGAGACCGCGAAGTTGCATTCCTTGGTGCGCTCGAACTCCGCTGCCTGCTTGTCGTTCATGATCGAGCGCGCCAGCGCAAGGGTGTGCTGCGGCGTCAGCGGCTGCGGCGACACCTTGGTGACCCGCCCGTCGACCTTGATGGCCGGCGGAAAGTCGGCGGTCAGGAACAGGTCGGAGCCGTTGCGCGTGATCAAGAGGCGCAGCAGGTCGTTGATGAATTTCGAGGCTTGGTCGCGTTCCATGACTTCCCTATTTCTACCTCTACCGTTGACTCGTCCCTCGGCGCATTAGCCGGGGAAGTTCTCGGGAATTTTGGCCCGGCTGCGCGCCTCGGCCGGCGTGATCACGTTGCGGCGCACCAGCTCGGTCAGGTTCTGGTCCAGCGTCTGCATGCCCAAGGTGATGCCGGTCTGGATGGAGCTGTACATCTGCGCCACCTTGGCCTCGCGAATCAAATTGCGGATGGCCGGGGTGCCCAGCATGATTTCGTGCGCGGCGACACGGCCGGAGCCATCTTTGAGCTTGCACAGCGTCTGCGAGATCACGCCGATCAGCGACTCCGACATCATGGCGCGCACCATGTCTTTCTCGGCCGCCGGAAACACGTCGATTACGCGGTCGATGGTTTTGGCGGCGCTCGAGGTGTGCAGGGTGCCAAACACCAGGTGACCGGTCTCGGCGGCGGTGAGCGCCAGGCGAATGGTTTCCAGGTCACGCATTTCGCCGACCAGAATCGCGTCGGGGTCCTCGCGCAGCGCCGAGCGCAGTGCATTGGAGAAGCTCAGCGTGTGCGGGCCGACCTCGCGTTGATTGATGAGGCAGCGTTTGGAGTCATGCACGAACTCGATCGGGTCTTCGACGGTGAGGATGTGGCCGTACTCGTTCTCGTTGAGGTGGTTCACCATCGCCGCTAGCGTGGTGCTCTTGCCCGAACCCGTGGGGCCGGTCACCAGCACCAGGCCGCGCGGCTTGAGCGAGAGATCGGCAAAAATCTTCGGCGCGGCCAGCTGCTCGAGGGTGAGGATCTTGCTCGGAATGGTGCGAAACACCGCGCCCGAACCGCGGTTCTGGTTGAAGGCATTGACGCGAAAGCGCGCCAGGCCCTGAATCTCGAACGAGAAGTCGCACTCCAGCGTCTCTTCGTACGCCTTGCGCTGCGAGTCGTTCATGATGTCGTACACCATGTCGTGCACGCTCTTGTGGTCCAGCGGATCCACGTTGATGCGCCGCACGTCGCCGTGAACGCGGATCATCGGTGGAAGCCCGGCGGAGAGGTGCAGGTCGGAGGCCTTGTTCTTGACCGAGAACGCCAGCAGCTGGGTGATGTCCATGGAGTTGCGTTGTGCGCCTGAGCGAGCGGCGACGGCAGGAGTTCAAAGGATTATGGAGACGATCTCGCGCAAGATACAAGAAGTGAGCGGGCGCATCGCACGCGCGTGTGCCGCGGCGGGACGTGCCGTGCCAAGCGTCACGCTGCTGGCGGTGAGCAAGACGCAGACAGCCGACACCGTGCGCGCGGCGCTCGCCGCCGGCCAGCGATGCTTTGGCGAGAACTACGTGCAAGAAGGGCTGGGCAAGATCGCCGCGCTGGCCGATCAACGCGCGCATCTGGCGTGGCACCTGATCGGACCGGTGCAGGCCAACAAGACTCGCGACGTGGCCGAAGCCTTTGACTGGGTGCATTCGGTGGACCGGCTCAAGATCGCGCAGCGGCTGAGCGATCAGCGCCCCCCCGACCTGCCTGCGCTGCAGGTCTGCCTGCAGGTCAACATCAGCGGCGAGACGAGCAAGAGCGGTCTGGCACCGGGCGAGGTCGACGCGGTCGCGCGCGCGGTCGCGGCGCTGCCGCGGCTGAAGCTGCGCGGGCTGATGGCGATCCCCGAGCCCGCGCCGGATGTGCAGGCGCAGCGCCGCCCGCACCGTGCCTTGCGCGAACT
>NZ_JANMWL010000307.1:0-18671 GCF_031393925.1 Methylibium sp. | reverse complement strand
CCAACCGCTGCGGTTGGCGCTGCGGCCATCGTGACCGTCCGAACCCGCGCCGGTGGCTCACCCGCTCCGCAGCGCTTAAGCTTGCGCCCGCGCTCCCGAGGAACCGCGATGAACGCCCCCACCCCACCCCAAACGCTGCGGCCCGACAGCGCAACCGACGCGGCCAGCCGCACGCGCCGACAGGACGAAGTGGTTGCCGCGCTCGCCAAGGTGTTGCCGGCACATGCCCTGCTCTGGCACCGTGAGGACACCATCGCCTATGAGTGCGACGGCCTGACCGCCTACCGCGCCCAACCGCTGGTGGTGGCGCTGCCAGAAACCGAGCCGCAGGTCGCGGCCGTGCTCCAGGCCTGCCACGCGCTGGGCGTGCCGGTGGTGGCGCGCGGCGCCGGCACCGGCCTCTCGGGTGGCGCCATGCCGCACGAGCTGGGGGTGACCTTGTCGCTTGCCAAGTTCAACAAGATCGTGAGGGTCGATCCGCTCGCGCGCTTGGCCGTCGTGCAAAGCGGCGTGCGCAATGCCGCCATCAGCGAGGCGGCGTCACCGCATGGCCTCTACTACGCGCCCGACCCGAGCAGCAAGATCGCCTGCACCATCGGCGGCAACGTGGCCGAGAACTCCGGCGGCATGCATTGCCTGAAGTACGGCCTGACCCTGCACAACGTGCTGTGCGTGCGCGGCTACACGGTCGAGGGCGAGGCGGTCAGCTTCGGCTCCGAGGCGCTCGACTCGGCGGGCCTGGACCTGCTGGCCGCGGTGATCGGCTCCGAGGGCATGCTGGCGGTGACGCTCGAGGTCACCGTCAAACTGGTGCCCAAGCCGGTGGTGGCGCGCGCCATCCTCGCCAGCTTCGATGACGTGCAGAAGGCCGGCCACGCCGTCGCCGCGCTGATCGGCGCCGGCATCATCCCGGCCGCGCTGGAGATGATGGACAAGCCCATGACAGCGGCGGTCGAGGACTACGTGAAGGTCGGCTACGACCTCGACGCCGCGGCCATCCTCATCTGCGAAAGCGACGGCACGCCCGAAGAGGTGGAAGAAGAGATCGTGCGCATGGTGGCGGTGATGGAGCAGGCGGGCGCGACGCGCTTCGAGATCAGTCGCGACGAGGCCGAGCGCGTCCGGTTCTGGAGCGGGCGCATGAACGCCTTTCCGGCCAGCGGGCGCATCAGCCCCGACTACATGTGCATGGACTCCACCATTCCGCGCAAGAAGCTGGCCGAGATCCTGACGCGCATCAGTGCCATGGAAGGCAAGTACGGGCTGCGCTGCTGCAACGTCTTTCATGCCGGCGACGGCAACCTGCATCCGCTGATCCTGTTCGACGCCAACGACGCCGACCAGCTGCACCGCGCCGAACTGTTCGGCGCCGACATCCTGGAGACCAGCGTCGCGCTCGGCGGCACCGTCACCGGCGAGCATGGCGTGGGCGTCGAGAAGCTCAGCTCGATGTGCGTGCAGTTCACGCCCGAGGAGCGCGAGCAGATGTTCGGCGTCAAGCGCGCCTTCGACCCGCGTGGCCTGCTCAACCCCGGCAAGGCGATTCCCACCTTGCACCGCTGCGCCGAGTACGGACGGATGCACGTCAAGAAGGGACTGCTGCCGTTTCCTGAATTGCCGCGGTTTTGATTGCCACTTAAAAGATGACGATGCTGCTGCAAGAAACGGCCCCCGCGCTGGCGCGTCCCGACGCGGCGCTGGCCGAGCTGGTCGATCGCGTGCGCGCTGCCAGCGCCGACGGCAGGCCGCTGGCGATCATTGGCCACGGCTCCAAGGCCTTCTACGGCGGCGCGGTCAGCGGCATGGCGCTCGACACCACCGCGCTGGCCGGCATCTCCAGCTACGAGCCCACCGAGCTGGTGGTCACGGTGCGCGCCGGCACGCCGCTCATCGAGCTGGAGGCCGCGCTAGCCGAGCATGGCCAGTGCCTGCCCTTCGAGCCGCCGCGCTTTGCAGGCAACGCGGCCGGGCGCGGCAGCGACTTGCCCACCACGCCGCAACAGGGCGGGGCGCGTGGCACGGTGGGCGGCATGGTCGCCGCGGGCCTGAGCGGTCCCAGCCGCGCCAGCGCCGGCTCGCTGCGTGACCATGTGCTCGGCGCGAGCTTGCTCAACGGCCGCGGCGAGGTGCTGAGCTTCGGCGGGCAGGTCATCAAGAACGTGGCCGGCTACGACGTCTCGCGCCTGCTCGCCGGATCGCTGGGCGTGCTGGGCGTGATCCTGGAGGTGTCGCTCAAGGTGCTGCCGCTGGCGCCGGCCACCGCGACCCTGCGCTTCGAGTTCGACGAGGCAAGCGCGCTCGCGCAACTGCACCAGTGGGGCGGCCGGCCGCTACCGGTGAATGCCAGCGCGTGGTGGGACGGCATGCTGCTCGTGCGCCTCTGCGGCGCGCGGGCGGCGGTCGACGCGGCGGTCGCTTCGCTCGGCGGGGAGCGCATCGAAGGCGCACTGGCCCAACCGTTCTGGGAGGGCCTGCGCGACCACGAGGACGAGTTCTTCGCGCGGGCGCGGGCGGCGGTGACGGCGCATCCGGCCGGCGCGCTGTGGCGCCTGTCGTTGCCGCAGACTGCCCGGCCGATCCTGCTACCGGGCGCGCAGCTCATCGAGTGGGGCGGCGCCCAGCGATGGTGGTGTACGACCGCCAGCGCGCAAACGGTGCGCGCCGCGGCCGAGCGCGGCGGCGGCCACGCCACACTGTTTCGCGGCGGCGACAAATCGGTCGGCGCTTTCACGCCGCTGGCGCCGCCACTGGCACGCATCCACCACGGGCTCAAGCGCGAGTTCGACCCTCACGGCGTGTTCAACCGTGGCCGGCTGTACCCCGAGTTCTAGTCCGCTGAATCAGCTGGCGCCGGTGTTGCCGGCGCTGTGCCTGGCGCCGATCGTCGGCGACGCAGGGCCGCGCCCGGCGCTGCGGGCCTGAACCGCCGCCGCTTCTCCTTTCAGACAAGACCATGCAAACCACCCTCGCTCCGAAGTACCAGGGCACGACCGACGGCACCGAGGCCGAAGCGATCCTGCGCAAGTGCGTTCATTGCGGTTTTTGCACCGCCACCTGCCCGACCTACCAATTGCTCGGCGACGAGCTCGACGGCCCGCGCGGACGCATCTACCTGATCAAACAGGTGCTCGAAGGCGCCACGCCCACGCGCAAGACGCAGCTCCACCTCGACCGCTGCCTGACCTGCCGCAACTGCGAGACAACCTGCCCCTCGGGCGTGCAATACGGCGCGCTGGTTGACATCGGCCGGCGCATGGTTGACGCGCAGGTCGAGCGCCCGCGCGCCGAGCGTGCGGCGCGCGCCGCGCTGCGCGAAGGCCTGACCTCGCCGCTGTTCGCCCCGGCGATGAAGCTCGGCCAGCTGTTTCGCCCGCTGGTGCCGGCCGCGCTCAAGGCCAAGGTGCCGGCGCGGGCGCCGGCAGAGGCGCACCGCTGGCCGACGCGCCGCCACGCGCGCAAGGTGCTGATGCTGCTCGGCTGCGTGCAGCCCTCGATGGCGCCCAACATCAACAGCGCGACCGCGCGCGTGCTCGACGCCGCCGGCATCCAGACCCTGGTGGCCGACGACGCCGGCTGCTGCGGGGCGATCCGCGCCCATCTGAGCGACCACGAGGGGGGCTTGGCCGACATGCGGCGCAACGTCGACGCCTGGTGGCCGCTGGTCGAGGGCCTGACGGGCGAGGGCAAGGTCGAGGCGATCGTGATGAACGCGTCCGGCTGCGGCGTGATGGTCAAGGAATACGCGCACCACCTCCGGCACGACCCGGCCTACGCCGAGCGCGCGCAGAAGATCAGCGCCCTGACGCGCGACCTCTCCGAGCTGCTACCCGAGCTGGTGCCGCTTCTCAAGCCGAAGCTGGCCCATCTCCTCCCCCGCTCGGCGGGGGAGGCGGGAGGGGGAGCAGGTGACACCGCAACGCGGTCGACGCCGCAGGCGCACGACCGCTCGGCGGGGGAGGCGGCATTCGCATCCGCCCAAGGGCGGAGGGAGCGCCTGGCGTTCCATCCGCCCTGCACCTTGCAGCACGGCCAACAGCTGCGCGGCGGCGTCGAGGCGGGCTTGGGCGAACTCGGTTTCGACATCGCCGTGGCGCCGGGCGAAAGCCACCTGTGCTGCGGCTCGGCGGGAACCTACTCGGTGCTGCAGCCCGCGCTGGCCACGCAACTGCGCGACCGCAAACTCGCGGCGCTGGCGCCGCTGGGCGCCGACACCATCGTGTCGGCCAACATCGGCTGCATCCAGCACCTGCAAAGCGGCACCGCCACGCCGGTGCGGCATTGGGTCGAGGTGCTCGATCAGGCGTTGGGCGGCTGAGCGACCGGTAAGCCCGCGCCGGCCGCGCACGTATGCTTTGACCATGTACCAGCAGTTCTTCGGCCTCAAGCAGGCGCCGTTCTCGATCGCGCCCGACCCGCGCTATCTGTTCATGAGCGAGCGCCACCGCGAGGCGCTCGCCCACCTGCTCTACGGCGTGGGCGGCGGCGGCGGCTTCGTGCTGCTGACCGGCGAGATCGGCGCCGGCAAGACCACCGTGTGCCGCTGCTTCCTGGAGCAGATTCCGAGGCGCTGCAATGTCGCCTACATCTTCAATCCCAAGCTCACCGTGGCCGAGCTGCTCAAGTCGGTGTGCGACGAGTTCCACATTCCCTACGAGCACCGCGGGCCCGGTGTGCCGACGGTCAAGGACCATCTCGACCCGCTCAACAAATTTTTGCTCGACACGCATGCGGTCGGGCAGAACAACGTGCTCATCATCGACGAGGCACAGAGTCTCTCGGCCGACGTGCTCGAGCAACTGCGCCTGCTGACCAACCTCGAGACCAACGAGCGCAAGCTGCTGCAGATCGTGCTGATCGGCCAGCCCGAACTGCGCACGATGCTCGCACGCCCGGAGCTGGAACAACTGGCGCAACGGGTGATCGCGCGCTTTCACCTCGAAGCACTGTCGCAGGCCGAGACGGTGCAATACATCCGCCACCGGCTCGCCGTGGCGGGCATGACCGGCGGCCACCCCTTCGACCGCCCGGCGATGCGGCGCGTGCATCACTGGACGCGCGGCGTGCCGCGGCGCATCAACCTGCTGTGCGACCGCGCGCTGCTTGGTGCCTACGCCACGGGCAAGGGCGATGTCGGCGTGGAGATCGTCGACAAGGCGGCGCGCGAGGTGTTCGACCAGGCCGAGCCCGCCGCGCGCCAACGCTTCGGGCGACGCCCCATGGCCGTGCTCGGCCTCGGCGCCGCATTGGGCGGCGCGCTGCTCGGCGTGATGCTCGCGGCGGTGAATGGCGGCACGCCGCGCGAGTCGGGTGCGCTGTCGGCCGTTGCGGCCGTCTCGGCGCTCGCGGCCGATCGCGCGCCCACCGGGCGGGCGCCGCGCGCGTCGGGCGTTTCCCCGTCGGGCGTGATGGCCCGCTCGGCCGCGCCCTCGGGGGCCGCGTCGGCCAGCACCGCGCCCGCGAGTGCCGCGTCCGCCAGCACCGATCTGAACGCCGCCTTCGACTCCCTCATCGACGACGAGAAGGAGGCCTGGCGCCTGCTTGCCGCGGCCTGGAGTCTCCAGCTCGACGACGGCGACCCGTGCCGGCTCGCACAGCGCCGGCAGGTGCAGTGCTTTCGCAGCAGCACCAGCCTGGCGCTGATCCGCCAACTCGACCGCCCCGGCATCGTGAGCCTGCATGGCGACCAGGGCCGGGTGGCCTATGCCTTGCTCACCGGCCTGCATGGCACGAACGCCACCTTGCGCGTGGGCGGCCGCACATTTGATGTACCGCTCGCGTCTCTCGTCACGCTGTGGCGCGGCGATTTCGCGACCTTCTGGCGCGCGCCCGAGGGCTGGCGCAGCGACATCATGGGCAGTGGTTCTGCGCCGGTGGCCGAGTGGTTGTCGACCCAGCTGGCGCGTGCGCAAGGGCAGCCGGCGCCGGGGCGCAACGAGGCCACCGAAGGCGCGCTGCGTTCACGCATCGCCGCCTTCCAGCTCGCGCAGGGGCTCAAACCCGACGGCCTGGTCGGCCCGATGACGCTGATGCAGCTCAACCGCGCCAGCGGCGTGGACGAACCGCGCCTGGACGCTCAAAGGTAAGAACCATGTCTTACATCCTCGACGCGCTCAGACGGGCCGATTCCGAGCGCGAGCGCGAGCGCGGTGCTGTCCCCGGCCTTCACGCAAAGCCGGTGGCCGCCAGCGGCGCGGAGGCAGACGACGGCGCGCGCGGTCTCAACCCGCTGGTGTGGGTCGTGGTCGGGCTTGCGCTGCTGCTGGTGGGCGTACTGGCGTGGTTGCCGTTCGGTCGCGAGGCGCCTGCGGCCGCGGCGCTCGACGTGCCGGAGCCAGCGGCGCGCGTGGCGGTGGCGTCGTCGCTGCCAGCGCCCGTGACCGCGTCGGTCCCGGCGCCGATGGGGTCGCCTGCGAGCGCAGCACCGAGCGCACCCCCGGCCGCACCGACCGCCGGCGTGCCAGCCCGGGCGGCGGCGGTCGCGGCGGCGGCGAACCCGCCAGTGCCACCGGTGCCACGGCCGGCCATTCCCGCGCCGCCGCCGCAGGCCGCGCCCATCGTCCGCAAGGCCGAGGCCCCGGTGGCAGCGGCCGGGCCGCGCACGGCGTCGCCTGGGTTGCCTGCGTCGGCGCCGGCCGCGCCAGCCAGCGCGGCGCTCGGGAGTGCCGCCTCAGTGCCAGAAGCCCGCATCGCGGCAGTCAGCGAACTACCGCAGGACATTCAGCGTCAGCTGCCGCAGCTGGTGATCGGCGGCTCGGTTTATTCGCCGCTGCCGGCCAGCCGCTTTCTCATCGTCAATGGGCAAGTCTTTCACGAGGGCGACAAGCCGGCCACCGACCTGCTGCTCGAGCAGATCAGGCTCAAGTCCGCCGTGCTGCGCTTCAAGGGCCACCGCTACGAGGTTTTCTATTGATCGCGCGCATCCACTCGCACCGCCCAGCGCGTGTGCTCCCCGTCCTACAGCCCGATGAGGCACCGCCCGGCAGAAAGCGCTTCAAGCCGCTGCCACATTGGACGCTTCGGTCGGGTGTTCGCGCATCGTGCGCAGCATGGCAGGCCGATTCGAAAGGACGCAGCATGAACAAGGACCAAGTGAAGGGTCGCGTGGAGCAGGTCAAGGGCAAGATCAAGGAAGCCGCCGGCAAGGTCACCGACAACAGCCGGCTGAAGACGGAAGGCAAGGTTGACCAGGCGACCGGCAAGGGCCAGGCCAGCTATGGCGATGCCAAGGAAAAGGCCAAGGGCGTGATCGACAAGGCGTGACGCCGTGTTCGGCCACGCCAGCGCCGACACGCGCCGAAACGCTGGTGCCTCCGGCCCTGCCGGAGGCACCGCAGCCCTAACGGCGGGCCATCGATTCCGAGATCTTGGGCTGCTAGAAGTTCGCAACGATCGCGCGGAGTTCTGGGACGTGGCGAGCAGCAACGGTGCAGCTGTTCGAGGTGGTCAAGGCCGCGGCCACTGGAACGACACCGCGCAGCATGGTCGAACACGCGAGGTGTCGATGGCGGCTGAGGCCGACCGGAAGCCCGCGCCTTAACGCTTGCGACCTTTACCGGCCGCAACCTTGCGGGCACGACCGCTTGTCCGCAAACTGCCGAGTCGGCATCAAAGCGGCGCACACTCACGACGGGCGGCCCCATGCAAGCTATGACAGCGCACTCCCCTGTAAATGCGCTTGCGCGCGTGCGGGTCTTGGTGGTTGACGACGACAAGGACGGTGCCGACACACTGGCCGCTCTGCTGCAGCTCGAGGGCTACGACGTGCGCACCGAAAACGACGGCCTGCACGCGCTGCCGGCCATCCAGCAGTGGCAGCCTCGCTGCGTGCTGCTCGACATCGATCTGCCCGGGCTCGACGGCTTCGACATCGCGCGGCGCCTTCGCCGTGATGACCGCGAGCACCGCATGATCCTCATCGCGACCACCGGCTGGGCGCGGGCGGTCGACCGCGAAACCGCCGCCGTCTGCGGCATCGACCACTTTCTGGCCAAGCCACTCGATCCCGCGGCGCTGCTGGC
Organism: Methylibium sp.; assembly: GCF_031393925.1. Classification (GTDB taxonomy): domain Bacteria; phylum Pseudomonadota; class Gammaproteobacteria; order Burkholderiales; family Burkholderiaceae_C; genus Methylibium. The sequence continues at coordinate 10,653 of NZ_JANMWL010000307.1, read as the reverse complement.
GGTGATGCCGCGTGGCTGACCGTGCGTACAAATACCGACCACGCCAGCGCGGGTGCTGTTACTGTGTTTGCCTCTTCTGGAGAAACCTATCAAGACCCCCATGAAGTCGATGGATAGTGGTGCGCAGCGTGGCATACCCGTGGTTTCGGCGCCGCGCAAGCGCGCCAGCGCCAAGCGCGTCGCGGCCGTTGCGATGCTGGCGGCCCTGGAAGACCGCCGGCTGCGCCGCGAGGCGCTGCAAAACGGACTGCAAGAGGCCGTGGATCTCCTCAAGAGCCGACGTGCCGACCTCATCGGCGACGGCTTCATCGACGACTACGTGGCCCTCAACTGGCTGGAGTGGCACGGCGGCAACCTGCGACTGACCGTCGTGGGCGGCAACGTCTGTAAGCAAGCTGCTCAGGCCTGAGCAGCAGCGCAGCGACCAGCCTGTTCGCGCTGCCGGCGGCAGTGGGCAGTGTCCAGGGCCCGCCGCAAACTCACCGACGCGCCAGACGCAGGCAAGGTCGGCTCGGCGCGACGATGAGGCGACAAAGCGTGCGGCGCCTCGACGTGACCGCGACCCACGCCCTGGCGCAACGCAAACCCGCCTCCTACACTGGGCGCATGCCCCTGTCCCACCTGTTGCTGGCCCTGGCCGTCGCGTTCGTCTGGGGCACCAATTTCGTGGTCATCAAATGGGGCCTGGCCGAGTTGCCGCCGCTGCTGTTTGCCACCCTGAGATTCGCGTTGTCGGCGTTTCCGCTGCTGCTGTTCGTGCGCCGCCCGTCACTGCCCTGGCGCACGCTCGCCGCCTTCGGCGTGCTGCTCGGCGCCGGGCAGTTCGGGCTGCTTTTCTACGCCCTGCGCGCCGACATCTCGCCCGGCCTGGCGTCGCTGGTGATCCAGGTGCAGGTGTTCTTCACCATCGGCCTGGCGATGACGCTCGACGGCGAGCGCCCGCGACGGATCCAAGGCGCCGCGCTGGCGCTCGCAGTGGCCGGCATGGCGCTCATTGCCCTGCACGCCGACACCGACGACGTCACCGCACTCGGCCTGCTGCTCGTGCTCGCCGCAGCACTGGCCTGGGCCGCGGCCAACATGGTGGCCAAGTCGGCCGGGCGCGTGGACATGCTCGGCTTCATGGTCTGGAGCAGTCTCTTCGCCGCGCCCGCCCTGGCCGTGCTGAGCCTCGCGCTGGAAGGCCCGGCGCGCATCGCTTCAAGCCTGACTGGCGCCAGCTGGAACGCCTGGGCGGCCGTCGGCTGGCAGTCCGTGGGCAACACGCTGTTCGGCTACGGCGCCTGGAACTGGCTGCTGGCGCGCCATCCGGCTGCCACGGTGACCCCGGCCGCGCTGCTGGTGCCGGTGTTCGGCATGGCCGCTTCCTCGGCCTGGCTCGACGAGGCCATGCCGGCCTGGAAACTCGGCGCCACCGCACTGGTGATCGCGGGCCTGGCCCTCAACACGCTGGCGAGCCGCAGCGCGGCGTCGGCCTCGGTACGCGCCACCGCCGAGACCTGACGCGGCGCTTGCATGGCGCTGAACGCGCCGCGCCATCAACCCGCCAGGACCGATGCCAACGCGTCGGCCGAGGCCCGAAGGTTGTGCTCGTTGAGGCCGGCCACGCACAGGCGTCCGGAACGCAAGAGGTAGACACCATGCTGCTCGCGCAACACGTCGACCTGTGGCGCGCAGAGGCCGGTGTAGCTGAACATGCCGCGCTGACTCAGCAGGTAGCCGAAGTCGTGGCCGGGCAACCGGGCCACAAGCGCATCGTGCAGCGCACGGCGCATCGCCAGGATGCGCGCGCGCATCGCCGCGAGTTCGACTTCCCACAGCGCGCGCAGCTCGGGCTCACCGAGCACGAGAGCGACGATCTGGCCGCCGTGGATCGGCGGGCTGGAGTAGTTGCGCCGCACCGTGGCCTTCAACTGCCCGAGCACGTGCTCGGCCTGAAGCGCGTCGGGGCACACCACGCTGAGCGCACCGCAACGCTCGCCGTAAACGCTCATGCTCTTGGAAAACGAATTGGCGACAAAGAAGCCGATTCCCGCCGCGGCGAGCGCACGCACCGCATAAGCATCGGCATCGATGCCTTCGCCGAAGCCCTGGTAGGCGAGGTCAAGGTAAGGCAGCAACTCACGCTCGCGCAGCAGCGGTATCAGCGCGTCCCATTGCGCGCGGCTCAGGTCCACGCCGGTCGGGTTGTGGCAGCAAGCGTGCAGCAGCACCACGCTGCGCGGTGGCAGCGCCGCGAGCGCGGCCAGCATGGCGTCGAACTCGAGGCCGCCCGCGGGCCGGGGAGGGTGGGCCGTCGCGTCGCCAGCGTCGTAGTAGGGATAGGTGTGAACGACCAGGCCCGCGCCTTCGAACATCGCGCGGTGGTTGTCCCAGGTCGGGTCGCTCACCCACACCTGGCTGCCCGGCAACCAGCGCGCAATGAAGTCGGCACCCACCTTCAGCCCGCCGCTCGAGCCGACCGTCTGCAGCGTCACCACGCGTCCCGAGCTCAGCACGGGATGGCCGGCGCCGAACAGCAGCGCCTGCACCGCGCCGCGCATATTGGCCGCGCCCTCGATCGGCAGGTAGGCCTTGGTGCCGCCCGCGGCGAGCAGCCTCGCCTCGGCGCGACGCACCGACTCGAGCACCGGGATGCGCCCCTCTTCGTCGAAGTAGATGCCGATGCCGAGATTGATCTTGTGCGCCCGTGGATCGTTCTGGAAGTCCTCGTTGAGGGAGAAGATCGGGTCGCCCGGATAGGGCTCGACGTGTTTGAACATGCGCTGCGCTCCCGATGGACGAGCATTATCGAGCGCCCGATCCGTGCGCTTTTCGGCGCTGGTATTGCCTTTTGAAGCGCTGGCGTGGCGCGCCGTCCAGACGGCGCCAGAATGGCCCGGTCGCCGCAAGGCCGCGAAGTAACGGTCCATCAACGGCTGTAAAGGAGACCCGCTCATGTTGGGAGCCGACAAGGCGCTGCTGCGTCACCTGTTGCTGATCCAGGGCGCCTGGGAAATCGGCGATTTCCAGATCGATCCGCGCAAGCGCCGCTGCGATGTGTGGATCACCCCGCAGGTCGAGCGCGGCTGGTTCGGCCGACCCAAGTCGGCGCCCACGAAGACCCAGGAATACACCTGGCAGCACGTCAACCTCGGTACGCTGCGCTTCGTGCTTCACGTGTCGGTGCCGATCGACACCGAGTTGCCCAAGCTGCTGTGGACGGGTGCTGCCGGTCTGCCGTTCACGAATGCGCTGGCGCTGCAGGTGCAGGCGCTGTCCAACGAGGGTGTGGCGCTGCAGATCATCTGCAGTGCCATGAAGCTTTCGCTGAGCGACGTGTGGCGCTACCGCTTCGCTCAGGACAACGCGCGGGCTCAGGGGCAGGGCGCGGCGATTGCGGCCGCGACGAGCGCAGCGGCCAAGCCGCCGACAACGGCGTCGGTACCGACAGCCGGCCCGGCGGCCGCCGCGACGGTGGGCCGGGTGCCCGACGCATCGGACCCGGTCTGGCTGCGCTTGGTCAACGGCGAACTACCGCTCGACATTCACGCGCTCGGACTCAAGCTCATGCTCACGCGCGTTCGCTCGCAGCTCGAGCTGGTCACCGACGAGTCGGGGCGCCAACTCAAGTTGCGCGACCTGCATCGCTTTTTCCTCATGAACGAGCGCGTGCTGACGCACGAACTGACGCAGCTCAAGGCAGGATAAACACACCATGAACGCTCGTCCCGCCTCATCGCTGCGGCCGCTGACCGGCTCACTCCTGTCGATCGCCGAAGCCAAGGTCGTGCTCGGCGGCGGCGGTCACCACATGGTGGCCGGCGAGGAGGCGCTGCTGCGGCGCCTGCCACGCGGGCCCTGGATCGGCGGCACGATTCCCTACTTCATGGGCCAGGATGGTGGTCGCACCACGCGCGAGCAGGTGTTTGTGACGCCGCTGCCCGCGGGCGCGGGCACGCCCGAGCTGCGCTGGTATGACAGCACGGCCTTGCGGCGCGTCTGCGTCGATGCCCCCGAGCACGGCTATTCGCTCATCATCGTGCCCGCCTTCACCGACGCGCATTCGCAATTCGCGCGCGAGGCACCGCACTACGAGGACATGTACCTGAAGCCGCTGCTCGGCTGGGTCGCGGGCGTCCACCTCGACGACCTGGGCCAGCGCGCCCCCGGCGTAATGAACGGCGCGACCGGCGAGTTCGACACCGCACGCGCGCTGGTCATGCACGTGCCGCTGCCGCAGGATCAGTTGGCGCGCCTGGACATCGTCAATCTGTTCACCCAGGGCCAGGGCGACCGCATCCGCTTCCCGACGTCGGGCTTCCAGGCTCACGATTGCCTCATCAACGGCAAGCCGGCCAACTTCTGCGACTACCTCACGAGCAAGGCGATCGACACGCGCCTGCCGCTGGTGGCCGACTACTCGGGCGCGATGATCAATGTCTCGGTCAAGGGCGTGGATGCGGCCGAGCGCCGCGTCGACTTCTACGCGCCGGTGTTCGAAGACGCGGAATACCGGCTCGCCGCGCCGGTGCAGGACTACGAACGCGCGCTGGCGGCGGCCTTGCCGAGCCAAGCCCAAGGCATCGCCTGGAGCTGCAACTGCGTCCTCAACTACCTGTACTCCGAGCTGGAGGGCAAGCGCACGGCCGGCATCACCGGCCCCATGACCTTCGGCGAGGTGGCCTACCAGCTGTTGAACCAGACCATGGTGGTGCTGACGATCGATCGGGCCTGAAGCCGCAATGACGGCGCTCGCGGCGCCTCACGACGCCGCCGCGGCGAGCGCCACCTCGATGTCCTTTTGCAGCGACGCCGGCTTGTCGATCGGCGCATAGCGCCTGATGACCTGGCCGTCCCTGCCGACCAGAAACTTGGTGAAGTTCCACTTGATCGCCGTGGTGCCGAGCAGGCCCCTGGCTTCCTTGACGAGCCACTGGTAGAGCGGGTGGGCGTCGCGGCCGTTGACCGCCACCTTGGCCATCATCGGGAAACTCACGCCGTACTCGAGCTGGCAAAAACTCGCGATCTCCGCGTTGCTGCCCGGATCCTGCTTGCCGAATTCATTGCTCGGAAAGCCGAGCACCGCGAGGCCGCGCCCGCCGTAGTCCTTCCAGAGTGCTTCGAGCCCGCCGAACTGCGGCGTGAAGCCGCAGGCGCTGGCGGTGTTGACGATGAGCAGCACGCGGCCGCGGTAATCGGCCAGCGAGACGGTGCCGCCGTCGATGGTCTGGGCGTCGAAGTCATACACGCTGCTCATCAGGGTCCCTTCGTGTTGCGCAATGCTATGGCGTGGCGCAGGGCGTCTGGCCGGACAGACCCGAGCGACCCTGCCGGCCGCGCGGCCGGCAGGGGGCAAACCTCTAGCGCGGCACTGAGCGCCGCCGCGACAATTCGGCCACCCAATTTTCCTGGCTGGCACGCGCCGCTCCACCGGGCCGCGCGACGCCGCACATCGACATGAGCATTTCCCTCTCGAGCATCCCCGGGCCGGCCCCGACGACCCCCGCCGCCGGCCAGCGCTGGCACTGGCTGCCGCCGATCGGCTCGTGGCGCTATTACGCGCTGCTCGCCGCGCTGGGCATCTTCGTGCTCGGCCCGCTCGGTGGCGTGACCGCCTCGTACATGAACTTCTCGATCGGCTTTTTTGTCGGCGGGCAGGTGCTGGCGGGCATCCTCGGCTCCACCGTCACCTTCGGCTACGGCCCCGAAGGCAAGCACGGCGCCAACTACATGCAAACGGCGGCCGCCTCGGTGGCCGGCATGGCGGGCATGGGCGTGCTGCTGCAGGCGATGATCTGGATGGGCCTGCCGCAGCCGCCGGTGTGGCAAATGATGCTGTTCATGGGCGCGATCGGCATGTTCGGTGCCGGCGTGGGCATGCTCTACACGCCGATCCTGGTCGACCGCCTGCAGCTTACCTTTCCCTCGGGCCTGGCCGTTGCCAACATCCTGCGCGCGCTCACCGACCCGGTGCTGCTCAAACGCTCGGTTGCGCGCCTGGGCAGCGGCATGGCGCTGGGCATGGCCGGCGGCCTCGCCGCAACCAAAATGGCGGCGCTCGGGGCCATCGAGCTCTCGACCTCGACGCTCGGTGCCGGCATGCTGGTGGGCGCGCGCATCGGCATACCGGCCATCGTCGCGGGGCTCACCGGCACGGCGTTGATCCCGTACTTCATCGGCATCGGCTGGTTGAACGAAGGCGACCCGTTTCGCAAGATCACCTTTCTGATCGGCCTGGGCCTGATCATGGGCGCGGCCATCCTCGACATCGGCCGCGTGCTGCTGGAGGCGCTGGCGCGCTGGCGCGACCCGCGCGCCGCACCGAAGGTCGAGCAAGAGCCGTGGAAGCGCACCCACTTCGGCCGTCTCGTCGTGTGGGTGCTGTTCTGGGCCGCAGCCGTGGTGTGGCTCGGCGCCAACCTGCTGGCCCAGCCGGTGTTCTTCATGGCCTTCGCGGTGGGCCTGGTGTTCGTGATGGCGATGGTCAACGGCATCTCGCTGGGCATCAGCGACTCCAACCCCATCTCGTCGGCCTTCGTGGTCTCGGTGGTGCTGATGGCCGCACTCGGCCTCACCGACCCGATCGTCGGCCTGATGGCCGGCAGCATCCTGCTCATCTCCTGCAGCGTGGCCGGCGACATGCAGCAGGACCGCTCCACCGGTTGGCGATTGGGCACGCCGCGCAGCATCCAGTTTCGTTTCCAGGTGCTCGGCCTCGTGTTGGGCGCGGTGCTCTCGGTCGGCTTCGCGCAGTTGTTCATGAGCGCCTACCCGGTGCTGCTGCTCGACCAGACGGTGATGAAGGCCGGCGAGGCCCCCGCGCAGTGGCAGTCGGCCATGACCTACAAATTCGTCGGCGCGCTGCGCAGCCTGACCGAAGACAAGCCCTACCAGCGCACCGCCATCTGGGTCGGCGTGGGGCTCGGCCTGTTGGTGCAGTCGCTGCGCCTGTGGCTGTTCACGCGGCCGGCCTACCAGCGCATGAAGAGCGGCAGCAAGGCCGGTGGCGCCAGTGACTTCGTCATTGACGCGGTGCTGCTGCCCTCGCCCTATGCCTACTCCTTCGGCGCCTTTCTGGGCCTGGCCACCTCGGCCTGGTTCGCCGTCGGCGGCGTGATCAGCAGCGTGGCCGGCTGGGTGACCGCGCGGCGCGGCCGCCGACCCGAGGACGCGGTGCTGCCCAGCGACATGAGCACCAGCTCGCTGCTCGGCGGCGGGCTGATCGCGGGCGATGCGCTGGCGGCGCTGGGGCTGGGAGTGGCCGGCTTGCTCGGGACGCTGGTGGGCTGAAGAAAAGCTCACCACGCCCAGGCGCGGGGTGCCTGGCTTTCGCTTGCCGCCAATCGAGCGCAAGCCGCTCACGGCGAATCCGGTCGCCGCGCAAGCACGCTGGAGAGAACTTGCAGCAGCGCGCCTTTGCGCATCCCCCTACAGTGCGCCCAGCTAATTTGCTGCCAAGGACTTCCGCATGACCAGCCTTTTCGATCCCATCCACCTCGGCCAGATCGCCCTTGCCAACCGCGTCGTGATGGCGCCGCTCACCCGCAACCGCGCCGCCGCGGGCCGCGTGCCTTCTCCGCTGGCCGCCCTGTACTACCGCCAGCGCGCGGGCGCCGGTTTGATCGTCAGCGAGGCGACGCAGATCGCGCCGCTGGGCCAGGGCTATCTCGACACGCCCGGCATCTACAGCCGCGAGCAGGTCGAGGGCTGGAAGGCCGTAACGCGCGCCGTGCATGAGCGCGGCGGCAAGATCGTCGTACAGCTCTGGCATGTGGGGCGCATCTCGCATGTGTCGTTGCTGCCCGCCGGAGAAGTGCCGGTGGCGCCGTCGGCGATTGCCGCGAAGACCCAGACCTACACCGCCAAGGGCTTCGAGGCCGTGTCGGCGCCGCGCGCGCTGAAGCTCGAAGAGCTGCCCGCCATCGTCGAGCAGTACCGCCTGGCCGCGCGCAACGCGATCGAAGCCGGCTTCGACGGCGTCGAGGTGCATGGCGCCAACGGCTATTTGCTCGACCAGTTCCTGCGCGACGGCATGAACCAGCGCACCGACGCCTACGGCGGCTCGATCGAGAACCGTGCGCGCCTGCTCATCGAGGTGATGCAGGCCGTGACCACCGAGATCGGCAGCGGCCGCACCGGCCTGCGGCTTTCACCGGTGACGCCCTCCAACGATGCCAGCGACTCCAATCCGCAGCCGCTGTTCAACCACGTGGCCGAGCGGCTCGCGCCGCTCGAGCTCGCCTTCCTGCACGTGATCGAAGGCGCGACCGCCGGTGTACGCGATGTGGCACCGTTCGACTACCAGGCGCTGCGCGAGCGCGCCAAGGCGCCGTGGATGGTCAACAACGGCTACGACCGGCAGATGGCGCTCGACGCCGTCGCCTCGGGTCGGGCCGACGTGGTGGCGTTCGGGCGCCCGTTCATCAGCAACCCCGACCTGGCGGAGCGCCTGCGCGAGGACGCGCCGCTCAACACCCTGGACCAGGACACGCTGTACGGCGGTGGGGCCAAGGGCTACACGGACTATCCGGCGTTGCAAGCGGCGTGACGGGTCGGGCGGGTGGCTGACGCACGGCGCTAGAGCGTCAACGCCAAGCTGGCCTTCGGCTGCGCCGAATGCACGTAAGCGCCCGTCAAGGAAAAAAAAGGGGGTGGGACGCGGTGGTCGGGGGCTCGCTCACATCCTCCCCGACCCGCCCACCCCCCCGTGGCCGTCAACCGGTCCGCAACCTTTGACGAGCGCCCACCGCCGGCATGACCAGCGGCAGCTCGAGCTGCCCCGACGCATGGCGTGTGGGCAATACCTGGGCGCGCAACCCGGCCGGCCCGAGCGCGCCGTGCCCGCTGTCGCGCGCACCGCTGGATGCGGGCGACGAAGCAAGCTTGAAGTGCTGTGGGTGGTTCATGGTGCGGGGTCCCGTGAAGAAAGATTTTTAAGGATTCAAGGCTTGCCGCGTCAGTCGCCGTACGCGCGGTCACCGCCGGCCAGCACCGCGTGCAAGGGCCGCGCGTCGCGGGCCGGACCGGCCGAGCGCATGGCACGGGTCAAACCGTCGAGCCAGCCCGGCACTGCCGGGCCGGCTCGGCGCCCGCGAGCCGCCAGCCGTAGCACCGAGGACAAGCCCGCAAGCGCCGCGTTGCGCGCGGGCTTCAGGTGTTGCCAGGTCACGAGACTGAGCGTCATGCGGAACTCCCCCTCTTTGGATGAGGAGGTACTGCAGCTTGCATGCCAGCGAAAAATCCTGCGGGACAACCCGCACGTGCACGCCGTGTCAATCAAGCCGCGTGATGCGCGTCACACCGCCGCGGTCACGCGTCCGACGCTTCTCGTCGCTGCCGCCGCAGCCGGTCGACCCGTGGTGCAGCACCACCGTAACCGTGCGTAGAGGCCTGGATGGCGCGACCGGGCGGCAAGCTGGCCGTGTGCATCGCGCCTGAACGGCGCCCCTGCGCCGCGGGTCGGCAGCGTCAAGGCCGCGCTTCGCTGCGCTCGTTTTCCCACGGCAGGTGGCGCGTGAGCAATACGCCCAGCAGGTTGTCCTGAAAGTTGATGTTGCCGGTGAGAAAGCTGTGGTGCTCGCACAGGAAGAACGGGTAGGCGATGGGCAGGAAGCTGTCTTCGTGCTGCGGCGCGCTCGGGTCGAGCGTCTCGCGCGCCAGCAGCGAAGGCTTGGTGACGCGGCCGTCGCCGGGCTCCTGCATCAGCTCGTCGTAGCGCACGCCGGGCCGCGGCGCGCGGATGTCGGCGGGCGCGAGCCGCACCCGGTCGCGGCCGGCCTCGGCTTCCAGCAGCAGCCGGGCCGGCGTGAGATGGCAGTCGCCACCGAACAGCACATAGCGAATCGGCGACACCGGCTCGGCCACCGACAGCATCCAGGCGAAACGGCGCGCGCGTTCGAGCTGCCGGGTGAAATGCTTGACGAGCGGCTCCATGCCGGGCGAACCGACCATCGACGGATCGAAGATCGACCAGCGATGACGCTGCCAGGTCTGCACGCTGAACAGCTCGTCGTCACGCGGCTTGCCGTCGATGTCAACCAGCCAGCTCGCCAGCGGATGCGGGAACAGCTGGTAGGCGCTCGGCATCGTCGCCAGCGTGGCGGGCGCGATGCGCCCGAAGCCCACCGGCTCGCCGCTCAGGAAGGCATGCAATGAACTCACCGAGCCGAGGTTGGGCGTGCCCAGCAGCACCAGCTTGCGCACGCTCTTGCTGCCTTCCATGGTGACCTGCTGCTCCTGGCCGTCAAGCACATCGCGCGTGCCAAAGCGCAGGTAGTAGCGCGCGATCAGCCCGCCCATGCTGTGGGCCACCAGGTCCACGCGCAGCGCTGGATCGGCGTAGTCGCGGCGCACCGCTTCAATGAGCGCATGCAGCGCGCGCGCACTCTGCACGTTGTCCTGGCGCCAGTCATAGGCGAACACGTAGACGCGGCGCTCGCCCTTCTTGGCGGCACGGCCGGGCTCGCTGCGCACATAGCCGCCGTGGCGCGTGAGTGTGTTCAGGATGGGGCGGTAGAAATCGCGGCCGAAGGCCTGCTCGGCGATGCCGTTCGCTTCGAGCCTTGAAGGCAGTGGCACGCCGGTCTGCGCATCGAGCTCGAGCGCCAGCTCGGCGTAGGACGAAAACGGGATGCGCCACCACGGCCCCGGCCAGACCTCGTCGCCGCTGGC
>NZ_JANMWL010000299.1:0-9156 GCF_031393925.1 Methylibium sp. | reverse complement strand
GCAGCAAAAGCCGCCCCGAGCGCTCCCAGGCGCGCCCCTCTTCGCCCAGCAGGTGCATGGTGCGCGGATGGCCGGCGGCCCAGGCGGCGTCGAGGGTGAGCCGGGCGCCTTCGGCGGTGCGTTCGAGCCGGCCGACCTGCGGCGCGGTGTCGCTGCGCGCATGGCAGAGCAGCGTCGCCAGCCGCAGGCACAGCACCGGCCAGCGCCGCGCCTCCTGCTCGAGCGTGGCGTCGAGCTTGCGCAGGCTGCCGCGATGCCCGAGCACCAGTTCGGCGACGCTGCGCTGCTGGCTTTGCGAAAAACCCGGCGCGTCGACGTGCGCCAGCAAATAGGCGCTGTGGCGGTGGTGGTCGTGGTGCGACACCGACATGCCGATCTCGTGCAGTGCCGCCGCCCAATCCAGCTCGCGAACGTTTTCGGCCTGCGTCAGCGCATTGGCGCGCGGCGCCACGCGCCGGTACAGCGCCAGCGCCAGCCGCTGCACGCGTGCCGCCTGCGCCAGGTCGCTGCCGAAGCGGCGCTGCAGTTCCTGCACCGAGGTGTCGCGGATGTCGTGCGCACCGCGTCGTGACGGCGTCTGGATGGCTTCGAGCCGCTCGCCCAGGTCGAACAGCACGCCCTGGCGCAGCGCGCCGCGCGCCGGCCGCAGCGCGTCAATGCCGAACTGCAGCGCCAGGGTGTAGAGGATCGACAGGCCGCCGCCCAGCACGGCACGGCGCTCGGGCTTAAGGCCCGGCAGGTCGAGCGCGTCCTGGTGGCCCGCAGCCAGGCAGGCCTCGATGCACCAGCGCAGGCCGGTCGGCGTGATGGCGCCGTCGGTGATGCCGCTGGCCGCCAGCAACTGCGACACGGCGCTCACCGTGCCCGAGGCGCCCAGCGCCTCGACCCACTGGCCCGGCGCAAATGGTTGCAGCGCCTCTTCCAACTCGGCGCCGGCGGCGATTTGCGCGGCCCGAAAGCCCTCGGCGGTAAAGCGCCCGTCTGCAAAGTAGCGCATCGAGAGGCTGACGCTGCCGACCTGGAAGCTCTCCGTGGTGCGCGGGGTGCGGCCCTGGCCGAGGATCATCTCGGTGGAGCGCCCGCCGATGTCGATCACCAGCCGCGGCCGGTCGGACGGCTGCAGGCGGGCGACGCCGGCGTAGATGAGCCGCGCCTCCTCACGCCCGGAAATCACCTCGATCGGGTGGCCGAGCACGGTGCGAGCGCGCGCCAGGAAGGCGTCGCGGTTCTTCGCTTCGCGCAGGGTCTGCGTCGCCACCGCGCGCACCTGCGCGGGCTTGAAGCCCGCCAGCCGCTCGGCAAAGCGCGCCAGGCAGGCCAGGCCGCGCAGTTGGGCTTCTTCGCCGAGGTGACCGTCGGCGTCCAGGCCGCCGCCCAGGCGCACGGTTTCCTTGAGGTAATCAATGCGCTTGTAGCGCGTGCGGCTCAACTGGCCGATCTCGAGGCGAAAGCTGTTGGAGCCGATGTCGATGGCGGCCAATGGCGCGCTCTCTTGCAGGTCGGACGCAGGGGCTGATCGCATCGTTGTGATTGTCCGTGCAATCGGTGCGCGAACCGGACGCCTGCAAGGGCTGCGCGGCGTTCCTAGAATCGCTGCAGTCCGCCCCATCCCACCCGAACCGAAAGACGCACGATGCTCGATCAGGAGTTCGAAAGCCATCTCCCCACGCGCGATTTCAGCCGCCGCGATTTTGTCGCCACCGCCATCGGCTCGGGCTTTGCCGCCGCGGTGCTGCCGGTGGCGGCGCAGACCCTCACCACCGACATCCATGGCCTTGATGCCGGGCCGGTAACGATCACTGTGGGCGACTTCAAGATGCCCGCTTACCGTGCCCAGCCTGCGGCCGGGAAGAAGCTGCCGGTGGTGCTGGTGCTGAGCGAAGTGTTCGGCGTGCACGAGTACATCGCCGACGTGGCGCGGCGCTTTGCCAAGCAGGGCTACCTGGCGATCGCGCCCGAACTGTTCTTGCGCCAGGGCGATGCCAAGGCCTACGCCGACATCCCCACGCTGATCAGCAACGTGATCTCCAAGGTGCCCGACGCGCAGGTGCTGCGCGACCTCGACGCCACCGTCGCCTGGGCCGCGGCCAACGGCGGCGATACGACTCGACTCGGCGTGACCGGTTTTTGCTGGGGCGGGCGCATCACCTGGCTCTTCAGCGCGCACAACGCCAAGCTGAAGGCGGGCGTGGCCTGGTACGGCCGGCTCGTCGGCGAGGCCAGTGCGCTCACACCGCGCCACCCGGTCGAGCTGGCCGGCGACCTGCATGCGCCGGTGCTGGGCCTGTACGGCGGACAAGACGGCGGCATCCCGCTTGACACGGTCGATAAGATGAAGACGGCCTTGAAGTCGGGCAGTGCGGCGGCCAGGCGCTCGGAGTTCGTGGTCTACGCCGACGCGCCGCACGCCTTTCATGCCGACTACCGACCGAGCTTTCGCAAGGAGGCGGCTGAAGACGGCTGGCAGCGCTGCCTGGCCTGGCTCAAGGCCAACGGCGTCGCCTGAAGCGAGCGACGCTTAGATGACAACCGCGCCCCACACGGCGCGGTTTTTTTGTGCTGCAACGCAGAGCGAGAGTGAGTGGCCAGAGCCTATGTCGGTGACCCTGTTGTGGATCGTGCTCGCGACCCTGGCCGGCGGCGTGCTCTCGGTGGTGATCGCCGCGGGCGTCACCTTGTCGGTGCTGTCGCTGTTGGTGCGACACCTGGTGAGCCTGTCGGCCGGCGTGTTGCTCGGCACGGCGCTGCTCAACCTGCTGCCCGAGGCCTTCGAGGGTGGCGCCTCGCCGCAGTCGCTGTTTCTCACCTTGCTGCTGGGCGTGCTGTTTTTCTTCTTGCTCGAGAAGGTCGAGCTCTACCGCCACACCCACCATCACGAAGGCGACGACCCGCACCACCACCACGGCCACGGCTTCGATGCCGAGCAGGCCGGGCGCGGCGGCTGGAGCGTGTTGGTGGGCGACAGCTTCCACAACTTTTGCGACGGCGTGCTGATCGCCGCGGCCTTCGTGGCCGACCCCAAGCTCGGCGTGGCCACGTCGGTGGCGGTCATCGCGCACGAGATTCCGCAGGAGGTGGGCGACTACATCGTGCTGCTCAACGCCGGCTTCTCACGCGGCAAGGCGCTCGCCTACAACGCCCTCTCGGGCCTGGCCGCCGTGCTCGGCGGGGTGCTGGGCTACTACCTCGTGACGCCCTGGGAGAGCCTGCTGCCTTACCTGCTGGTGGTGGCGTCGAGCAGCTTCATCTACGTGGCGATGGCCGACCTCATTCCGCAACTGCAGCGCCGGCTCGCATGGCGCGACACGCTCGCGCAACTGGCGTGGCTGGGGGCAGGGCTGGGCATGATGGCGCTGCTGGTGGCAGGCCTGCGGCACGCGCATTGAGGCAGGCACCGAGCGCGTGGACGTCGGCCGAGCCGGTCGCGTCGATCGTGCCTGGGGCCTGTTCAGCGATCCGACGACTGCTCAGTGCTCTCAGCGTCGAGCGTGCGGTAGTCATAGACCGTGCCGTGCAATCGGCCATCGGGGCTGGTGGCAAAACCGGCGATCTCGTCCGGGCCGAGCATCGGCATTTGAAGGTCTCGCGGCGGTGTGGATTCAAACGAATCGGCAAGCGTGGTGATGCTAGTGCGCCGGCACTGCCGACCAGCGGCCTCGGCGTGAGCGACTGCTAGCATGACCGCATGAATTTGCCAGTGAAGCGCTGGGTCATCGCAACCCGCGAAAGCCGCCTCGCGCTGTGGCAGGCCGAGCATGTGCGTGCGTTGCTCGGCGCGCGCCTGCAAGCACCGGTCGAGCTGCTCGGCATGACCACGCGCGGCGACCAGATCCTCGACCGCACGCTCAGCAAGGTGGGCGGCAAGGGGCTGTTCGTCAAGGAGCTGGAGGCCGCCCTCAAGACCGGCGCGGCGCAGCTCGCGGTGCATTCGCTCAAGGACGTGCCGATGGACCTGCCGGGCGGCTTCATGCTCGCCGCGGTGCTGGAGCGCGAAGACCCGCGCGATGCGTGGGTGTCGCCGAGCCATGCCGACCTCGACGCGCTGCCGCCGGGCGCCGTGGTCGGCACCTCGAGCCTGCGGCGCCTGAGCCAGTTGCGCGCGCGCCGGCCCGACCTGCGCATCGAGCCGCTGCGCGGCAACCTCGACACGCGCCTGCGCAAGCTCGACGAAGGCCACTACGACGCCATCGTGCTGGCCGCCGCCGGCCTCGAGAGACTGGGCCTGGGCGAACGCATTCGCGGCGTGTTCGAGCTCGAGGCGATGCTGCCGTCGGCCGGGCAGGGCGCACTCGCCATCGAGGTGCGCACCGACGTGCGGGAGCGCCACCCGCTGTTGTGGGCCGCGCTCACTGCGTTGTCGCACACCCCGAGCTGGCTCGCGGCGCATGCCGAGCGAGCGGTCTCGCGCGAACTGGGCGGCAGTTGCAGCATGCCGTTGGCAGCGCACGCGCAGTGGCAGGCGAACGACCGGCTGTTGCTGCGGGCGGTGCTTGGCAGCGCGCCGGGTGAGGCCGCAGTGCTGGTGAAGGCCGAGCTGGTCGGGACCGTGTCCGACGTGGCCGCGGCCGAGACGCTCGGTCGCGCCGCGGCTCACGCATTGCACGAGCGCGGCGGCGCCGCGTTGCTGGCAGCGCTCCGCGCCCATTAGGCGACGCGTCCGGCATGCCGCGCGTGCTCGTCACACGCCCCGCGCCGCAGGCGCGGGAATGGGTTGCGCGCCTCTGTGAACACGGTATCGACGCGGCCGCGCTGCCGCTGATCGCCATCGGCCCGCCGTCCGACGTGGGCGCGCTGCAGGCGGCGTGGCGCTCCCTCGACGCGCACGCGCTCGTGGTGTTCGTGAGTCCCAATGCGGTGGCGCAGTTCTTCGCGCAGCGGCCCGACGGCTGCGCCTGGCCGCCGGCACTGTGGGCCGGTGCGCCCGGGCCGGGCAGCAGCGCGGCGTTGCGTGAGGCCGGCGTGGGCGACGCTGCGATCGTGGCGCCGCCACTGGCGGCCGGGCGCTTCGACTCCGAGGCCCTGTGGGTGGCACTGCACGCGCGGCGCGACTGGCGTGGCGCGTCGGTGCTGGTGGTGCGCGGCAGTGTCGGCACCGAGCCTGAAGGCAGCGGCCGCGAGTGGTTTGCCCAGGCGCTGCGCATGGCCGGCGCGCGCGTCGAATTCGTGGTCGCCTACCGTCGCTGCCCGCCGCACCTGGACGCCGGGCAACGAGCGCAATGGGCGGCAGCGCTGGCCGCGCCCGCGCAACACTTGTGGCTGTTCAGCAGCTCCGCGGCGATCGACCAGCTCGAGGCCCTGGCGGCGGCCGACGGCGCTGCACCGCGCTGGGCATCGACGTGCGCGCTGGCCACGCATCCGCGCATCGCCGAGCGCGCGCGCGCCGCCGGTTTTGGTCGAGTGCTGCAGAGCGCGCCGACGCTGGCCGCGATCGTCGCTGCGCTGCGGGCCGCCGACGACCCCGCTCGATAGAATCGGCCGCACCTTGAACGAGCCCTCGCGCGACCCGTCGCTGCCCCCCGAAACCGCTGTCGCGACGCCCCTGCCGACGCAGCCGGCGCCGGTGCTCGCCATGCGTTGGCGCGCCGTCCTGTGGCTGCTGTTGGCGCTGACGAGCGTGGCCGCGCTGGCAGTTGCATGGAGCGGCGCGCAACGCGTGAGCGCGCTCGAGCAAGAGCTGGTGCGCCGCCAGCAAGACAGTGCCGGCGAGTCCACCGAGGCCCGGCTGCTCGCCAAGCAGGCGCAGGACGTGTCGCGCGAAGCGGTGGCCAAGGCCACGCTGCTCGAGGCGCGCGTGGCCGAGGTGGCGCTGCAGCGCAGCCAGGTCGAAGAGCTGATGCAGGCGCTGTCGCGCTCACGCGACGAGAACCTGGTGGCCGACATCGATGCCGGCATCCGCGTCGCGCTGCAGCAAGCCGGCATCACCGGCAGTGCGGCGCCGCTGGTCGCGGCCTTGAAGCAAGCCGAGGAGCGCCTGGCGCGTGTCAACCAGCCGCGGCTCGAATCGGTGCGACGCGCCATCGCACGCGACCTCGACCGCGTGCGCGCCACCGGCGTGGCCGAGCTGGGCACGCTGGCCATCAAGCTCGACGAGGCCGTGCGGCTGGTCGATGAAGCACCGCTGCTCGCCTTCGAGGCGCCCCGGCCCGAGACGCGCAGCGCGCGTGCCGCGCAGGCGCGCGCACCCACGCCCGCGACCGCGCCACGGGCAGCATCGGCAAGCGCTGCGCCGGGCACATCGGCCGCGTCGACCGCCCTGTTGCCCGAGTGGCTGCCCGAGAGCGTCACCGGGTGGTGGCGTGGTGTGTGGTTCGAAGCGCGCGAACTGCTGCGCGTGAGCCGGGTTGACCATCCGCAAGCCATGCTGCTGGCGCCCGAGCAGAGTTTTTTCCTGCGCGAGAACTTGAAGCTCAGGCTGCTCAATGCGCGCCTGGCCTTGCTCAGCCGTCAGTTCGACATTGCACAGACCGACCTGCAAACCGCGCTCGACACGGTTGACGGTTTCTTCGATCGCAGCGCGCGCAAGACCGCACTGCTTGCCGAACTGCTGCGCAGCGTGGCGCAGCAGGCCCGCCAGGCCGGCGTGCCGCGTCCCGACGACACCCTGGCCGCGCTGACGGCCGCGGCCGCCGGCCGCTGAGCGGGAGCCGTCGAATGCGCAGCGTGATCTGGCTGCTGCTGCTTGCCGTGGTAGCGGTGGTGGCCGCGTCGGTGCTCGGTCGCAACGACAACCTCGTCACCCTGTATTGGGCGCCGTGGCGAGTCGACGTCTCGTTCAACCTGTTCCTGGTCGGCTTGGTGGTGCTGTGCGTGGTGATCTACGCCCTGGTCGGCACGATCAGCTCGCTGGTGGGCTTGCCGCAGCGTGCGCGCGAATGGCGCGTGTCGCGCCGCGATCGCATTGCGCAGGCCGCCCTGCGCGAAGCGCTGTCGCAGTACTTCGGTGGGCGCTACGGCCGTGCCCACAAAGCGGCGCAGCGTGCCGTGGCCATCCAGGCCGACACCCCGGAGCTGCGCCAGGACGGTGAGTTCACCGTGCTCGGCCTCCTGCTCGCGGCCGGCAGCCTGCACCGACTGCAAGACCGCACGCGGCGCGACGAGCAACTGCGGCTGGCACGCGACTTGGCGCGTCGCAGCGCCTCGGCGCGACCGGCGGAAGAGGGCGCACGGCTGCTCGCTGCCGAATGGGCGCTCGAAGACCGCGACGCCCCACGCACGCTCGAACTGCTGGCCGAGTTGCCGCCCGGCGTGGCGCGCCGCACCCAGGCGCTGCGCATGAAGCTGCAGGCCACGCGACTGGCACGCGAGCCAATGGAGGCGCTGAAGACCGCGCGGCTGCTCGCCAAGCACCAGGCCTTTTCACCGGCCGCGGCGCAGGGCCTGGTGCGCACGCTCGCCACCGAAGCGGTCGACGCCACGCGCGACGCCGACCAACTCCGGCGCGTGTGGCGTGAGTTCGACGCTGCCGACCGCCGCGACGTGGTGGTCGCCACCCACGCGGCGCGCGCCCTGGCCGCGAGGGGCGGAGTCGAGGAGGGCCGCAACTGGCTGCGCCCGCTCTGGGAGCGCTACACGGCGTTGCCGCGCGAAGAACGCGATGTGCTCGCGGTGACGCTCGCGGGCATGACGCAGGACATCGGTCCCGAATGGCTGCCTCGCCTCGAAGCCGCCTTGCTCGCCCTGCCGCGCGAGGGCGCGCTCGCCTTCGCCGCAGGCCAGGCGCTGGTGGCGCGCCAGCTCTGGGGCAAGGCGCGTTCGTTGCTCGAGCAAGCGGGCCGAGACGAGACGCTGGTGGCCTGGGCGCGGCGCCAAGCCTGGTTGCAATTGGCCGCGATGGCCGAGCGCGACCGCGACGAGCCGCGCACCTCGCAGTGCTTTCGCGCTGCGGCCCTGATCGGCTGACCGGGGCCCCGCGGGGCTCGTGTAAACTGGCGGGCTTGATGCGGCTGTAGCTCAGTTGGATAGAGTACTTGGCTACGAACCAAGGGGTCGTGGGTTCGAATCCTGCCAGCCGCACCATAAAACACGATGGTTCACAGGTAAGCGAGAGCTAACCTGTGAACCATTTAGTCTTTCCGGGTGGCTTCGGAAGCCTACAAAAAACCTACATCGCAACTGGTGTGCGGTGGGATGCGTTGCCCTGAAGCATCAGCGAGTCGCTCGTCAATTTGGCCCGCGACCCGATAGCCTGGGCAGATGGCCCCGACGTACGTAAGCGCGCAGCGAACCCGTCTTGCCGATGGCCGGTGGATCAGTTAGCTGCTGTGGGCCGCCAGCGATGCGGCAGCAATTCACCGATGCGACTGGCAGGTTGCGTGGGCAACCTCTCGAGCACGTCCTTCAGGTACGCATAGTGTTCGTGCCCGTTGGTCTGCGCCGAGTGCACGAGGCTCATGATCGCTGCGGCTCGCTGTCCGGCGCGCAGAGAACCGGCGAACAACCAGTTCGAACGTCCTATGGCAATCGGCCGGATCTGGTTCTCCACCCGGTTGTTGTCCGCTGGCAGATCTCCGTCGTCGATGAAGCGCGTCAGCGCCTGCCACCGTTTGAGGCTGTAGTAGATGGCCTTGGCTGTGGCCGACCCGTCAGGCACTTTCTGCCGCTGAGAGACGAGCCACTGCTGCAGTGCATCGGAGAGTGATCGTGCCGTGACCTGCGCCGATGCGCATCGGCACTTTCGACAATTAAATCTCTGCGCTCGATTCGGCGCTACAACACGCTGATGATGTCGGCCTCAACGATGCGATTCCAGGGCAGGCCGAGCACGAGTGGTCGTCGGTGGGAATTCGTATGCCGCGGGACCGTCTTCAATGGATTCGAGCGGCCAGGATGGCCTGCACGACGCTCGAACGCGTGTAGCCCCAGCGAAGCAGCATGCGGTCGTAGATCGAGTGTTCGATGT
The DNA here is from genome assembly GCF_031393925.1 of Methylibium sp. Taxonomy (GTDB): domain Bacteria; phylum Pseudomonadota; class Gammaproteobacteria; order Burkholderiales; family Burkholderiaceae_C; genus Methylibium. The sequence continues at coordinate 257 of NZ_JANMWL010000299.1, read as the reverse complement.
CCGAGACGTGACCGCCGGCCATGATGATGCAACTGGCCAGCCGGCAAACCAGCAAGCGGTGCTGGTGGTCGTGCACGCCATCGAGCGCAGCGTCGACCAATTCGAGGTCGTCGAGATGCAGGAAGGCATGGTCACAGAGCTCATTGCCAACGCTCTCTCTGCAGCTGTCGACAAGGCGCACGAACGCCGACTCCGCTATGCCGATTCGATCAAAGGCGTCGAGGTTTTCCAGCATGCGGAGGCCGCGCGAATCCGGA
>NZ_JANMWL010000290.1:0-3034 GCF_031393925.1 Methylibium sp. | reverse complement strand
GCTGACATTGTTTGGACTCACACCGAGTACGAGTTTCTCGGCTTCTTGTTGCTGCGCCGTTTCGGCTTGGTGCGATCGATTCCGGTGATCGCTCAGTCAGTGTGGTTGGTCGATACGTGGAAGTCCATGCCACGAGCCCGGAAGGCCTTCTTCACTTGGCTGCTGCGAAAGGCGGACGTATGCACGTTCATGTAACCCGCGAACCATGCGTTCGCAAAACGCAATCGGTGGGGAAGGGATGCCAAACTGATGGATTTCGGCATCTCCATCGATTCATTCAAGCTGCAAGCCCCGCCCCCGCAGGCACGCGCTTTAGAGCACGGTAAGGTCAGGGTCTTGGCGCTCGGCAATGATCGCCATCGCGATTGGGCCACTCTTCACAAGGCGCTGGCAAACAAGGATCAGTTCGAAATCAAAATTGCGTCGAGTACCTTCCCCAAGGAACTTGCCGGTGGAAATATCGAGGCGCAAAAATGTAATCAACGCGAGCTGAAAAGCTTGTACGGTTGGGCGAATGTCGTCTTCGTGCCGCTTGTTGATAACCTTCATGCATCAGGCATTTCCGTCATGCTGGAAGCCACAGCGCTTGGCAAGGCCGTGGTCGCCACCAACACCGGCGGGCTGACCCATTACTTCACCCAGGAGCACGTCTGGTATGTGCCCGTCGGCGACCCCACGCGACTGGCGCAGATCGTGGCCGAGGTTGTCATGGACCCGGCGGCGACTGCCAACAAGATTCGCGCCGCGCAGTCGCGTCTGGTGGAGATGGATTTCACGACCCACGGGTATGCCCGCAGACACGCCCGGCTGAGCGATGCGTTGCTGGATCGTGATTGAGCATCACCGGCGAGCACGGCCACGACGGCATCGGCGCGCTCTGAAATTGTCTTGGCGAGCTTCTTGAAGGGCTCGAGCCGGCAGCGCCTGGCCCCGCAACACTGCGCCGCGCGGCTGCCGCCTCGGCCTCATGCCGCCGGCAGGCCTTCTTTCTTGAGCCGGTAGGCCAGCTGCGGGCGCGTGATGCCGAGCAGCCGCGCCGCCTTGGACAAATTGCCCTTGGCGCGCTGCATCGCCGTTTGCAGCAGCCGCTGCTCCAGCGAGGCCAGATCGATCTGCTGCTCGAGCACCTGCTCGCACAGGCCGGCGAGCGCATCGCCGCGCCTGAGCGTGACCTGGCCGCTGGCATCGATCTGCTTGTCGATCTGCTGGCCGCTGCCCGTGCCCCACAGGTGCAAGGCTTCGATCGTGCCGCCCTCGGGTGCCAGCAGCACGGCGCGCTCGATCACGTTCTCGAGCTCGCGGATGTTGCCCGGCCAGGGGTGGGCGAGCACGTCGCGCAGGGCCCGATCGGTCAGGCCGCGCAGCTTCTTGCCATACAGCTCGCAAAACTTGTCGACGAAGCGCTGCACCAGCGGCGCGATGTCGGCGGTGCGCTCGCGCAGCGGCGGGATCGTGATCGGAAAGGTGTTGAGGCGGTAGAACAAGTCGCTGCGGAACTTGCCCGCCTGCATGGCCTGCTGCAGGTTCACGTTGGTGGCCGCGACGATGCGCACGTTGAGCTTGAGCGGCTCCTCCGATCCCAGGCGCTCGATCTCGCCGGTTTGCAGCACGCGCAGCAGCTTGACCTGCGTGGCCAGCGGCAGGTCGCCGGTCTCGTCGAGGAACAAGGTGCCGTTGTGGGCGCGCTCGAAGCGCCCGGCGCGCGCATGGTGGGCGCCGGTGTAGGCGCCCTTCTCGACGCCGAACAGCTCGGCCTCGATCAGCTCGGACGGAATGGCCGCGCAATTGACGGCGATGAACGGCCCACTGGCGCGCGGGCCGTTGTCGTGCAGCCAGCGCGCGAACACCTCCTTGCCCACGCCCGTCTCGCCGAGCAGCAACACCGTGATCGCGCTGTTGGCGGCGCTGCGCAACAAGTCGAAGGCGGCACGGAAACCGGGCGACACGCCGACCAGCTTGTTGTCGTACTCGCGCCGCGGTTGCACCGCGCGCAGGTGCTCCAGGCCGATGTTGAAGTCGATCAGCTTCTCACCGATGCGCTGCGGGCGGAAGTAGTCGACGTACTCGTCGTCATGCCAGTCTTCGGCCGGCTGGCCGACGATGCGGCACTGGCTGTCGCCCATGCTGCGGCATTCGATCTCTTTGAACGCCACCAACCGGCCGACGAAGGCGCTGGTGTAGCCCGAGGCATAACCGATCTGCTGCCAGCACTGCGGGTCTTCGCCGTAGCCGAAGTCGGCGATGTGCGCCTCGCACTCCCACGAGTTGGTCCACAAAAACTCGCCGAAGAAGTGCTTGGACGCCATGTCCAGCTCGACGTGAATTTTCTCGACCAGCACCGCGCCCTCGATGCTGTGCAGCTGCGGCCCGAGCATGAAGGCCTGTTCGACCGGCATGCCGCCGCGGCGCTCCTTGACCGCCAGCTCGCCGTCACGCTGACCGGAGGCGAAACCCATGCGGATAAGCAGGCCGCGGGCGCGCTTGACACCCAGGGAATCGAGCAACTCCTTGCGCAACTCGGCCAGTGCACGCGTGTGCAGCAGCATCATGCGGTGCTCGTCGAGCCAGATGTGACCCGAGTCGGCATTGAAGCGAAGCAGGGACAGCAGGTCGCCCACGTCTTTGTCTCCGTCAGGACGTCGTCGAAAAGCGCGCCCTTGTCTCTGTCGCTTCATGCTACAGCACGGTCTAGGTGTCCCTGGCGTCTGCGCAGTCAGGGTGAGCGGCCAACCTCGTCCTTCCTGGTCAAGGAAACGGTCGGTCCTTGCGGCGGCGAGAATGAATCGTCGCTGGGACACTGGTGCGTCGAGGGCGGTGCTTGTCACTCGGAGCGCCAACACGCGCAGCTCTTCAGACGTGCCTTGGCCCACTCGCTCATCGAGCCCCGGGCAAAGTTCCGTTGCTGGTCTGTCACTCCGATTGACAAGCCGGCTGCGCTCACGAACTGGTTTCGTAGTGTCGCCATCGGCCGTCCCACTGGCGACGGTCGATCGCCTGGCGCGGCGCTTCAGTGGTAGTCGTCTTCGAGCTGGTG
>NZ_JANMWL010000264.1:0-2850 GCF_031393925.1 Methylibium sp. | reverse complement strand
GCGAAGTCGCGGAAGTCGAGCGCGCCGCCCCGGTGCGCCAGCCAGCGCATGATGGTCTGGCGCGGGCCGATCACTTGCTGGCGGTAGATGCCCAGGTTTTGCCGGCGCCGGGCAGTGGGCGCTTGTTGCGGGCCTCGGGTGATGACGAGGCCCCAGGTGATGAGCGGCCCCACGTCGCCCGGCCAGCAGGTCTGCACCGGCAGATCGGTCAGGTCGACATCGGCGCCGTCAAGCACCACTTCCTGGCAGGCCGCCGAACGAACCACGGACGGCTTCATGTCCCACAGCGCCTTGGCCATCTGCAGCAGCCGGCCGGTGTCTTTCAGCCCCTTGGGCGGCTCGGGTTCCTTCAGGCTGGCAAGCACCCGCCCGACGTCGCGCAGTTCGCTGGCGTTGTGCGCGCCCATGCCCAGGGCGACGCGTCCCGTCGTGCCAAACAGGTTTGTCAAGACAGGAATTTCGTAACTCTTAGCTCCTTCGACGGGGTGTTCGAACAAAAGAGCCGGGCCGGCGGCTTGGAGCACGCGGTTGCCGAGCGCTGTCATTTCTAGCCGCACGGAGACTGGCTCGGCGACGCGACGCAACTCGCCGACGCGCTCGAGACCGCCAATAAAGTCGCGAAGGTCGCGGTACTTCATCTATTAATCGGTATAAGAGAGTTGCTTCATAGTCTTGACTGGTTATTTAAAGCCTTTCTACACTGCGCGACCTGCCCGTTAAGGGATAACCCGCGCCAAGGCTCTTGGTGCGACGCTGCCGATAGTCGCCGGCCCTGTGGTGTTTGAAGCCGAGGGGTGCAAAAGATTATCGCCGCGGGGTGTCGGGTCTGACCCGCCGCCGCGCGCTCATCGAAAGGAGAGGCATGACAGCGTTCAAGTCAATCAATCAGTCGCTCGGCCGCGTGCTCGCCGCGTTGGGCCGCCCGGTGGCGGTGTTCCTCAAGGACGCCGGCCACGGTCTACTCGAAATCAGCCACAACTCGCTCGCATTGGTCGGCCTGGCCGTCGTTGCCGTCTCGCTGTTCTTCGCCGGGCGCCAGGATCTGCGACACGCGCTGGAAGAACGCGCTTTCGACTGGCTGCAATCGCGCCAGGAAGCACGCGTCGAAATCGACCCGGCGCCGGTCAGCCTGCTCGTGGCGCTGGCTGAGCGTGACGCGGTGGGCAGGGCGACCGCCGCCGACCCGAGCGGCCTTGATCGGCAACAAGCCGCCATCGCTTGGTGGATTTCGCGCCGTTACCACGTGGCGCCCGAGCCCGTGAGCCGGCTGGTGCAAGAGGCGTGGAGCGTGGGCCGGCGGGCCAAGCTCGACCCAACGCTCATCTTGGCAATCATGGCGATCGAGTCGAGCTTCAACCCGTTTGCGCAGAGTTCGGTCGGCGCCCAGGGCTTGATGCAGGTGATGACGCGCTTGCATGACGACAAGTACGAGGTCTTCGGCGGCAACCACGCCGCCTTCGACCCGGTGACCAATCTGCGCGTGGGCGTGCAGGTACTCAAGGAATGCATCGCTCGCGCCGGCAGCCTGGAAGGTGGCCTGCGCTACTACGTTGGCGCCGCCAACCTGCCGGACGACGGCGGCTACGCCGGCAAGGTGCTGGCCGAGCAGGCACACCTGCGGTCGGTGGCCGCCGGACGCGCCATTCCAGTGACCGCGCCGCTGATCGTCGCGCCCGCTTCCGTGCCGGTGACCGTCCCGGTCAACGAGGCGCCCAAGCCAAGCGATCAGCTGATGCCGGAGGTCGCTGCGGGCGAGCCCGGCCAGCACATGGCTTTGCGCTGACCGGGCGTGTTGCTCCGGTAAGATCACTTGGCAGTTCGACTGGCGACAAGGGTCCTCCGCGGCCCGAGGTGGCTCGGCCACCAAGGAGCACTGCCGGTGCCGCCCGATCGGCGCCGTTCAGCCGTGCGCCGCGGCAGCCCGGATGCGGCACCCGAAGCGGGTGCCGAGCGCCCGGGCCTTGCTGACCGCTAAGGACCGCCTCCCATGTTCGACCGTACCGTCTCCACCGTCGCCAATGTCGACCCCGAACTGTGGGCCGCCATCCAGGCCGAGAACCTGCGCCAGGAACAACACATCGAACTCATCGCGTCGGAGAACTACGCGAGCCCGGCCGTGATGGAGGCGCAGGGCACCCAACTCACCAACAAGTACGCCGAAGGCTACCCGGGCAAGCGCTACTACGGCGGCTGCGAGAACGTCGACGTGGTCGAGCAACTGGCGATCGACCGCCTCAAGACGCTGTTCGGCGCGGAGCATGCCAACGTGCAACCCAACTCCGGCTCGCAGGCCAACCAGGGTGTGTTCTTCGCGCTGCTGAAACCCGGCGACACCATCATGGGCATGAGCCTGGCCGAAGGCGGCCACCTCACGCATGGCATGCCGCTCAACATGAGCGGCAAATGGTTCAAGGTGGTCAGCTACGGCCTCAACGCCCAGGAAGAGATCGACTACGACGCCATGGAGCGCCTGGCGCACGAGCACAAGCCCAAGCTGATCATTGCCGGCGCCTCGGCCTACAGCCTGCGCATCGACTTCGAGCGCTTTGCTCGTGTGGCCAAAGCGGTGGGCGCTTATTTCATGGTCGACATGGCGCACTACGCCGGCCTCATTGCCGCGGGCGTCTATCCCAACCCGGTGCCGTTTGCGGACGCGGTGACCTCCACCACGCACAAGAGCCTGCGCGGCCCGCGCGGCGGCATCATCCTCATGAAGGATGCGATAGCCAAGCAGATCAACAGCGCCATCTTCCCCGGCATTCAGGGCGGCCCGCTCATGCACGTGATCGCCGCCAAAGCGGTGGCCTTCCAGGAGGCGCTGCAGCCGGCGTTCAAGTCCTACCAGCAGCA
>NZ_JANMWL010000263.1:0-28263 GCF_031393925.1 Methylibium sp. | reverse complement strand
CCGTGCCTTCCTGCCTGGCTCGCTGCTCGACACGCGTCCGGTCAAGGACATGACGCCGTTCGAAGGCAAGACGATGGAGTTCAAGGTCATCAAGCTCGACCGCAAGCGCAACAACGTCGTGTTGTCGCGCCGTGCCGTGGTGGAGGCTTCGATGGGCGAGGAGCGCTCCAAGCTGCTGTCCACCTTGCGCGAAGGTGCCTTCGTCAACGGCGTGGTCAAGAACATCACCGAGTACGGCGCCTTCGTCGACCTCGGCGGCATCGACGGCCTGCTGCACATCACCGACATGGCCTGGCGCCGCGTGCGCCACCCGAGCGAGGTGGTGCAGGTTGGCCAAGAGCTGACCGCCAAGGTGCTGAAGTTCGACGCCGAGAAGAATCGCGTCTCGCTCGGCCTCAAGCAAATGGGCGATGACCCATGGGTCGGCGTTTCGCGCCGCTACCCGCAGAGCACCCGCCTGTTCGGCAAGATCACCAACATCGCCGACTACGGCGCGTTCGTCGAGATCGAGCCCGGCATCGAAGGCCTGGTACACGTCTCCGAGATGGACTGGACCAACAAGAACATCGCGCCCTCCAAGCTCGTCACGCTGGGCGAAGAGGTCGAAGTCATGGTGCTCGAGATCGACGAGGACAAGCGTCGCATCAGCCTGGGCATGAAGCAGTGCAAGGCCAATCCCTGGGACGAGTTCGCGCAGAACCACAAGCGCGGCGACAAGTTGAAGGGCCCCGTCAAGTCGATCACCGACTTCGGCGTGTTCGTGGGCCTGGCCGCTGGCATCGATGGCCTGGTGCATCTGTCCGACCTCTCCTGGCACGAGCCGGGCGAGACCGCGGTGCGCAACTACAAGAAGGGCCAGGAGGTCGAGGCGCTGGTGCTGGCCATCGACGTGGAGCGCGAGCGCATTTCGCTGGGCATCAAGCAGCTCGACGGTGACCCGTTTGCCAACTACACCACCATCAACGACCGCGGCATGACGGTCACCGGCAAGGTCAAGACGGTCGATGCGCGAGGCGCCGAGATCCAGCTCGTCGACGACGTCACCGGCTATTTGCGCGCTTCGGAAATCTCGCGCGACCGCGTCGAGGATGCACGCAACATGCTCAAGGAAGGCGACGAAGTCACCGCGCTGATCATCAACGTGGACCGCAAGACGCGCTCGATCCAGTTGTCGATCAAGGCCAAGGACAACGTCGACAACCAAGAGGCGATGCAGCGTCTGTCACAGACCTCCGAGCGCGAGAACGCCGGTACCACCAGCCTGGGTGCCCTGCTCAAGGCCAAGCTCGACAACAAGAACTGACGGCTCGCGCCGAGGACGCCCGCGCGTCCTCGGCATGCCGTCATCGTGCCGCGCCGCAGGGCGCGGGGCAAGACCGCTGCAAGACCGCGAACAAGACTTCTCAGGCACGCCTCGTTCGATGACCCGCTCCGACCTCGTCGCCCTGCTCGGTGAACGCTTTGGCCAGCTGACGCACCGCGACACCGAATTCGCCGTCAAGACCATCCTCGACGCCATGTCGAACGCGCTCGCGCGCGGCCACCGCATCGAAATCCGTGGCTTCGGCAGCTTCTCCATCAACCGCCGACCGCCCCGCATGGGCCGCAACCCGCGCTCCGGCGAGCAAGTGGTGATCCCCGAAAAACTGGTGCCTCATTTCAAACCCGGCAAGGCCCTGCGCGAAGCCGTCGACGCACGCACCGCGGCCCTCGAGGCCGAGGCCGCGCAGCACGTCGGCGAGCCGCCCGTCGCTTAGGCGTTTCGCGGGCCGCTGGCCCCTAGAATCCGCCCGACCATGCGTGCCCTCCTTTGGCTCTTTCGGGCCGCCGTGTTCTTTGCGCTATTTGCGTTCGCACTGAACAACCAGCACGACGCCGCGCTCAAGTGGTTCTTCGGCCAGGAATGGCGCGCCCCCATGGTGTTCATCGTGCTCGGCGCCTTCGCGCTCGGCTGCGCCGTCGGCATCTTCGCCATGCTGCCGAGTTGGTGGAAGCACCGACGCGTGGCCCGGGACCAGCGCGCGCCACGCGCCGACGTGGCGACCACCGTGCTCGACTCCAATGCCGTCCGCAATGCCGAGGCGGTTGCCGCCTTCGCCGAGCATCCGCCGCGCGATGGAGTTTGATGTCCAGACCACCCTCGCGCTGACCCTGCTCGGGCTGATGGTCGCGTTCGCGCTCGGATGGCTGGCGTCGCGCTTCGACGTGCGCCAGTGGAAGCGCGAGCAGCAGGAGTCGCCCAAGGCTTATTACAAGGGCCTCAATCTGCTGCTCAACGAACAGCAGGACAAGGCGATCGACGCCTTCATCGAAGCGGTGCAACAGGATCCCGGCACCTCCGAACTGCACTTCGCGCTGGGTAATTTGTTCCGTCGCCGTGGCGAGTACGAGCGCGCGGTGCGCGTCCACCAGCACCTGCTCGGGCGCGGCGACCTCTCGGCCACCGAGCGCGAGCGCGCCCAGCATGCGCTGGCGCAAGATTACGTGAAGGCCGGGCTGTTCGACCGCGCTGAAGAAGCGTTTCGCGCGCTCGAAGGGACCGCGTTTGCCACCGACGCGCGGCTCGAACTCCTCGCCCTGCACGAACGCTCGCGCGACTGGCACGCCGCCGTCGACACCGCCCGCAAGCTCGAAGCGAGCGGCGCCGGCTCGTTCGCCAGCCGCATCGCGCACTACGGTTGCGAACTGGCGCTCGAGGCCGACGCACGTCGCCGCGGCGACGAGGCCGCCGACGCCTTGCGCAAGGCGCGCGAGGCGGCGCCGCAAGCCGCCCGGCCGCGCGTGCTCGAAGGCCAGCGCGAGGCCCAGGCCGGGCGCCACCGCGAGGCGCTCGCGGTGTGGGACGAACTGCTCGCCGTACAACCCAATGCCTTTGCGCTTATCGCCCTCGATTACGCGACCAGCGCCCTGGCCTGCCATGACGAGGCGGCCGCGCGCACGCGCCTGCAGGCGGTCTACGAACGCGCACCCAGCCTCGACGTGCTGAGCGCGCTGCTGCGCCTGGCCTCTGGCGCCGACGATCGCCTGGCTCTGCTGCGCGAGCACCTGCAACGCCACGCCACGCTGTCCGGCGCGGCAGCGCTGCTCAAGGAGCAACTGGCGCAGGGCGTCGCCGCCACACCCGCCGACACCGAAGCCCTGCAGCAGCTGGCCGCCGCCGCCGCCAAGCCGCTGCACCGCTACCGCTGCGCGGCCTGCGGCTTCGAGGCGCAACATTACTTCTGGCAATGCCCCGGCTGCCACGGCTGGGACAGCTACCCGCCACGCCGATTGGAGGACCAATGACAGTCACCCCGCAACGCCTCGCAGAGGCGCGTGTGCTCGTGGTGGGCGACGCCATGCTCGATCGCTACTGGTTTGGCGCGGTCGAACGCATCTCGCCCGAAGCGCCGGTGCCGGTGGTCAAGGTCAACCGCGAGGAAGAGCGCCTCGGCGGCGCGGCCAACGTGGCGCTCAACGTCAAGACGCTGGGCGCGCAAGCCACGCTGCTCACCGTGGTCGGCGACGACGAGCCGGCGCGCACGCTCGAGCGCCTGCTCAAGCGCGACGGCGTCGCTACCCTGCTCGGCAGGGACCCCAAGCTCTACACCATCGTGAAGCTGCGCGTGATCGGCCGCTCGCAACAGCTCATTCGCGTGGATTTCGAGAACCAGCCCGACCACGAGGTGCTCTCGGGCATGCTGGTCGACTACGAGCGTGCCTTGCCCGAACACGACGCGGTGCTGTTCTCCGATTACGGCAAGGGCGGCCTCACGCACATACCGCGCATGATCGAGCTGGCACGCGGCGCCGGCAAGCCGGTGCTGGTCGATCCCAAGGGCAGCGACTACCGCCGCTATGCCGGCGCCAGTGTGATCACGCCCAACCGCGCCGAGCTGGCGCAGGTGGTGGGCAGTTGGAGCGACGAGGCTCAACTCCTGCAGCGCGCCCAGGCGCTGCGCACTGAGCTCGGCTTGCAGGCGCTGCTGCTCACGCGCTCCGAAGAAGGCATGACGGTGTTCGACGCGGCCGGCGACGCCAGCGTGCCGGCGCAGGCCCGCGAGGTGTTCGACGTGACCGGCGCCGGCGACACCGTCATCGCCACGCTCGCTGCACTCATGGCCTGCGGCCTGAGCGCGCGCGAGGCCATGCCGCTGGCCAACCGCGCCGGCAGCATCGTGGTGGGCAAGTTCGGCACCGCCAGCGTGCGCTACGAGGAGTTGTTCACATGAGAGTGGTCGTCACCGGCGCGGCGGGTTTTGGCTTCGACATGACTTTCGGGCGCAAGTCAGCCTGCACCGAAACCCGCAGGAGGCAGCCATGCGTGTAGTCGTCACCGGCGCGGCGGGTTTTATCGGCAGCAACCTCGTGCAGGGCCTCAACCGGCTCGGCATCGACGACGTCATCGCCGTCGACAACCTGAGCCACGGCGCCAAGTTCAAGAACCTGCTGGGCAGCCAGCTCAGCGACTACTTCGACAAGTCCGAGTTCTACGCACGCTTCGCACGGCGCGAGTTCGGCCGCGTCGAGGCGGTGTTCCACGAAGGCGCCTGCTCCGACACCATGGAGCACGACGGGCGCTACATGCTCGACACCAACTACCGCAATTCCAAGGACCTGCTCGACGCCTGCCTCGCGCACGGCACGCGGCTGCTCTACGCATCGTCGGCTGCCACGTATGGCGCGAGCAGTGCCTTCACCGAGACACCCGCCAACGAGCAGCCGCTCAACGTCTACGGCTACTCCAAGCTGCTGTTCGACCAGGTCGTGCGCCGCCACCTGCCCAGTGCGGCGATTCAGATTGCCGGCTTTCGTTACTTCAACGTGTATGGCCCGCGCGAGCAGCACAAGGGTCGCATGGCCTCGGTCGCGTTCCACCACTTCAACCAGTTTCGCGAGCACGGCCACGTCAAGCTTTTCGGCGAGTACGGCGGCTGTGCGGCCGGCGAGCAGCAGCGCGATTTCGTCTCGGTCGACGACGTGGTCGCCGTCAACCTGTGGTTCTTGCAGCATCCGTTCGCGAGCGGCATCTTCAACCTCGGCAGCGGCCGCGCCCAGCCTTTCAACGACGTGGCGCACGCCAGCGTCAACGCCGCTCGCGCGCTGGCCGGCGCCCCCGCGCTGACCTTGGCCGAGCAGGTGGCGCAGGGTCTCGTTCAGTACATCCCCTTCCCCGAAGCGCTCGTCGGCAAGTACCAATGCCACACCGAGGCCGACCTCGCCGCGCTGCGCGCCAGCGGCTGCGACGTGGCCTTCAGCAACGTGGCCAGTGGCGTGTCGCGCTACGTCTCCTGGCTGGCAGCGCAATGAAGCGGGCGCGCCTGCTGGTCGTGCCGCTGCTGCTCGCCGTGGCGTCGATCGCAGCGGCGCTCGAGGTCAACACCGCGAGCCAGGCCGAACTGGAGTCGCTTAAAGGCGTGGGCACCGTCTTGTCGGCCAAGCTGATCAAAGCGCGCAGCGTGCAGGCGTTCACCGATTGGTCCGACCTGATGAAGCGCGTGCCCGGCGTGCGCACCGCCACCGCGGCGCGGCTCTCGGCCGGCGGCCTCACCGTTGCCGGCGCGCCTTACGCGGATGCAGCGGCTGCGGCGGCCGCGGTGGCCGGGAAGGCGGCGGCCTCGGCAGGCGCCGCGACGCCGCGCTGAGCGCGAACCGAGCCCCAGCCAAAGAATTGCATCACGTCGGCACGACGCGCCAGCGTGTCCGCCTCGCCGAGCGCGATCAGCTCGCGCGTGTAAGGCGCCTCGAAGAGCAGGTAGCTGGCCAGTGCCGCGCCGCGCGCCGCCTCGGCGTGCCCCGGCTCGCTGCTCTCTGGCGCCACGCCGACGCTGCGCAGCAGCGCGCGCACCGGCCGTGGCAAGGCCTGCAGGTGACGCGCCGCAATGTCGTCCAGGCGCAGGCTCGGTGCGATCACCAGCAGCTCGATGGGCCTGAGCGCGGTGCGCGCCCGCGCCTCGTCGGACAGCAGCGACAGCGTGTGATTGATGCGCTGCAGCCGCTCGATGTCGACCGCCAGCGCATCGAGAAAGATGTTGGACAAGGCATGCCCGGCGATCTGCGCGAGGCTCGGGTAACCGTTGGCGTCCACTCTCGCACCCACCGGCTCATGCAGCCGCCCAGCGCCCACCACGAGGATGCGGTCGGCGCCCAGGTGAATGGCCGGCGAGATGGGTGCGGCCTGGCGCATCGAGCCGTCACCGAAGTATTCGGTGCGGCCCGGCAATCGCAGCGGCACGGCCGGGAAGATAAAGGGAATGGCCGACGAAGCCATCAGGTGCGCAACGTCGAGCCGGCACGGCAAGGCCAGGCGGTGCGAGCGCGTCCACGGCTGCAGGCTCTGCTGCGCGTCGTAGAAGGTCACGTGCGTGCCGGCCGAGTAGCTCGAGGCGCTGATCGCCAAGGCCTTCAAATGGCCTTGTTCGATCAGCCCCGGCACACGCTGCATCGGCACCATCTCGCGCAGCAGTCCTTCGAGCGGATGGTTGTCGAGCAATGAACGTGGGTTCGCACGGCGCCAGCGCGCCAGGGCCCAGCCGGCGGTGAACAGCGTCAGCCAGCGCGCCCCGGTGCGCATCACGCCGAACGCGTCGGCGCGATAGACCTGGCCCGCCTCGAGGTTGCGCCACACCTGCGCCAGCAGTCGCACAGCGCGGTCGAACTCGTCGGCGCCAGAGGCCAGTGCGGCGGCATTGACGGCGCCGGCCGAGGTGCCGACGATGACCGGGAAGGGATTGCGATCGGGCTCGCCGGACTCACGACGCAGCCGGTTCAGGCCGGACAGCACGCCCACCTGGTAGGCGGCGCGCGCGCCGCCTCCGGTGAGGACAAGGCCAATGGTGGGGGTGCTCACACAGCGAGCATGGGTTACGGTCGGCGGCAATCCAAGGGCGGATTTAACGGTGCAACGCCGCGCCACAGCGCCCCGACCTCAGCCCTCGCCGGCCGCCCCCGAGAAGGGGTGGGGCGCCCCAAGGTCCACGAAGTGGTCTCGCGGGGCCATGTGGGCAGCACCGCAGGTGCGCGTGGGGGTCGGTGTCATCTCAGCCCTCGCCGGGTCGCCCCAAGAGGGCTGGGCGCCCCCTCGGGGGGCAGCACCGCAGGTGCGTGGGGGTCGTCATCTCAGTCGTCGTGCTTGTTCTTGTTCTTGTGACTCTTGCCCTTGCCGTGCCCGCGGTCACGTTCGTGGTCATGGTCGTCGCGCTCGTAGCCGCGACCGCCGCCATAGGACGGCACATACACCTGGTTGTACCAACTGTCCTGCACGAAATAGACGCGCTGGCCGCAGGCGTTGTAGCGGCCGCAGTGCTTGCCCCAGTTGTTGGCATGGCCGGGCGGCACATGTAGGTAGATCGGCTGCTGCACCACCGTCACCGGGCCCGGCACGATGACCACCGGCTGCGGGTACACGAGCACCGGCTGCGGATAGGCGTTACCGATGTCAATGCGGCCATAGAAGCCCGGTTGCCCCACGTTGACCGAGATGCCCACGTCGGCGGCCAGCGCCGGTGCGGCGATCAAGGTGGCCAGCACGGCACCTGCAAGCATGCGTTGGTTCATCTTCAACTCCTTCGTTATTGAGGTCACCTGCACAACGGCCATCTTGCCGCAGGCGCTGACACTCTCGAGCCGCAGGGTGTCGCGGCGTGGCCAGCACGTCACGTTTCGGTGCTGCGCGAGGTGTAACGAAATCAGTCGTAGACCACGGTGGAGCGCCCGTGTGTGCTGTTGTTCCAGCGTGCCAGCGCCGCATCGGTGGGGAAGAAGCGGCCGTCGTCGCCGAGGTCGAGCTCGCCGCGAACGGCCTCGCGCTCCAACACCAGCCGCACCGCCAGGCCCTGCTGCGTCGAGCCGTGCTCGGTCTGCACGGTGCGCGGCGGAAATTCGCGCAGCAGCTCGACGACCGGCGGCGTGCTGCCGTTCACGGCCACGCGCAAGTAGCGGCCGAAGCGGCAGCGCGCGCCGGCCAGGCTCCAGACCTGCTGCACTGCCAGGCGCAGGCCACCACCGGAAAAGCGGTCGGGCTGTACCTTGCCCTGCGCCACGATGAACTCGTCTTCGACCAGCAGCTCGCGGTGCAGGTTGAGCAGGTCTTCGTTGGCGACCGCCTCGATCGCGTCGCTCTTGTCGTCGAGCTTGAAGATCGCCACCCGCCCGCGCTGGCCGTTGACGATGCGCAGCTCGGTCACGATGCCGGCCAGCAACTGCGGTTCGCGCGAGTCCAGCAGGTCGGCGATCCGGCGCTTGGCGAACTGCCGCACCTCGGCCTCGCAGTCGTCGAACAGGTGGCCTGAAAGATAGAAGCCCAGCGCCTGCTTCTCGAGCATGAGGCGCTCCTTCACGCTCCACGGCGCGGCCACCTGCAACGCCGGCTCCTTGCTCGACGCGGCATGCGAGTCGCCCGCGTCGAACAGCCCGCCCTGGTCGGCATGAGCGGCTTGCGTGTCGGCGTAGTCGAGGGCGAGCGGCACGCTGGCCATCAGCACGGCGCGGTCAGGCTCGAGCGCGTCGAAGGCGCCGGCCTTGATGAGCGCGTCGACCACGCGCTTGTTCACCCGCGTGCGGTCAACGCGCGCGCAGAAGTCGAACAGGCTCGTGAACGCGCCTCCTTCGCGGCGACACGCCACGATCGCCTCGATGGCGCCCTGCCCCGTGCCCTTGATGGCACCGAGGCCATAACGAACGCGCCCGCGTTCGGTGTCCGAGTCTGGAACGCGGCCGCGTTCGGTATCAGCGTTCGGGACGCGGCCGCGCTCGCCCTCCGAGTCCGGGCCGCAGCCGCGTGCGTTACCTGCATCCCGCAGGCGCGCAGCGTCGATCGGCTCGAAGCGCCACACACCCGCATTCACGTCGGGCGCATCGAAAGCCACGCCGAACTGCCGGGCATCGCGCACCAGCACGCGCAGCTTGTCGGCGTCGTCCATCTCGATCGTCATGTTGGCCGCGAAGAACTCGGCCGGGTGATGCACCTTGAGCCAGGCGGTGTGGTACGCGAGCAGCGAGTAGGCCGCGGCATGGCTCTTGTTGAAGCCGTAGCCGGCAAATTTTTCCATCAGGTCGAACACCTCGTCGGCCTTGGCCTGGGTGATGCCCTTTTGCGCCGCGCCGGCGCGGAAAATGGCGCGGTGCTGCGCCATCTCCTCGGCCTTCTTCTTGCCCATCGCGCGGCGCAGCAGGTCGGCGCCGCCGAGCGAGTAGCCGCCAAGCACCTGCGCGGCCTGCATCACCTGCTCCTGGTAGACCATCACGCCGTAGGTTTCGCCGAGCACCGTCTCGAGCAGCGGGTGCGGGTACTCCACCGCCTCGCGGCCGTGCTTGCGCGCACAGAAGGTCGGGATCATCTCCATCGGGCCCGGCCGGAACATGGCGTTGAGCGCGAACAGGTCTTCGATGCGGCTCGGCTTGGCGTCCCTCAGCATGCGCTGCATGCCGGCCGATTCGAACTGGAACACCGACTCGGTGAGACCCTCGGAGAACAGCTTGTAGACCTTGGGGTCGTCCAGCGGCAGCGCCTCGAAGCTGAAACTCGCGCGCTCCGGGTGGCGCTCGACGATGAACTCCTTGGCCAGCTCGAGGATGGTGAGCGTGGCCAGGCCCAGGAAGTCGAATTTCACCAGGCCGATCGCCTCCACATCGTCCTTGTCGAACTGGCTCACCGCGCTGTCGCTGCCGGGCTGCTGGTAGAGCGGGCAGAAGTCGGTGATCTTGCCCGGCGCAATGAGCACGCCGCCGGCATGCATGCCCACGTTGCGCACCGTGCCCTCCACGCGCTCGGCCAGCGCCAGCAGCTCGGCGACTTCTTCTTCCTTGGCCTCGCGCTGCTCGATCTCCGGTGCCTCTTTGCGCGCATAAATCAGGCCGGGGTCGGGCTTGTTGCCCGGGCGCTTGAGCGTGACGGTCTTGCCCGGCGGCGCCGGCACCAGCTTGGCGATGCTGTCGACATGGCCGTAACCCATGCCGAGCACGCGGCCCACGTCGCGCAGCGCCGCCTTGGCCGCCATGGTGCCGAAGGTGGCGATCTGGCTCACCGCGTCGCGGCCGTATTTGTGCTTGACGTAGTCGATCACGCGCTCGCGGTTGCCCTGGCAGAAATCGATGTCGAAGTCCGGCATCGACACGCGCTCGGGATTGAGGAAGCGCTCGAACAGCAGGTTGTAACGCAGCGGGTCCAGGTCGGTGATCGAGAGCGAATACGCCACCAGCGAGCCCGCGCCCGAACCGCGCCCAGGCCCGACCGGACAGCGGTGGCTCTTGGCCCAGTTGATGAAGTCGGCCACGATCAGGAAGTAGCCCGCAAAGCCCATTTTCACGATCGTCGCGATCTCGAAGTCGAGCCGCTCCACGTAGCGCGGGCGCTCGCGCTCTCGCTCTCGCTCATCGGCCGCGGGGTAGAGCTGGCGCAGCCGCAGCTCCAGGCCCGTGTGCGAGACATGCCGGAAATAGGCCTCGGGTGCCATGCGCTCGCCCTCGACCAGCGGAATGGGAAAGTCCGGCAACTGCGGCTTGCCGAGCGTGAGCGTGAGGTGGCAGCGCTGCGCAATCGTCAGCGTGTTGGCGAGCGCAGAAGGGACGTCGGCAAACAAGGCCGCCATCTGCGCGCCGGTCTTGAAGTACTGCTCGCGCGTGAAGCGCTTGATGCGCTTGGGGTTGATGAGCGTTTCGCCCTCGGCGATGCACACGCGCGCCTCGTGCGCCTCAAAGTCATCGGGCGTGAAGAACTGCACCGGGTGCGTGGCCACCACCGGCAGGCCCAGGCGCGCGGCCAGCGGCACCGCCGCGCGCACGTGCGGCTCGTTGGTGGGCTGCCCGGCGCGCTGCAGTTCGAGGTAGAAGCGGCCCGCGAACAGCCGCGCCAGTCGCAGCGCCAGCGCCTCCGCACGCGCGGCATCACCGGCCAGCAGCGCCTGTCCCACCGCGCCGACGTCAGCGCCAGAAAGCGCGATCAGGCCGTCGGTGTGCTGCGCCAGCTTGGCCCATGCCACGCAGGCCTGGTGGCGCTGCAGGTTCTCGGTCCAGGCATGTGAAATGAGCGTACACAGGTTCAAGTAACCGCTGCGGTCTTGCGCCAGTAGCAGCAACCGGGTGGGCTGCTTGTCGCTCGCACCGGCTCCGCCCTCCGGCTCCAGCCACAGATCGACACCCAGGATCGGCTGCAGGCCCTTGCCGCGCGCCGCGCTGTAGAACTTGACCGCGCCGAACAGGTTGGACAGGTCGGTGATCGCGAGCGCCGGTTGCCCATCGGCCACCGCGCCGGCCACCATGTCGCCGGCGCGCAGCATGCCGTCGACGACGGAGTGTTCGGTGTGGGTGCGCAGGTGGACGAAAGCGGGGGACGGCAGGCTCATCGGGGGATTCTAGAGAGGCGCCCCGCGGCCACGGGGCCCGACGGCAGCCGAGCCGGCAGAGGCGCCGACCACCCCAGGCTCATCTGCGCAACGAGATCACTTTGCTAAATTCATTTTCGCGTGCGGTGGTGCAGGCCCAGCTCGACGCGCTGCGCACCGACGACGCCGCGGCCGCTTTCGCGCTGGCCGCGCCGGGCCTACGCGAGCAGCTCGGCACGCCCGAGCGCTTCATGGCCATGGTGCGGGCCGGCTACCCGATGCTGATCCGCCCGGCGTCGACGAGCTTCCTCGAGCCGGCACTCATCGACGGCGACGTGGCGCAAGGCGTGCGCATCACCGACGCCACGGGTCGGGTGCCGTGTGGCTGGCCGTCTACCGCCTGCAGCGCCAACCCGACCAGTCGTGGCGCATCGGTGCCTGCGAGGTGAGCCGCCGCGCAGGACAGGTGATCTGACGCGCAAGGGCGCCGCAGCGCCTGAGCGGCGCGTGTCAGCGCACGACGAAGACGTCGTACTTGACGTAGCCGCCTTCGCCGAGCTTCAACTCGACCATCTTGTTGATCGCCTGCACGCCGTTCAACCATGCGTACTTGGGCGCCGAAGTCTGGAAGGTCGGCGCGGCCATGAAGTAGGGCATGTCCTTCGTCTTGAGCACCTCGCCCTTGGCCATCTTCTCGGCGCTTTCAGCCGAATGCTGCATCACCCCGTTGTAGGAGATGTGGATCAGCGCCCCGTCGTCGGTCTTGAGCGTGGCCCGCACATCCAGGCGCAACACCCCTGAGGGCATCACGCGCAACCAGTCGCCACCGGGCGCAACGAAAGTCCCGTTGATGGCCGGGCCCTTCGCCCAGCCCCCGGTGGGTTTGACGTTGACGACCAGCATCGAACCGTCGACCGCCAACGGCGCGTCCAGCGGCGCCATGTACGTCATGAGGTATTCGGTCTTGATCTCGGTGCTTTGCGCGCCTGCCGTCAGGCTCGCGCCCTGCAGCAGCAGACCGATGGCCAGCCCGAAAGAAATCGTCGTCATGCGAAGTCGCTTCATTGTTCACTCCCGATGGCGCACCGTTGGAGGCAGGTGCCGATGCCTTGTTGCCGCGATGCCTGGTCCGAACCCTTAGGCCTTGGCGCTCGGGCGCGCCGAAACGGCGTCGTACCAGCGGCGAAGGTTCTTGTGATCGGGCGGTATTTCAACCGCCGTCCATTTGGCGAAATCGATGCCGCACAGCGTGGTCACGTCAGCGATCGTGTAGCGCGAGCCAGCGACGAATTCGTTGTCCGCGAGCTGCTTGTCCAGCTTGCTGAAGAACCGCGAGAGTCGCGCGTTTGCCCGATCGACCAGCGCCGGGATGCGCGGAACCGGCAACGCCGAGCCCGGCAAGCCGCGCTCGGCAAAGGCGTCGTTCGTGTTGCGGAACAACTCCGACGCCGCGAGCATGCCCTCTTCGTTGGCGCGCCGCTCCCACATTTCGACGATGGCCTTGTCCTTGGCGTCCGTGCCCATCAACGGTGGATCGGGATGAAGCTCCTCGAAGTAGCGCGCAATGGCCATCACCTCGCCGATCAGCGTGCCGTCGTCCAGCTCGAGCATGGGCACCATCGCGTGCGGGTACTTGGCAATGTAGGAAGGCAGCAGCCTGAAGCCTTCGCCGCTGACCTCTTCCAGGTCGACCTTGATGCCTTTTTCAGCCAGATAGATGTGCAGTCTTCGCGGGTTGGGTGCGATATGCCAGTCGTAGACTTTCATGGGCTCCTCCGGTGGAAACTAGGTGACTCGCGACGTTTGCGCGGCTCGGCAAGCGTGCGAGCATGGCCGCTACGCGGCCTTTGCGCAACCCGCCGGCTTGACAGTGCGCTGCGAGGACGCCGAGTTGCCGGCAAGCCTTGCCAATGAACGTCGGGGCTCTGCTACGTGACGGTTTCCATCGAGCGCTGTCCTCCTTGCACGTCACTGACTTGCCCCTGCACTTTGCCAAGGCGATACAGGCAATGCGTGCGGAGCGGATTGCCCTCGGGTACGCCGGGATGCTCGAAATCTTGCTGGGCATTGCGCATACCGACCCGCTCCATGACGGCTCGCGACCGCAGGTTGCGCGCGGCCGTGAACGAAACGATCTCAGGCAAGGCGAGCCTCTCGAAACCCACGCGAAGAGCGGCTCGGGCTGCCTCGGTGGCGAAGCCTCTGCCCCAATGAATTCGGGCGAGGCGCCAGCGCCATTGCCGAAGCCGCAGACGTGGTGTTTGGAGTTCAATGACTGCGTTCCCCGCCCGATCGAACAAAGGGTCAAGGCCGCCGTGTTGCACTCAGGCTCCCATTCACACCAAGCTCAGGCCTCGCGATTGCGACCAAGCCGAGGAACTGTGTCCGAGTTTCTTCTGTGCGCAGGAAGTCCATGGGAATGTGTGACTCCAGCATCCTTCCTACATCGAGCCGAAAGCTGCCGTCGTCTTCGCTTTGACGCAGGTGACGGATGTCAGCCCAAGCGATGCTCGTCATTCGACGCTGTGCAATTGACCATCGAATTCCCTCAGCGTCAACGGTCAACGTTGCTTCAATGGGCAGGAGCAGTCGATACGCCATTCCGACACCGGCGACGCCAAATGCCAGCGCAACCCAGGGCGCCCAAGTTTGAGCCGAAACAAGCCAGCAGATCGTTGCAATGGCCAGGAGGGCGCTGGTTCCCAGCAGTGATATCCAACTGCGCGAACTCACGGTCTCCGTCATGGTGATCGGCGCTCCCGGTGGCTCAACGAATGAAAGGGACTTTGCCGTCCCGAACTGGCCACGATGCGGCAACCGGCCGTTCTCCGCTCAACGCACCGCAAGCCAGGCTTGCCCGATCACCCAGCCGAGCGCGGCAGAGGCCAGCGCGCCGAGCACATGCGCGAGCGTGTGCGCGACTGCGAGCCCCAGCGCGCCGCGTTGCAGCAGCGCCAGCGATTCGATTGAAAACGCCGAGAAGGTGGTAAAGCCGCCGAGCACGCCGGTCAGGAGCAGCAGTTGCAGCAGCTCATTCGGTCGCTGTGAGAACCACGCCGCCGCCACGCCGATGGCCAGGCCGCCTGCGGCATTGACCGCCAGCGTGCCGAGCGCAAAGCCGCTCCACAGCGGGTTGAGCCACAGGCCCGCGAGCCAGCGCAGCAAGGCGCCGAGCGCGGCACCTGACATGACGCACAGCGCCTGCGGCCAGGCGGCGCCCAAGCCGCTCAAGCGTTGCTCGCCTTCAGGCCCCAGCGGCGCGCTGCGGCGTCGTCGCTCACCCGCGCGTCGACCCAGTGGGCGCCCTCGGCGGTGTGTTCCTTCTTCCAGAACGGCGCGTCGGTCTTGAGGTAGTCCATGATGAATTCGCAGGCTTGGAAGGCCTGCCCGCGATGCGCCGACGACACCACCACGAGCACGATCTGCTCGCCCATCTCGAGCGGCCCCACGCGGTGGATGACGCGGGCAGCGCGAATGTCGAAGCGGGCTTGCGCCTCGTCGATCATGGCTTCGATGGCGCGCTCGGTCATGCCCGGGTAGTGCTCGAGTTCCATGCGCTGCACGACGCCCGCACCGCCGCCCTCGTTGCGGTCGCGCACGGTGCCGATGAAGCTCGCCACCGCACCCACGCCGCCATCGCCCGCGCGCAGCGCAGCGATCTCTGCGGAGACGTCGAAGTCCCCGGTCTGGATGGTCACTCGCGCAGCGTTCATCGCGCCCGATTGTCCGTCACGCCGCGCACCCGCCGAGGGTTGGGGCGCCGCGCCGCTCGGTGCCATGAGGGCAGCACCCGGCGTGCGCGGGGTCGGTCATCTCATCGGGACACTTCGTCGGTGCGGCGCAGTCGCACGCATTGCGCATGCGCGTAGAAGCGGTCGAGCTCGCACTGCGTCTTCATGCACTGGTAGAGCGCGAAGTTGCTGCGCGGCGCGCAGGCCGCGGCGGGGGTGAGGGGCGACGCCGGCTCCCTGGCACGCGCAGCCACCGCCGCTTCGTCGACGCGGCTGCGCGCGCGGGGCGGGGGGGTCTGGCGTGGCTGCGCCTGTTGATCCTGCGGCGCAGCGACGCTGCGCAATGGCGCGACCGCCTCAGCGCGTGACAACGGTGCGGCCGTGGCGGCGGGCGGTGGCGCCGTCGCGGCAGCGGGCGGGGCGGCTGGCGCCTCCGGCACGCCAAGGGGCGATGTCGGCGCGGCCGCTTCAGCGGGCGAAGCGGCGGCGCGCGCAGGCGAGCCCGGCTGCGCAGCCGGCGTGGGCGCAAGAGGAGCCCCGACGATGCGGCCCGTGGCGGCGATAGCGCCTTGGGCGGCATTCATCCGTTCACCGGCGCCGGGCGCAGCAAGCGTGGCATCTGCCGCGGCGCCGATGGCCGGGGTCGTTGCAGGAAAGGCTGCAGTCGTGGGCGGTGGCGCAGCAGGTGTCGGTGTCGGGGGCGCCACGGCCGGCGCGGCGCTTGGCGTCACCGGCACCGGCTCAGCCGCCGGACCCGCAGCCGCATCACGCTCGGCCGGCGTCACGGCCCGGGCAAGCCAGGCGAGCCGGGCATCGTCGGCCACATTGCGCATACCCAATGCCAACGCAACGGCGAACGCCGCGCCGACGAGCATGCCGCCCACCACCCACGGCCAGCGCAGCGCCCGCCGCTCGAGCGGTGGGCCCCACGGCGCGGAGCGCAAAGGCGCCAATGAGCTCAGGTGGGGCTCGCGCGCATCGTCGTCGTAGCCACCCTCGGCGGGAGCGTGCGACGCAGTCGGGCCGGGGTCCACCGCATACAGCGGCACGGGTGCCCACTGGGGTTCAAGGTCGCGCTCGGCTCTCATCGGCACGCTCGCCGGCTCCGGGGTTTCGGGCAGGGGTTGGCCGGGCGAATCGGGCTGCCCGGCGGTCGCCGCGGCTTGTTCGCCCGCGTCTTGCGTGGGCCACGGTTCTTCAGGCCAATGCGCCGACGGCGCCAGCGGGTGCGGCCCCTCGCCCGGCGCCGGGGGCTGCTGCGGCGCCGGCGTCCACGCCGGTGGTTCGACCGGATCGGGCGCCACCACGGTCGGCCCCGGCGCGTCGATGCCCAGCGACGCGTGCGCCTCCTGTTGCGCCTGCATCGGCTCGCCGACCGAGACCGGCTCGATGGGGCGCGGTGCGACGAAGGCCTGCGTCAGACGCGGCCGCAAGTCCTCGCGAAATTCCTTCACGCTGGCCGGCCGCTCGGCCGGGTCGAGCGAAAAGGCGCGGTCAATGGCGGTGATGAAGCTCTCGCCATAAAGGGCGCTGCCGCTGTGGCGACGCAGCTCGACGAGCTGCTGTGCGAGCCGCGGTGCCTGCTCCCCTTGAAGGCGACGCGCCGCCGCCAGCGGCGCCTGCCCAGTGATGCAGAACTGCAGCACCGCCGCGAGCGCATAGAGGTCGCTTTGCGGCCACGGTTCGAGCCGCCGTGCCGGGTCGAGCATTTCAGGCGGCTGGAACTCCGGCTCCGGCGCCGACGCGAGCCACGGCGCCAGCGCCGCGACGGCCCGGCGCGGCGCGCCGAAGTCGGGCAACAGCGGCGCGCCGTTGGGCTGCACCACGATGCGCCCCGGGCGCAGGTTGCCGTGGATGAGGCCGCCGTCGTGGACGTGCTCCAGCGCACCCAGCAACGGATCGATCAGGCGGCGCAACCAGGCTTCGTCGGGCGGTGCGGCGAGCGCAGCACGCAGCTGCACCAGCGAGCGACCGGGCAAATCGAGCCGCAGGCGAAAGGCGGTGCCGCGCGTCTGCCACACCGGCCCGATCCTGACGAGTGCCGGGTGGCTCAGGCGAGCGAGTTGGCCCGACTCTTCCAGGAAGGCCTGCAGGCCGGCGGCCAGCAGTTCGGACTGCACATCGCTGCGCGCACGCAACTCACCGTCGTCGCGCAGGGCGAGCGCCACCGGTGCGAATTCCTCGATGCCCAGCTCCATGCCCGAAGCGCTGGCATTGGCGAGATAGAGCACGCTGAAATCGTCGCGCTCGAGCACGCGGCGCAGCACGAAGCTGCCGATCGCCGTACCCGAAGCCAAGCTGTCGCGGTCGGTCGTGACCTGCCGCAACATGGCCTCGATCGGGTGCACCAGTGACAGCTCAGGCGACTTGGGTTTAACGGAAGCGGACATCGTTTGGGGGCCAGGCACTGCAGGAAAACAGAATCAGGATAGGAGCCAGGACAAGGTCGACACGTTTCAAGGAGTATCGGTTCCGCGCCGCCCCCTTTCGGCAATGCCGAGGGCGGCTCAGCCCCCCGTCACGGGCGGGAAAAAGGCGACCTCGCAATCCTGCTCGAGTGGCAAGGTTTCTTCGACCATCCGCTGGTCCAAAGCGGCGCGCAGCGCGCGCGTGCGTCCAAGCGCCTCGGCATGACGGCCGCCGCGCAGGATCAAGTGCTCGCGCAACTCGGCAAGCGTCGTACCCGCGGCGAGATCGAGCGTTTCTCCGGCGCCCAGCGCCTCACGAATTGACGCGAAATAGCGAACCCGGACCTTCATCTCGGTTACTCCACCGCGCTTCGCGCGACCCGCGACGCATGAAACGCTGACCGGGCGCGAGAGTCTGCCTTGCTCCCTCGCCCCTCTGGGGAGAGGGGCCGGCCGGGGGCTGCGCAAAGCCGCGGACGGGCGGCGTGCTTCGAGTGGCAACGAGCACCCCCGCAGCGCTCGGGCGCGTTGGTTTTGTTGCCTCCGCAAGGAACCGATGTGTCTCGCAAGGCCGCGGGCGGGTGGGCGGCTGCGCGACTGTGCGGCGCCGAGGAGCGCAGGGGCCCGTGGGTTGCGCATCGCCCTAAGGCGACGTCGGGCGCTTTGTCTGAGCACCGTTGGCCGCACAGCGGACAGAAGGGCGAGTTCTGCGCTCGCCCACGGGCACCGAGCACCGCAGGGTAGTCGCAGCGCAGCGGAGACCGCGGCACCGGAGCGCAGCTGCCCACCTGCCCGCGGCCTTGCGCTTCCCGCCTACCCGCCCGCGGCTTTGCGCTTCCCGCCACCCGCCCGCGGCTTTGCGCAGCCCCCGGCTGGCCCTCATCCCAACCTTCCTCCAGAGGGGGAAGGAGGAGCAAAGACCGCAATGGGCCGAAGGCAAACGGCCTCGTCGCTCCACTGAGTCGTTTCATCCGAGCAGCTCCGAAAACGAAATGAACCGAACCTGATCGCCGCGCGCGATGGCGTGGCCAGGCGGGTTGTCGAGCAGCCCCTCGGCCCACACGGCCGAGGTCAGTACGCCCGAGCTCTGGTTGGCAAACAACGCCAGGTCGCCCGCGTCGTTGCGCCGCACGCGCAGGAACTCGCGGCGCGCGTCTGGGCGCGGCCAGTCGAAGTCGGCACGCAGCAGCATCCCCTGCGGCGCGTGCGCCGGCACGCCCTGCAGCGCCAGCAACACCGGTCGCACCGCAAGCAAGAAGGTAACGAAGCTCGACACCGGGTTACCTGGAAGGCCGATGAACAGCGCCCTGCCCCCGCCCGCACGCCGGACTTCGCCAAAGGCCAGCGGCTTGCCGGGCTTGATGGCGATCTGCCAGAGGTCCAGGCGGCCCTCGGCCTGCACGGCGGGCTTGAGGTGGTCTTCCTCGCCGACCGAGACACCGCCCGAGGTGAGGATCAGGTCGCAGTCGGCGGCGGCGCGGCGCAGGGCGTCACGCGTGGCGTCGAGCCGGTCGGGAACGATGCCCAGGTCGACGACCTCGCAACCCAGCGCCTGCAGCAGCGCGCGCAGCGTGTAGCGGTTGGAGTTGTAGATGGCGCCGGGCTGGAGCGGCTCGCCGGGCATGACGAGTTCGTCGCCGGTGGAAAACAGCGCCACCTTCGGGCGGCGCACGACTTCGAGCGTCGCCGCACCCACCGACGCGGCCAGACCGAGCGCCTGCGGCGAAAGACGCGACCCGCGCGCCAACACCAGGCTGGCGCGCCGCACGTCTTCACCGCGACGCCGGATCCACTGGCCGGCACTCGGCACACCGGCGATGCGCACGCCGCCATCGACCGCCTCGCACTGCTCCTGCATCACCACCGCATCGGCACCCGCGGGCACCGGCGCGCCGGTGAAGATGCGCGCGGCGGTGCCGGCTTGGAGCGGTGCGCCGATCTGCCCGGCGGCGATGCGCTGGGTCACCGGCAGTACGCCGCCGGCCGCCGCGGCCACGTCGGCGGCGCGCACGGCGTAGCCGTCCATCGAGCTGTTGTCGGCGGGCGGGACGTCGAGCGTCGAGACGACGTCGACCGCCAGCACACGGCCAAGCGCATCGAAGGTGGAGAGACTTTGCGTCTCAGCCAGTGCCGGGGTCGCGGCGAGCAGGCGTTCGAGCGCCTGCTCCAGGCTCAGCATCGGCCGCGGTGTCGAGCGCAGTGTCGACTGCGGTGTCGACTGCGGTGTCGACATAAGCGGCTTGGTTATCTGCGTCATAGGGGCAACGGTACTCGTGGCGGGCGGACTGGCCGAGCAGGTGCGCAGTGACCGCGTCGGGATCGTTGAGGTCGAGCACCGGCAGCAGGGTCGGCTGCGGCAGGGCCTGCGGGCTGTCGGTGGCGATCGCCACCACGAACGGGTCGTGCGGATATTGCACGCGCTGGCCGGTGGCCGCGCGCCAGACCTCGATCTTGAGCAGGTCGGCATGCTTGAAGCCTTCGACCAGCACCCAGTCGACGTCCCTGGACAGCTCGGCGATGAGCTGATGCACGCTGAGATCGCCCTCGACCTCGTATTCACGGATCTTGGCCAAGCGCCGGTTCGATGCGATCACCACCTCGAAGGCGCCGGCCGCGCGGTGGCGGTGCGAATCCTTGCCGGGCTGGTCGATGTCGAATTGGTGGTGCGCATGCTTGACGACCGAGACGCGCTGGCCGGCCAGCCGCAGCCGCACGACGAGCTGCTCCACCAAGGTGGTCTTGCCCGAGCCGGAGTAGCCGCAGAAACCGACGACCTTCATGCGACGACCTTCACGCAGTGCAATGCTCGGCGATGAAGGCCTTCACCGCCCCGGCATCGGCAGCGATGCGCTCGAAGCGCCGCGGCAGCTGCTCGATGCCGGCGAACGCCGCTGGCCGTTCGGGCTCGCGGCCCAGCGCCTCGACGAGGGTGGCCGCGAACTTGATCGGCAGCGCGGTCTCGAGCACGAGCACGGTCTCGCCCGGCCGGCGCAAGCTGCGCGCGACCTTCAGGCCGTCGGCGGTGTGCGGGTCCAGGGTGATGCCGTGGTGCTCGGCGGTGTGGCGGATGGTGGCCAGCCGGTCGGCGTGGGTGCTCTTGCCGGAGACAAAGCCGAACTCGGGCACTCGCGAAAACTCGGCCGGCGTGAGCGTGAAGCCGCCGCGTCGCGGCACGTCCTCGCCGAACAGCTGCCGCGTGCGCGCCGCGGCAGCGGCGTCATGGCCGAGCAGGTCGAACACGAAACGCTCGAAGTTGCTCGCCTTGGAGATGTCCATCGACGGGCTGGAGGTCTCGTGTGTATCGGCGCTCGTGCGCACGCGGTAGGCGCCGGTGCGAAAGAACTCGTCGAGCACGTCGTTCTCGTTGGTCGCCACGATCAGGCGCTCGATCGGCAGGCCCATCATGCGCGCCACGTGGCCGGCACAGACGTTGCCGAAGTTGCCCGAGGGCACGGCAAAGCTCACCCGCTCCTGGTTGCTGCGCGTAGCCTGGAAGTAGCCGGCGAAGTAATAGACAACCTGCGCCAACAGGCGCGCCCAGTTGATGGAATTGACGGTGCCGATGCGAAAGCGGCGCTTGAAGTCCAGGTCGTTGGAGACCGCCTTGACGATGTCCTGGCAGTCGTCGAACACGCCCTCGACGCAGAGGTTGTGGATGTTGGCGTCCTGCAGGCTGAACATTTGCGCCTGCTGGAACGGGCTCATGCGGCCGATCGGGCTGAGCATGAAGACGCGCACACCGCGCTTGCCGCGCATCGCGTACTCGGCCGCACTGCCGGTGTCGCCGGAGGTGGCGCCGAGGATGTTGAGGGTCTCACCGCGGCGCGCCAGCTCGTGCTCGAACAGGTTGCCCAGCAGCTGCATCGCCATGTCCTTGAAGGCGAGCGTCGGGCCGTTGGAAAGCGCCTGCAGCCACAGGCCCGGCTCGAGCACCTTCAGCGGCGTGATCTCGGAGGTGCCGAAAATTTCTTTGGTGTAGGTCTTGTCGACCAGCACGCGCAGATCGCTCCGCGGCAGGTCACCGATATAGAGGCAGAGGATCTCGAAGGCCAGGTCGGCGTAGGCCAGGCCGCGCCAACGCGCCAGGGTCGATTCATCGACCTGCGGATAGCGCTCGGGCAGGTAGAGCCCGCCGTCGGGCGCCAGGCCTTCGAGCAGGATGTCGGAAAAGCCGCGCGGCGTGCTCCCCTGGGTCGGCAGGCCGCGGGTGCTGAGGTAGTTCACGAGCCAGCACTCCGCGAGGGCTTCAGAAGCCTGCGCCATAGACGATCAGGTCGACATAAAGCCGCGCGCCCAGCAGCAGCACGAAGCCGCCGATCAGCAGCAGCCAGTGCAGGCCTTGACCGCCGATGTGGTCGCTGGCCTGCAGGCTCCAGAACCAGGCCGCGCTCAGGGTGAACGTGCCGGCCACGTCGAGCAGCCAGCGTTGGAGCGGCAGCAAGCCCCACTGCGCGGCGCCGGCAATCACCATCAGGAACAGCGCCAGTTCGAGCGGCTTGAAACCAAGGTCGCACAAACGCACCAGCGCGACCAGGGTCAGCACGGTGACGAGCGTGGCCATCGGTGCTGCGGCTCATTCAGGACAGCTCTTCCTTGCGGATGCGCACGATCGGCGCCAGCACGGTGGGCAGCGCCTGCATCTTCGCGAGCGCGGCGTTCATGCGGCCTTCGAGCGTGTCGTGGGTGAGGATGATGAGGTCGGTCTGGCGCTCGCCGGCGGCACCGGCATCTCGGTTGGGCCGCTGCAGCACCGCGTCGATCGAGATCGAATGCTCGGCCAGGATGCGCGTGATGTTGGCGAGCACGCCGGCCTCGTCGACCACCTGCAGGCGCAGGTAGAAGGCGGTGATGACCTGCTCGATCGCGAGGATGGGCGTGGCCGCCAGCGAGTCGGGCTGGAACGCCAGGTGCGGCACGCGGTGGTCCGGGTCGGCGGTGATGAGCCGCGTCACGTCCACCAGATCGGCGACCACGGCCGACGCGGTGGGCTCGGCACCCGCGCCCTTGCCGTAATAGAGCGTGGAGCCGACGGCGTCGCCGTTGACCACCACGGCGTTCATCGCGCCTTCGACGTTGGCGATCAGCCGCGTGGCCGGGATCAAGGTCGGGTGAACGCGCAGTTCGATGCCGCGGCCGTCGGCGTCGTTGCGCCGCTTGGTGATGCCCAGCAGCTTGATGCGGTAACCCAGGTGTTCGGCATAACGAATGTCGGCCGCCTGCAGCCGCGTGATGCCTTCCACGTAAGCCGCGCTGAACTGCACCGGCGTGCCAAAGGCGATGGCGCTCATGATGGTGGCCTTGTGGGCGGCATCGATGCCTTCGATGTCGAAGGTGGGGTCGGACTCGGCATAGCCCAGCGCCTGAGCCTGCTTCAGCACGACACCGAAGTCCAGCCCCTTGGAGCGCATTTCCGAGAGGATGAAATTGGTCGTGCCGTTGATGATCCCGGCGATCCACTCGATGCGGTTGGCAGTGAGCCCTTCACGCAGCGCCTTGATGATCGGAATGCCACCGGCCACCGCCGCCTCGAAGGCCACCACCACGCCCTTGGCATGCGCGGCCGCAAAAATTTCGGTGCCGTGGACCGCGAGCAGCGCCTTGTTGGCGGTGACCACGTGCTTGCCAGCGGCAATGGCCTGCATGACCAACGAGCGGGCGATGCCGCAGCCGCCGATCAGCTCGATGACGATATCGATCTGCGGGTTGGCAATGACGGCGCGCGCATCGGAGACGACCTCGACGCCGTCGCCGACGATGCTTCTGGCGCGCTCGGTGTCGAGGTCGGCCACCATCGTGATTTCAATGCCGCGGCCGGCGCGGCGCCGGATTTCTTCTTGATTGCGGCGCAGCACCTTGAAGGTGCCGCCACCGACCGTGCCGATACCGAGCAGGCCGACTTGAATGGGTTTCATGGACAGGATTCTTGAAAGAAGGCGGCTAGCGCCGGCACTCACTGCGAGTTGCGCTTGCGGTAGTGGTCGAGGAAGCGGGCAATGCGGTTGATCGCGTCGCTCAAGTCGTCGGAGTTAGGCAGGAACACGACGCGAAAGTGGTCGGGGCGGGCCCAGTTGAAGCCGGTGCCCTGCACGATCAGCACCTTTTCCTCGGCCAGCAGTTCGTAGGCGAACTGTTGGTCGTCTTCGATCGGGTACATCTTCGGGTCCAGGCGCGGGAACATGTAGAGCGCCGCCTTCGGCCGCACCACGCTCACGCCCGGAATGGCGCTCAGCATCTCGTAGGCCATGTCGCGCTGGCGCGCCAGTCGGCCGGTGGGCGCCACCAGGTCCTTGATGCTCTGATAGCCGCCGAGCGCGGTCTGGATGGCGAGCTGCCCCGGCGTGTTGGAGCACAGCCGCATCGAGGCCAGCATGTTGAGACCCACGATGTAGTCGCCCGCGATCTTCTTGTTGCCCGACACCACCATCCAGCCGGCGCGGTAGCCGCAGGCGCGGTAGTTCTTGGACAGGCCGTTGAAGGTGACGAACAGCACGTCATCGGCCAGCGACGCGATGCTGGTGTGGGTGTTGCCGTCGTAGAGCGTCTTGTCGTAGATCTCGTCGGCAAACACGATGAGCTGGTGCTGACGCGCCAGCTCGACGAGCTCTTGCAGCAAGGTCTCGGGATAGAGCGCGCCGGTCGGGTTGTTGGGGTTGATGACGACGATGGCGCGCGTGTTGGGCGTGATCTTCCTGCGGATGTCGGCGATGTCGGGCATCCACTCGCTTTGCTCGTCGCACAGGTAATGCACCGGGTTGCCACCCGAGAGCGACACCGCGGCCGTCCACAGCGGATAGTCGGGTGCGGGCACCAGCACTTCGTCGCCGTTGTCGAGCAGGGCGTTGAGGCTCATCACGATGAGTTCGGACGCACCGTTGCCCAGGTAGACATCGTCGACACCCACCCCGGTGACGCTCTTTTCCTGCGTGTAGCCAACCACCGCGCGACGCGGCGCGAACATGCCCTTGCTGTCGGTGTAGCCCGCGGTGTGCGCGAGGTTGCGGATCATGTCCTGCACGATCTCGTCGGGCGGATCGAAGCCGAACACCGCCAGGTTGCCGATGTTGAGCTTGATGATCTTGTGGCCCTCTTCTTCCATCTGGCGGGCCTTGTCGAGCACCGGGCCACGGATGTCATAGCAGACGTTGGCGAGCTTGCTGGATTTGGCGATGGGCTTGGACACGCGGGCTCCGGTCGGGAGGGAAAAAGCGGGGTCTAAAATTAGAACACAGGGCGTCGGCGCGACCCTCTCGCGCCACCACCAACGCCCGGCCTACTCACCCATGAAACTGCAGCCAGACCGCATCGTCGGCGTCAACGTCATCGGCGGCTATACAAGCGACAGCGTGCGCATCGGCGAGCGCACCTGGCACCACAGCCTGCTGCTGCCGTGGCAGGGCGAGGCCACGGCCTGGCGTCCCGCGAACGTCGATGAGCTGGGCGTCGCCGACTTCGAGGCGGTGGCCGAGCTCGAGCCCGAACTCGTGCTGTTCGGCAGCGGCCACGCGCTGCGCTTCGCCCACCCGGCCTTGCTGCGCCCCTTGATCGAGCGCCGCATCGGTGTGGAGACCATGGACACGGCCGCTGCGTGCCGCACCTACAACCTGCTGGTGGCCGAAGGCCGCAGCGTCGTCGCGGCGCTGCTGCTCGCGCCGATTCAAGGCGTTCGAAAGACCCCATCGGCGCCTTTATAATCGCCGGCTAGCCTCGCCCGGGGCCCTCAACTTGCAGCATTTACATGACCCCCGCTCTCAACAAAGCCCTCCCGGAATTTGAAGCGCAGGCCACCGGTGGCGCGAAGTTCACGCCCCAGGCCTACCTGGGTCAGACGGTCATCCTTTACTTCTACCCCAAGGACAACACCCCCGGTTGCACCACCGAAGCGATGCAGTTCCGCGACCGCCACAAAGACTTCATCAAGGCCGGCGCCGTGGTGTTCGGCGTCTCGCGCGACAACATGACCTCGCACGACAAGTTCAAGCAGAACCTCGAGCTGCCCTACGAACTGATCGCCGACACCGAAGAAAAGCTCTGCCACATGTTCGGCGTGGTCAAGAACAAGATCATGTACGGCAAGAAGGTCAAGGGCATCGAGCGCAGCACCTTCCTCGTCGACCCCAAGGGCGTGCTCGTCGCCGAGTGGCGCGGCATCAAGGTCGCGGGCCATGTCGATGAAGTGCTCAAGGCCGTCAAGTCCCTGAAAAAGGCCGCCGCCTGACACGCCATCAGGGCGAGTCGTTTCCTCATTGAAGCCGCAGGGCCGCTGTGCATAATCGATTCATGCATGTGAGGCCCTCACCGCATCCAGGCAAGCCGCGCAGATCATCTCTGCGCGGCTTTTTGTTTTCAAAGATCACCCAAGTCCATGCCCCTGCCCAAACCGCCCGTCAAGAAAGCTTCCCTCCTCAGCGCGAGCGACTTCGACTCCCAGGCCGCGCCGCGCCCGGTGCCACGCGCGGCTCGCAGTGACGAGCCGCCCGCGGCCCTGCTCGACCTGTTCGACCCCGACCTGAAGGCGCCGGCCGCCAAGACCCCGGCGCGCCCGGTGCCGGCCACCGGCGGCACTTTGCCGGTGAAGGTGGCGAGTCGCGCCCCCTTGCCCGAGCCCAAACCGCGCGAGCCGCGCAAGCCGCGCAGCATCGGCCCGGCCAAGCTGTTCGTGCTCGACACCAACGTGTTGATGCACGACCCGATGTCGCTGTTTCGCTTCGAGGAGCACGACATCTACCTGCCGATGATCACGCTCGAAGAGCTTGACAGCCACAAGAAGGGCATGAGCGAGGTGTCGCGCAACGTGCGCCAGGTGAGCCGCGAGCTCGACGCGCTGGCCGGTGGTCCCGACGCCCGGCAGCTCGACGTCACCGCCGGCATCGCCTTGGCCAAGACGGGCCACAAAGAAGCCGGCGGCAAGCTGTTCTTCCAGACCACGCTGCTCGACGTCAAGTTGCCCGCGGGCCTGCCCCAAGGCAAGGCCGACAACCAGATCCTCGGCGTGGTGCAGGGCCTGCGCGAGCAGCAAGCCGGGCGCGACGTGGTGCTGGTGTCCAAGGACATCAACATGCGCGTCAAGGCGCGCGCGCTGGGTCTGCCGGCCGAGGACTACTTCAACGACAAGACGCTCGAGGACGGCGACCTGCTCTACACCGGCCTCTTGCCGCTGCCGGCCGACTTCTGGGAGCGCCACGGCAAGACGATGGAAAGCTGGCAACAAGGCGGCGCCACCTTCTACCGCATCGCCGGCCCCCTGGTGCCGGTGCTCATGGTCAACCAGTTCGTCTATCTGGAGACGCCCGGCGCCGCGCCGCTGTACGCCAAGGTGACCGAAATCACCGGCAAGACCGCGGTGCTCAAGACCCTGAAGGACTACTCGCACAACAAGAACGCCGTCTGGGGCGTGACCGCGCGCAACCGCGAACAAAACTTCGCGCTCAACCTGCTGATGGACCCGGACTGCGACTTCATCACACTCACCGGCACGGCGGGCACCGGCAAGACGCTCATGACCCTGGCCGCCGGTCTTTCGCAGGTGATGGACGACCGCCGCTACACCGAGATCATCGTCACGCGCGTGACGGTGCCGGTGGGCGAGGACATCGGCTTCCTGCCCGGCACCGAAGAAGAAAAAATGGGCCCGTGGATGGGCGCGCTCGACGACAACCTCGAGGTGCTGGCCAAGAACGAAGGCGGTGGCGCCGGCGAATGGGGCCGCGCCGCGACCAACGACCTGGTGCGCAGCAAGATCAAGATCAAGAGCCTCAATTTCATGCGCGGGCGCACCTTCCTCAACAAGTTCGTGCTGATCGACGAGGCGCAGAACCTCACGCCCAAGCAGATGAAGACGCTGATCACGCGCGCCGGTCCGGGCACCAAGATCGTCTGCCTGGGCAACCTGGCGCAGATCGACACGCCCTATCTGAGCGAAGGCAGCTCGGGCCTGACCTATGCGGTCGACCGCTTCAAGGGCTGGCCGCATTCGGGCCACGTCATGCTGGCGCGCGGCGAGCGCTCGCGGCTGGCGGACTACGCCTCCGAAGTGCTGTAGCGGCAGCGCCCTTCAAGGCGAAAAAAAGCCGGCGCAGTGCGCCGGCTTTTTCATTGCGCCGCAACCGCTTTCTTCAAGGCACCGAGCGGTACAGCGCATGCTGCGCATCGGCGCGCGAGGTCTGCGCGCCGCTGAACTGAACCATGCAGGAATCGTCGGTGTAATCCATGAAGTTCGTGATCGGGTCCAGCCCCGCGAACTTCTTGCCGGCGCAACTGTCGCGCCCGATCGGGCAGCCGAAGGCGGCCGAGCGTTCGGCCGGCGTGTCGGTGACCTGGTCGCCCGTGGTCGAGCAACCGCCCTGGAAGGTGTGATAGAGCCCCAGCCAGTGGCCGACCTCGTGCGTGCCGGTATCGCCCTCGTTGTAGGACGCGGCCGTGCCCCCCGGTAGCGACGAGAACAGCACCACCACGCCGTCCCGCTTCTGCGCATTCGAGTAGTCCGAGGGAAAGGTGGCCCAGCCGAGCAAGCCCTGCCCGGGGTTGGCGGTGTAGAGGTTGAGCGTGTCGGCGCTGCCCACGCGCAACGCCGCCTTCGCCTGCGTCTCGGCGGCCGAGCCGGGCGTCATGGCGTACCAGGCGGCGTTGGTGGTGCGAGTCACGCCGTTCGGCACCAGCGCAAAGCGAAATGGCGTGCTGGCAAACGCGCTGTTGAGCACCGCGATCTGCGCATCGATCTGGGATTGGGGAATGTCGCCGTTGGCAAGGCCGGCCCCGTTGTTGATGACGTGCACCCCTACCGGAATGAGCACCGACCCCATGTCCCGCGTAGCCGCCAGGCCGCTG
>NZ_JANMWL010000218.1:0-14324 GCF_031393925.1 Methylibium sp. | reverse complement strand
GCCGTCGTCGTAGCTCATGCTGTGCCGGCCGGGTACGGCGCCAGCGTGGTCAGGCGCGGATCGTCAACCGGGCCGCCGACGGTGAAGTGATAGTCCAGTCCACGGTGCAGCCCCGAACGCCTGGCTTCGCAAGATCAGCAGACCTGATCGCCGCCAGCCGGCCGCTGACCGCAGCTGAAGCGCCCCGGAACAAGCAGAGACTTGCGCGGGATTTCCGTACTTTTTCCGTACCGCCAAGAAAAAAGCACTTGGCGTTTCCGCTAAGTGCTTGATCTCTCTACAGAATTTGGTAGGCGCGATTGGACTCGAACCAACGACCCCCACCATGTCAAGGTGGTGCTCTAACCAGCTGAGCTACGCGCCTGGGAAGGGCCGCACTCTATCACGGCGACCCGGCGTTCTCAGCGTCTGCGGGCGCCGCGCACGCCGTCGATGCGGCACACGTCGGCGAGCACCGGTGCCAGTCGCGCGGAGTCGGCCACTTCGATCGTGAAGCTCATCCACGCGGTGCCTTTGAGCGACTGGGTGTGGACGCCCACCACGTTCATCTTTTCTTTGGCGAACAGCTCGGAGATGTCGCGCAGCAGGCCCTGGCGGTCGCTCGCTTGGACGACCACGTCCACCGCGTACAGCGCCGCGCCGTCGCCGAGCGCCCCGCCCCAGCCGACCGGGATCACACGCTCGGGCGAGTGGGCCGCCATGTCACGAAAATTGGCGCAGGCCGCACGGTGAACGGCCACGCCCTTGCCGCGCGTCACGTAGCCGCCGATGGCGTCGGGCGGCGCCGGCTTGCAGCAGCGCGCCAAGGTGGTGAGCAGCGAGTCGACGCCGACCACCAGCACGCCGCCCTTGGGCCGGGACTCGGCGCTGGGGCCGCGCGAGAGGCGCTGCGTGAGCAGCTCGTCGGCGTCGGGTCGGGGCTCGCTCGGGCGCAGCAGGGACTCGACGGTGCGCAGCGATAACTCGTCCTTGCCAACCACTTCGAACAGCGCCTCGGCGTTGCGAAAACCGAGCTGGCTGGCCAGCTCGTCGTGCTTGATCGCGGTGCGGCCTTCACGCTGCAGCAGCTTCTCGATCGCCTCGCGCCCGCGGGCAACGGTCTCCTGCTGGCCCAGTGCGTTGAACCAGGCACGCACCTTGGCGCGGGCGCGCGGGCTTTGCAGGTAGCCCAACTCGGGGTTGATCCAATCGAGCGACGGGCCGCCCTCTTTGGCCGCGACGATCTCCACCGTCTGGCCG
Source organism: Methylibium sp. (assembly GCF_031393925.1). Classification (GTDB taxonomy): domain Bacteria; phylum Pseudomonadota; class Gammaproteobacteria; order Burkholderiales; family Burkholderiaceae_C; genus Methylibium. The sequence goes on along the minus strand of NZ_JANMWL010000218.1, from coordinate 13,085 downwards.
CTCGCAAGCGCGGTGTTGAGCGTGACCATGGCGCCGTCGACCTTGGCGCCGCGGCAGCGGTGGCCGAGGTCGGTGTGCAGCGCATAGGCAAAGTCGACCGGCGTGCTGCCGGCCGCCAGCTCGATGATCGCGGCCTGCGGCGTGAACACGTAGATGCGGTCTTCAAACAGCCCCGGCCCGACCGCTGCCCCGCCCTCGCCCTGCGCTTGACCCTGGCCCTTGTCACTGGCGGGCTCAGTCAGTTCGCGCTCCCAGGCCAGCAGCTGCCGCAACACCGCCTTGCGCGCCTCTGCGATCCGACCCTCGAAGTCGCCTGCCGCGCTCACGCCGCCGTAGCCGCGCGGTCCCGCCTCCTTGTAGGCCCAGTGCGCGGCAATGCCACTCTCGGCATGCTCGTGCATCGCGCGGGTGCGAATCTGGATCTCGACGGCCCGCCCCGCATCGTCCTGCACCACGCTGTGCAGCGACTGGTAGCCGTTGGGCTTGGGCCGCGCGATGTAGTCGTCGAACTCCTCGGGCACGGCCCGCCACAGCTCATGCGCGCGGGCGAGCGCGGCATAGCAGGCCGGCACGTCGCCCACGATCACGCGCAAGGCGCGCAGGTCGTGGACGCGCGCAAAGTCCAGGCCCTTGCCCTGCATTTTTTTCCAGATGCTGTAGAGGTGTTTCGGGCGCCCCTGCACCTCGGCACGCACGCCGGCCTCGTGCAGCGCGCGCACCAGCCGCTGGCGCACCGCCTCGATACCGTGCTCGCGCTCGACACGCGTCTCGTCGAGCAGGCGGGCCACCTGCTGGTAGGCCTCGGGCTCGAGGAAGCGAAACGCCAGGTCCTCGATCTCCCACTTGATCTGCCAGATGCCCAAGCGGTTGGCGAGCGGCGCAAACACCTGCATCGACTCGCGCGCCAGCGCCGCGGGACAGGGCTGCTTGCTCGCGGCGTAGTGGCGCAAGGTCTGCAGCCGCGAGGCCAGGCGCAGCAGCACGACGCGCAGGTCGCGTGAAAAAGCCAGCAGCATCTTGCGCACGCGCTCGACCTGCGCCGCCTGCTGCGAGGCGCCCTGCGCCGCGTCGCCGAGCGCCTCGCGCGCGTTGCGCTGCAACTGCACGAGCTTGCGTGTGTGGGCGACCAGGCTCGCGTAGCTTTCGCCCCAGGCCTTGGCGATCACTTCTTCGGGCCGGGCGAGGTAGTCGCCCGCGTAGACGAGGTAGACCGCGGCGCACAGCGAGGGCGCCGCGCCGATCGCGCGCAGCAGCGCTGCCACGCCGTCGGCATGCGCGAGCGCGTCCTCGCCGGTGTCCAGGCGCTCGCCCGCGAGCAGCGGTTCGGCAAAGGCGCGGGCCCGCGCCAGCACCGCGTCTTCGCGGCGTTCGCCTTCGCGCGCCTTGCTCTCGTCGGCGCCGATCTCGCCCGCCAGCACGACGATCGGAGCGGCGCCGCTGGGCGGCTCCGGTGCTGCGGTCTTCATGACGCGGCGAGAAACTCCCGCACGAGCGCCACTTGGTCCGGCGCCACCAAGGTCGGTGCGTGGCCGATGCCAGGCAGCTCGACAAGCCGAGCGCGCGGGCCCCGCTCGGTCATGGCCTGGGCCGTGGCGTGCGAGAGCAGGTCGGAGTCGCCGCCGCGGATCAACAAGGTCGGGCCGCTGAGCGAGTCGTAGCGCTGCCACAGCACGGCCTCGCCGGCTGCGGCGAGCTCGGGCGTCACCGACTTGAAAGGCAGCGCGATGCGCGGGTCGTAGTGCGAGACGAAGCCATCGCCCTGCCCATCGTTGGCGGCCACCAGCTGCGCCCGCGTGAGCGCCAGCCACTGCTCGCGCGTGTGCGGACCAAATCCCTGCGAAATGCTCCACAGGTAATCGGCGCCCTCGTCAAAGGTGGCAAAGCGGCGCGGCACGCCGACATAGCCACCGATGCGCTGCACCGCCGCGGCACTGAGCGCCGGGCCGACATCGTTGATGACCAGCCGGCGCACCATTGATTCGCCTTGGCGGTCGCGCAGCGAGGCAACGCACAGGCCGATGAGGCCGCCCATCGAGGTGCCGACCCAATCGACCTGCGCAACGCCCAGGCGCGCCAGCAACGCGACCATGTCGGCCACGTAGGCGGCCACCTGGTAGCCGGCCGGGTCGGCCAGCCAGTCGGAGCGGCCGCGGCCCACCACGTCGGGGCAGACCACGCGGTAGTCGGCGCTGAGCGAGCGCGCCAGGGTGTCGAAATCGCGGCCTTGGCGCGTGAGGCCGTGCACACAGACGACCACGCGCGGGTTGCTTCGCTCGCCCCACTCCCAATAGGCCATGCGGTGCAGGCCCGACGCATCGAGACCATTGACGAAATGCAGCTGCGGTTCGGTCATCGTGAATCCCGTGAGTGATATTTATCGATAATCATGGCACCCAAGGCACCGAGGAATACAGACCATGTTCAAAGGCAAGACTGCGCTCGTCACCGGCTCCACCAGCGGCATCGGCCTGGGCATCGCCGTGGTGCTGGCGCGCCAGGGCGCCAACATCGTGCTCAACGGCTTCGGCGACACCGAGCCAGCGCGCTCGCAAGTGGCCGAGGCGGGCCGGGTCCACGGCATCAGGCTCGGCTTTCACGGCGCCGACATGAGCAAGCCCGCCGAGATCGAGGCGCTGATGGCCCATGCCGAGGCCGAATTCGGTGGCGTCGACATCCTGGTCAACAACGCCGGCATCCAGCACGTGGCGCCGGTCGAGGACTTTCCCGTCGCACGCTGGGACGCCGTCATCGCCATCAACCTCAGCTCGGCCTTCCACACCACGCGCCTGGCCATGCCCGGCATGCGGCAGAAGAACTGGGGCCGCATCATCAACATTGCCTCGGCGCACGGTCTGGTGGCCTCGCCGCAGAAGTCGGCCTACGTGGCGGCCAAGCACGGTCTGGTGGGCTTTACCAAGTCGATTGCACTCGAGACCGCCACCACCGGCATCACCGTCAACGCCATCTGCCCCGGCTGGGTGCTTACGCCGCTGGTGCAAAAGCAGATCGACGATCGCTCCAGGCGCGAAGGCATCACGGTGGCAGAGGCCGAGCGCGACCTGCTCGGCGAGAAGCAGCCTTCGCTGCAATTCACCACACCCGAACAGCTCGGCGAGTTGACGGTGTTCCTGTGCTCTGCGGCCGCCGCCAACGTGAGGGGCCAGGCCTGGGCGGTCGATGGCGGCTGGACGGCGCAGTAGGCCAGTCGCTCGACGCGTTGCCCGAAGCGGGCCTACTTCACCAGCGCCACCGTCCCGCTGACGGTGGCGCTCAACACCCCCTTGCCGGGCTCCGTCGGCACCGGCGCATCCATCGAGGCCACCGACGCCTCGCTCCTGCGATACATCACCGGCCGCGGGCCGCCCTGCTCGGCGCTTTGCACCGACACCTCGCGCAGCACGTAGCTGCTATAGCCGAACTGCTTGGCCAGCTCGCTGGCCCCGGTGCGGTATTTCTGGATCGCTTGCGCGGTGACCTCGGCATCATGCTTGTCGGCCAGCTCGCGCGAGATGCTGTAGCCCACGCTGGTGACGTTCATGCCGGTCAGTCGCCCCGCCGTCTGCGCCACGCGCGCGCTGTCCTTGCCTTCGAGCACCAGCTCGGCCTGGCCCTGCCAGCCGTTGATGCGGCCTTCCTTGCCGTAGCGCGGCTGGAGCGAGAAGTTGCCGGTGCGCACCTCCATCGCGCCGGCTTGTGAGGCTTTCTTCGCTTCGGCCAGCGCCGCGTCGAGCACCTGCTTTAGCTGCGCCTGCACGGCGGCGGCGTCGGTGCCCTCCTTGACCACTTGCAGCGTGATGCCGAGCAGGTCCTTGGTGACTTCGAGCGTTGCGCTCGTCGTGAAGCTGAGCAGGTTTTCGCGCGCTGGCGACTCGGCGGCAAGCGCGGCCGGGGCGCAAGCAGCAAGCGCGAGCGTCACGGCAAGCACCATGCGCACGGGAACAAGTCGAAGGTAGAGCGACATCGGTGAGTCCTTTCGAGAAGGGTCGGCCAGTAAATCGCACAACGTGTTGCCATCACGCTTGGCTGACTGCCAAGGCCCGATCTGGCCTGCTCGCAAGATTTGTAACAGCGGGTCAAACCAGACGTTTACGGCGAAACCGCTGCGCACAATGGCGCTGTTACAAATATGGAGCTGCGATGAATGCCACCGCTAACACCCAACGTGCCGATCGCATTGTCGTGGTCGACGACGACGCCCGCATTCGCGACCTGCTGCGCCGTTACCTCACGCAAGAAGGCTTCGAGGTGCTGCTCGCCGAGGACTCGAAGGCTCTCAATCGCGTGATGACGCGCGACACCATCGACCTCATCGTGCTCGACCTCATGCTGCCCGGCGAGGATGGCCTGTCGATCTGCCGGCGCCTGCGCGCCAACAACGACACCACGCCGATCATCATGCTCACCGCCAAGGTGGAAGACGTGGACCGCATCGTCGGTCTGGAGGTCGGCGCCGACGACTACCTGCCCAAGCCGTTCAATCCGCGCGAACTGCTGGCGCGCATTCACGCCGTGCTGCGTCGCCGCCCCACCTTGGAGGCGCCGGGCGCGCCCGCCAAGGAGGCGCAGACCGTCACCTTCGGGCCGTTCGAGTTCGACCTTGCGCTGCGCCGGCTCGCCAAGGACGGCGAACAGATTGCGCTCACCACTGGCGAGTTCTCGATGTTGAAGGCGCTGGTGCGCCACCCGCGCCAGCCGCTGTCACGCGACAAGCTCGCGCAACTGGCGCGCGGACGTGAGTTCGAACCCTTCGACCGCAGCCTGGACGTGCAGATCTCGCGGCTGCGCAAGATGATCGAGCCCGACCCCGCGCAGCCGCGCTACATCCAGACGGTGTGGGGGGTGGGCTATGTGTTCGTGCCGGACGGCGCGTCGTGAGCATCGATCCGCCGGCCACGACGCCATGAAGCGCCGCCGTGCTTGACCCCGGCCTGCGCGCCGAGCGCGCGCGCCGGGCCTCGGGCGGACGCAACAGCCAGACGCGCGGGCGGCCCACGCTGCTGCGCGTGCCGCGCTTCGCGATGAGCCTGTTCTGGCGCACCTTCATCCTGCTGGCGGTGCTGCTCGGCGCCGGCATCTTCGCCTGGCTGCAGACCTTTCGTGCGCTCGAGTTCGAGCCGCGCGCGGTGCAGGCGGCGCAGCAAATCGCCAGCCTGGTCAATCTTTCGCGCGCGGCGCTGCGCTATTCCGACGCCATCAACCGCGTGACGGTGGTCAAGGCGATGAGCGACCAGGAAGCGGTGAAGGTCGTGCCGCGCGAACCGAAAGACCAGTTCGAGCCCTTCGAGGTCGACCGCTTCAGCCGCGCCGTCGGGCAGGAGCTGCGTTCGCGGTTGGGGCCGCATACCGTGGTCGCCAACAGCGTGAACGGCGTGCCGGGGCTGTGGGTGGGCTTCAACATCGAGAACGATCCCTTCTGGCTGCAGGCCGACCCCAAGCGCGTGCAGGCGGTGGCGGGCAGCACGTATTTCGTGTGGACTTCGATCGCGCTGCTGGCCACGGTGCTGGGCTCGGCGGTAATCGCGGGCTTGATCAATCGCCCGCTCAAGGAACTGTCGTTCGCCGCAAGTCGCATCCGCGACGGCGAGTACGAGTCGCAGCTCGACGAATACACCATGACGAGCGAGATCCGCGAAGTCAACATGGGCTTCAACCGCATGGCGCGCGAACTCGCCAAGGTGGAAGAAGACCGCGCGGTAATGCTTGCTGGCATCAGCCACGACCTGCGCACGCCGCTGGCGCGCATGCGCCTGGAAACCGAGATGAGCGTGGTGGATGAAGACGCCAAGCGCTACATGGCGGCCGACATCGACCAGCTGGACGCGATCATCGACAAGTTCATGGACTACGCGCGCCCCGGCGTGGTCAAGCTCGTGCCGGTTCACCTGTCGAGCGTGGTCGACCGCGAGATCGCGGCGTTCAGGGACCCGACACAGATCCGCATCGAGTCGCGCGTGGCGATCGACACGCGCGTCATGGCCGACGACACCGAGCTCGGCCGCGTGCTCGCCAATTTGTTCGAGAACGCACGCCGCTACGGCCGCAGCAGCGACACCGACGTGGCGCAAGTAACGGTGAGCTACGCGCGCACCGGCCCCTGGGTGATCGTGAGCGTGCGCGACCACGGCCCGGGCGTCGCCGCTGAAAAATTGAAGCAGCTCACTACCCCGTTCTTCCGCGGTGACGTCGCCCGCACTGCCGCCACCGGCGCCGGTCTGGGTTTGGCCATCGTCGAAAAAACGGTGCAGCGCATGGGCGGCACCTTCGAGCTCGCCAACGCCAGCGATGGTGGGCTGGTCGGGCACATCCGCCTGAAGAAAGCGCCCTGAAGGGCGGCAGCCGTTGGCGAGCGCGGTACCCGCAGAACAACCGGCCGGATTCGAAGTGGCAGCGCGGTCCGCGGCGGCAAATTCCTGACGCGCCGGCCTCGCCGCAACGCTCAGGCGTCCGGCCGCACCAGCAACGCCACCGCGCGCGCCTCGATCGCGCGGCCCTCGCCCACCGGCCCCATGTTCTCGGCCGTCTTGGCCTTCACGTTGACCTGCTCGGACGCCACGCCCAGACAGGCCGCGATGGACGCCACCATCGCCTCGATGTGCGGCGCCATCCTCGGCGCCTGCGCGATGATGGTCGCGTCGATATTGCCCACCGCCCAGCCGGCATGGCGCACGCGCTCGTAAGCCTCGGTGAGCAGCCGGCGCGAATCGGCACCGGCGAAGTTCGCCTCGGTGTCGGGGAAGTGCCGGCCGATGTCGCCCAGGCCGGCCGCGCCGAGCAGCGCATCGGTAATGGCGTGCAGCAGCGCGTCGGCATCCGAGTGGCCGGCGAGGCCGTGCGTGTGCTCGATCTCTACCCCGCCGAGCACGAGCTTGCGACCTGTGACCAGGGCATGCGTGTCCCAGCCCTCACCGATGCGGAACTTCAAAGCAGTCATGCGCGCGTCCTGAGTAGCCGTTCGGCCAACGCAAAGTCGGCCGGCCAGGTGAGTTTGAAGTTCTCGAGTGAGCCGCGCACGAGGCGCGGCGAATGGCCGAGCAACTCGACGGCGCTCGCCTCGTCGGTGACCGCGTCGCCGGCTCGCGCCAGCGCCTCACCGAGCAGCCCAAGGCGAAACATCTGCGGCGTCTGCGCCTGCCAGAGGCTGCGTCGGTCGAGCGTGAGCGCGACGCGCTCGGCGTCACCGGGCGACCCACGCTTGAGCGTGTCGGCCACCGGCAGCGCGAGCAAGCCGCCGACCGCATCGTGCTCGCAGGCTTCGATCAGGCGCTCGATGTCGCTCGGCAGTACGAGACAGCGCGCCGCATCGTGCACCAGCACCCAATCGTCGTCGCGCACGCCGCGCTCGCGCAGCGCGGCCAGACCGTTGGCCACGCTCGCGGCCCGTGTCGCGCCGCCCACGCGTGCGGTCCAGCAAGCGGCCTCGCCGGCATGGCGCTCGAACTCGCCGTCCGCAGCGGAGAGGACGACCAGCGTACCGGCCAGTCGCGACACGCCCGACAAGGCGGCGAGCGTGTGCCAGACCACGCTGCGCCCGCCCACCGCCCGGTACTGCTTGGGCCCGCCCGCGCCGGCGCGCTCGCCCGCGCCGGCACAGGGCACCAGCGCATAGCAGCGGGCTGCAGACGAACGACTCACCATCGCACCGGCACCGGATAGCGGTGGATCATCGGGTCGGGCGTCAGCAAGGTCATGCCGTGCTGCACCGCCTGGCACACCAACAGGCGGTCGAAGGGATCGGTATGCACGGCCGGCAGCCGGTCCAGCAGCAGGGTGTCGGCCTCGCCAAGCGGCAGGGGCTCGATGCCGTGGCGCTCGCGCTCACGCGGCACGTAGCGCGCGGGCACATCGGACAGCGGCAACTTGCCCAGGCTGTACTTGACGGCGATCTCCCAGGCTGACACGGCCGAGAGAAACACCTCGTTGGCCGGGTCGCGGAACAAGGCCGCGGCTTCGGCGCTGAGCAACGCGTCGCCGCGCACCGCCCACAGAAAGCTGCAGGTGTCGAGCAACAATTTCATCGACGCCCGCGAGTTGGAGATGACGGCGCGAGCGGATCGTTCGCGGAAGGCGCGGCGCCGGTCAGCGCGCTCATGAAATGGTCGGGAAGCGGCTCGAAGAAGGCGGCGGGGAGCGGTATCCCGGCGTCGGCCGCCTTGCCGATGGGTCGCGGCTTGCGCGTCGGCACGCGCGTCACGGCAACCAAGCGTGCCACCGGCTGGTTGCGGCGACAGATCAAGACCTCTTCGCCGCGCTCGGCGGCAGCGAGGTATTCGGCCAAGTTGTCTCGAACCTCATGAATGTTGGGATTACGCATGGACATAATCAATGACATAAAGTTGTACAAGTCTAACCGGATCTTCGGCTGCTGATGGCAACGCCCGTCGGGCGTGCGCCGAGCCCCCACGTCCGCCAGCGGCAGCGCGGCTGCCTACAATCGCTTCGCGCCCCGCCACTTGCCGCGGGGCGCTCTGCCTTTCCGTGTCCGCATCGATGCAAATCCCCTCGCTCGCCCCCGGCAAACGCTACACACTGCCGCGCCCCACCGGCTCGGCCGACGCGCTACAGCTCGCGCGATTTGCACAAGCCGAGAAGGCCGCCGGGCGCCGCACCGCCATCGTCACCGCCGAGCCGGCCGACACCCAGCGACTGCAGGACGAACTCGCGTTCTTTTCCCCCGGCCTGCGCATCGCCGTGTTCCCCGATTGGGAGCTGCTCCCCTACGACAATTTTTCGCCGCACCAGGACCTGATCTCCGAGCGGCTGGCCACGCTCTGGCGCATCCGCCAGGCGCGCGCCGGTGACGAGGTCGACGTGGTGCTCATGCCCGCCACCACGGCGCTGGTGCGCCTGGCGCCGCCCTCCTTCCTGGCGGCCTACACCTTCAACTTCGCGCAGAAGCAAAAGCTCGACGAAGCCGGCCTGAAGGCGCAGCTCACGCTGGCGGGCTACCAGCATGTGAGCCAGGTGGTGTCGCCGGGCGAATACGCGGTGCGCGGCGGCCTGATCGACCTGTTTCCGATGGGCTCGCGCGTGCCCTATCGGGTGGACCTGTTCGACAACGAGGTCGACTCGATCCGCACCTTCGACCCCGATTCGCAGCGCAGCCTCTACCCGGTGCCCGAGGTGCGGCTGCTGCCGGGGCGCGAGTTCCCGATGGACGACGCCGCGCGCACCGCGTTTCGTGCGCGCTGGCGCGAGCGCGTGGAGGGCGACCCGACGCGCTCGCGCATCTACAAGGACATCGGCGCGGGCATCGCCACGGCGGGCATCGAGTTCTACCTGCCGCTGTTCTTCGACGAGACGGCGGCGATCTTTGATTACCTGGGCGCCGATGCGCGCGTGGTGCTGCATGGCGAGGTCGATGCGGCCTTGCAAAAATTCTGGGGTGAGACGCGCGAGCGGCATCGCTTCTTACAGCATGACCCGGAGCGGCCGATCCTGGCGCCGCAGGCAATTTACTTGACGCCGGAGGAGTTCTTCAGTCGCTGTAACGAGCATGCACAGCTCTCGTTGCGGGGAGGCGCGCCGCACGAAGCGCACGATGGCATGGCCCCTCCCCCCGCTGGGGAAAGGTCGGGATGGGAGCCCGCGGGCGCAGGCCCCCACCCCAGCCCTCCCCCAAAGGGGGAGGGAGCAATGTGGGCTCGGGCGCTGCCAGATCTCGCGGTCGAGCGCGGTTCGCAAGACCCGCTGCGCAAGTTGGAGTTGCATCTCGCGGCCACGGCTGCGTCCAACACGCGCGTGCTGCTCGTGGCCGAAAGCGACGGCCGGCGCGAGAGCGTGCTCGAGCTGCTGCGCGACCACAAGCTCGAGCCACCGTCGGTCGAATCGCTCGCTGCGTTCGAGGCCAGTGACCACCGCTACGCCATCACCGTGGCACCGCTCGCGGCCGGCTTCCTGTGGGAGCGTGGCCTAGGGCAAGCCAGCATCGAGTTCGTCACCGAGACCGAGCTGTTCGACGCCGCGCCCACCGTGCGCCGGCGCCGCCGGCAAGAGCAGACCAGCGACGTCGACGCGCTGATCAAAGACCTCTCCGAGCTCAAGGTGGGCGACCCGGTCGTGCATGCCAACCACGGCATCGGCCGCTACGTCGGCCTGATCCACATCGATCTCGGCGAAGGCGACACCGAGTTCCTGCACCTCGAATACGCCGACAAGGCCACGCTCTACGTGCCGGTGGCGCAGTTGCAGCTCATCAGCCGCTACACCGGCGTGAGCGCGGACGAGGCGCCGCTGCACCGCCTGGTCTCCAACCAGTGGGACAGGGCCAAGCGCAAGGCCGCCGAGCAGGTGCGCGACACCGCCGCCGAGCTGCTCGACCTCTACGCCCGACGTGCGGCGCGCGAGGGTTTCGCGTTCCGCTTCTCGCCGCAGGACTACGAAGCGTTCGCGGCGAGCTTCGGCTTCGAGGAAACGCCCGACCAGCGCGCCGCCATCCACGCCGTCATCCAGGACATGGTCTCGCCACGCCCGATGGACCGGCTGGTGTGTGGCGACGTCGGATTCGGCAAGACCGAGGTCGCGTTGCGTGCCGCCTTCGTGGCGGTCACCGGCGGCAAGCAGGTGGCGTTGCTGGCGCCGACCACGCTGCTGGCCGAGCAGCATTTCGGAAACATCACCGACCGCTTCGCCAAGTGGCCGGTGAAGGTGGCGGAGATGTCGCGCTTTCGGTCGACGAAGGAGATCAAGGCCGCGCTCGCGGGCCTGGCCGACGGCACCATCGACATCGTGATCGGCACGCACAAGCTGCTCTCGCAAGACACCAAGTTCGCCAATCTGGGCCTCTTGATCATCGACGAGGAACACCGCTTCGGCGTGCGCCACAAAGAGGCGATGAAGGCGCTGCGGGCCGAGGTCGACGTGCTCACGCTCACCGCCACGCCGATACCGCGCACCCTCGGCATGGCACTCGAAGGCCTGCGCGACCTGAGCGTGATCGCCACGGCGCCGCAGCGGCGCCTGGCCATCAAGACCTTCGTGCGCAGCGAGTCCAACGGCACCATCCGCGAGGCGGTGTTGCGCGAGTTGAAGCGCGGCGGCCAGGTCTACTTCCTGCACAACGAGGTGGAGACGATCGAGAACCGCCGCCGCAAGCTCGAAGAGCTGATCCCCGAAGCACGCATCGCCATTGCCCACGGCCAGATGCCCGAGCGCGACCTGGAGCGCGTGATGCGCGAGTTCGTGGCGCAAAAGCACAACCTGCTGCTGTGCTCGACGATCATCGAAACCGGCATCGACGTAGCCACCGCCAACACCATCGTGATGAGTCGCGCCGACAAGTTCGGCCTCGCGCAGTTGCACCAGCTGCGCGGGCGCGTCGGCCGTTCGCACCACCAAGCCTATGCCTACCTGATGGTGCCGGACATCGAAGGCCTGTCCAAGCAGGCCGCTCAGCGCCTGGAGGCCATCCAGCAGATGGAAGAACTGGGTTCGGGCTTCTACCTCGCCATGCACGACCTCGAGATTCGCGGCGCGGGCGAGGTGCTGGGCGAAAACCAGAGCGGCAACATGATGGAGGTAGGCTTCCAGCTCTACAACGACATGCTGGCGCAGGCGGTGCGCGAACTGAAGGCGGGCCGCGAGCCCGACCTGCTCAGCCCACTCAACGTCACCACCGAGATCAACCTGCACGCCCCCGCCCTGCTGCCCGACAGCTACTGCGGCGACGTGCATGTGCGGCTCTCGCTCTACAAGCGCCTGGCCACCGCCGACAAGCTCGACAAGATCGACGCCATGCTCGAGGAGATCGTCGACCGCTTCGGCAAGCTGCCGGCGCAGGCGCAGACCTTGTTCGACACCCACCGCCTGCGCGTGCAGGCCAAGGCCTACGGCGTGCAGAAGGTCGACGCCGGCCCGCAGGCCATGAGTGTGAGCTTTCGCCCCAACCCGCCGATCGATGCGCTGCGCATCATCGAGCTGGTGCAAAAGAACCGCCACATCAAGCTGGCCGGCAACGACAAGCTGCGCATCGACAAGGCGCTGTCGGATCCCAAAGACCGGGCGCAGTTCATACGCGACGTGCTGCGGTCGTTGGGCACGCCCAGGGCGCTGGAGCCGGCCTAGCAAGGCGAGGCTCGCGATGGCCTACCGGCACACCCTCGGCGGCGAGCGCTACCGCTTCGCCGACCTCAAGGACGTGATGGCCAAGGCCACGCCGCTGCGCTCGGGCGACCAGCTCGCGGGCATCGCCGCCGCGACGGCCGCCGAGCGCATGGCCGCGAAGATGTGCCTGGCGGAATTGCCGCTTTCGCACTTCCTGAGCGAAGCGCTCATCCCCTACGAAACCGACGAAGTCACGCGCCTCATCGTCGACACGCACGACGCCGCCGCCTTTGCGCCGGTGGCCCACCTCAGCGTCGGCGACTTCCGCGACTGGTTGCTGTCCGACGCCGCCGACGAAGCCACGCTCACCACCCTGCGCCCCGGCCTCACCCCCGAGATGGCCGCCGCGGTGAGCAAGCTCATGCGCCACCAGGACCTGATCCTGGTCGCGCGCAAGTGCCGCGTCGTCACGCGCTTTCGCAACACCATCGGACTGCCCGGCCATTTGGCGGTGCGGCTGCAACCCAACCACCCGACCGACAGCCCCAAGGGCATCGCGGCCTCCATGCTCGATGGCCTGCTCTACGGCGCGGGCGATGCGGTGATCGGCATCAATCCGGCGAGCGACAGCGTGCCGGCGCTGGTGCAGCTGCTCAAACTGATGGACGAAGCCGTGCAGCGCTTCGAGATCCCCACCCAGACCTGCGTGCTCACGCACGTGACCAACACCCTCGAGGCCATCGAGATGGGCGCGCCGGTGGATCTGGTGTTCCAGTCGGTGGCCGGCACCGAGAAGGCCAACGCCGGCTTCGGCATCAACCTCGCTCTGCTGCGCCAGGCGCATGCGGCAGCGCTGTCGCTCGGGCGCGGCACGGTCGGCGACCACTGCATGTACTTCGAGACCGGCCAGGGCTCGGCGCTCAGCGCCGACGCGCACCACGGCGTGGACCAGCAGACCTGCGAGGCACGCGCCTACGCGGTGGCGCGTGCTTTCTCGCCGCTGCTCGTCAACACCGTGGTCGGCTTCATCGGCCCGGAGTACCTGT
>NZ_JANMWL010000250.1:0-15493 GCF_031393925.1 Methylibium sp. | reverse complement strand
CCGACCCCTTACAGAACGGACGCATGAGCCGTGCCGTGGATGGGTGGTCGCGGCCGCAGCAGGGCAAGCGCGCTTGCCTGTGACATGCGGCCGCTGATCCAGCCAGCCGCTGTCGGCACCTGCCCCGAGACACGGCTGTCTGAAAGTTCTTCCGCAAGCTTGAATTCGGAAGCACTGCACTGCACTGCACAGCCCGCCGCCGACCATGCTCGCGCGGCACGCTGTCGGGCTACTTGACCCAGGTGTTGAGCTGGATGATCGGCAGCAGCACCGCCAGCACGATCAGCATCACCACCGCGCCCATCGTGACGATGAGCAGCGGCTCCAGGATGGTGGCCATGGCCAGGGCGCGGCGCTGCACCTCGGTGCCGAGCTGGTCGGCCGCGCGCTGCAGCATGACCGGCAGCTGGCCGGTCTGTTCGCCCAGGCGCGCGAACATTGCCAGCAGCCCCGGAAAGCGCTTCTTGCCCGACAGCGCCGACGCCAGTGGCGCACCTTCGCGCACTTGCGCGAGCGCCGCCATCGCATCGGCGCGCATGGCGCGGTTGGACAGCGTCTCGGCCGCGGCCTGCAGCGCTTTGAGGATAGGCACGCCCGCGCCGGCCAACATCGCCAGCGTGCCGGCAAAGCGCGCGGCGTTGTAGCCGCGCGAGAGCCGCCCGATCAGCGGCAAGGTGAGCCAGAAGGCATCGAAGCGTTCGCGAAACGCCTCGTTGCGGCGCATCCACAGCAGCGTGCCGACCGCGCCGGCAATACCCAGCGCGAGCAGCCAGCCCCAGCTGCGCAGGAAGGCGCTGATGGCGAGCATGGCGCTGGTGAGGAAGGGCAGGGCGCGCTTGCCGCCCGCAAATACGCTGGCCACCTGCGGCACCACGTAGGTGACGAGAAAGATCACGATCACGATCGCCACCAGCGAGACGATGGCCGGGTAGAGGGCTGCGCCGATGAGCTTGCTCTTGAGTTCCTGGCGTTCTTCCAGGTCGTCGGCCAGCTTGTCGAGCACCACGCCGAGCTGGCCGGTCTGCTCGCCGGCACTGACCACGGCGCGGTAGGTGTCGTCGAACTCGCGCGGCGCGCTCGCCATCGCGCGCGCGAAGGGCGAACCGCCGTTGACCTCGGCGCGCAGGTGGGCGAGTAGTTCGCGCTGACGCGGGTCTTCGGACTCGTCGGTCAGGGCGGTGAGGGCGCGCTCGAGCGGCAGGCCCGCGACCACCAAGCCGGCGAGCTGACGCGTCCAGATCGCCAACCCGGTGCTGCTGAAGACGCGCCTGCCGAAGCGAAAGCTGCCGCTGTCGGCAGCGGCCTGCGACAGCACTGGCGTCACGTCGAGCGGCACCATTTGCTGCAGCCGCAACTGGGCGCGTGCCGCGCGCGCATTGTCGGCCTCGAGCAGCCCGCTTCGGGTCTTGCCGATGGCGTCGAGTGCTTCGAATTTGTAGGCGGGCATCGCGCTTCGCAGTCAGTCTGCCGCCGGGCCGCCGCAAGGCAGGCTGCACCCCAAGGGCCACGAAGCCGCGCCTGCGCGGTGCCGGGAGCAGTGCAGGAGCGAAGCCACCAGCGTGGAGGTCGGCATGTCTATTCGCGGGTCACGCGCATGAGTTCTTCGAGCGAGGTGATGCCCGAGCCGATCAGGCGTTCGCCGTCCTCGCGCATGGTGCGCATGCCGGCGCGCTCGGCCGTCACGAACAACTGGCTTTCCGCGGCGCGACTGTGGATGAGGTTCTGGATCGCACTGTCGGCCACCATCAGCTCGTAGATGCCGGTGCGACCCTTGTAGCCCGAGCTGGCGCAACTGGGGCAGCCGACCGCGTGCCAGCGGCCTTTCTCGTCCTGCGTCCTGCACGCGGGGCAGAGCTTGCGCACCAGGCGCTGCGCCAGCACGCCGAGCAGCGAGCTGCTGAGCAGGAAGGGCTCGACGCCCATGTCGGTGAGGCGCGTGACGGCGCTCGGCGCGTCGTTGGTGTGCAAGGTGGCGAGCACCAGGTGGCCGGTGAGCGAGGCCTGGATGGCGATCTGCGCGGTCTCGAAGTCTCTGATCTCGCCGATCATGATGACGTCAGGGTCCTGGCGCAGGATGGCGCGCAGCGCCCGCGCGAAATCGAGCTCGATCTTCGCATTGACCTGCGTCTGGCCGATGCCTGGCAGTTCGTACTCGATCGGGTCTTCAACTGTCAGCACGTTGGTGGTGCTGGCGTCGACCTGGCCGAGCCCGGCGTACAGCGTGGTGGTCTTGCCCGAGCCGGTGGGGCCGGTCACCAGCACGATGCCGTGCGGCTGCAGGATCAGGCGCTTGAACCGGGCGAGCGTCTCGCCGCTCATGCCCAGCGATTCGAGCGTGAAGCGCGTGCTGTCGC
Organism: Methylibium sp.; assembly: GCF_031393925.1. Taxonomy (GTDB): domain Bacteria; phylum Pseudomonadota; class Gammaproteobacteria; order Burkholderiales; family Burkholderiaceae_C; genus Methylibium. The sequence goes on along the minus strand of NZ_JANMWL010000250.1, from coordinate 13,139 downwards.
CCTTGTCGAGCAGGCGCAGCACGGCGCGCTCGCCGTGCGCGCTGGGCAGCGTGGAGACGCGCACGTCGATGGCGCGCCCGCCGATGCGCAGCGAGATGCGACCATCTTGCGGCAGGCGTTTCTCGGCGATGTCGAGTTCGGCCATGATTTTCAGGCGCGAGATCAGCGCGGCGTGCAGCGCCTTGTTGGGCTGCACCACTTCGCGCAAGGTGCCGTCGACACGAAAGCGCACTGCCGAGCTGCGCTCGTAGGGCTCGATGTGGATGTCGCTCGCGCCGTCCTTGGCGGCCTGCGTGAGCAGCGCGTTGAGCATGCGGATGATGGGCGCGTCGTTGGCGGCTTCCAGCAGGTCGGCCACCGCCGGCAGCTCCTGCATCATGCGTGAAATGTCGACGGCGCTCTCCACCTCGCCGATCACCGCCGCCGCGCTCGACTCGCCGCCGGCATAGATGGTGGCGATGCGCTGCGACAGGGTGGCCGGCGCCTCGCGCTCGACGGCGTCGATCGCGTAGAGGCGCATCACTTCGCCGAGCGCGCTCGGCGACACCTGGTCGCCGGCGTAGAGCACCAGCTGGCTGCCGTTGTCCTCGAGCAGCAGCGTGTGCGCCTTGGCAAAGGCGTAGGGCAGGGGGTGGCGGCTGGCCATCGCGCGGCTCACTTCTCCAGGGGCGGCGACGACGGCCGCGTCGGCCCCGGCTCGATCGGCGCGCTGGCCGGCGCGCGCAATGGCGGCAGCACCGGCGCTTCGTTGATGGGCAGCAGCGCCCTCGGCTCGGGTTGAGTGTCCTTTTGCTGGGCGCGGATCAGGTCGTAGCGATCCAGCGACAGCGCGTTCTGCGCCTCCGGCGTGCGCACCACCACCGGCCGCAGGAACACCATCAGGTTGCTCTTGGTGCGCGTGCGGTTGTCGCTGCGAAACAGCGCGCCGAAGACGGGAATGCTGCCCAGGCCCGGCACGCGGCTGCTGTTGTCCTGAAACTGGTCCTGGATCAGGCCGCCGAGCACGAGGATCTCGCCATCGTCGACCACCACGGTCGATTCGAGCGAGCGCTTGTTGGTGACCAGGCCCGCGGTCGCGTCGGCCACGCCCTGCGAGACGTTCTGGTTCACCACGCTGGAGACTTCCTGGTAGATCACCATGCGCACCGCGCCGTTCTCGCCGATCTGCGGCTTCACGCGCAGGGTGATGCCAACGTCCTTGCGCTCGATGGTCTGGAACGGGTTGGTGGCCCCGGTGCCGCCGCCGGTGTTGGTGAAGGAGCCGGTCACGAAGGGCACGTTCTGGCCGACGACGATCTTGGCCTCCTCGTTGTCGAGGGTCACCAGGTTGGGCGTGGAGAGAATGTTGCCGTCGGCATTGGTCTGCAGGAAACGGGCGAGCGCGCCGAGCGTGTAGACGCCGCCGTACTTACGGATCACGCCGATATTCAGGCCGGCCGAGGGCAGCGTGCCCGTCGCGCTGGTGCCGCTACCCGCCGCGGCGATGGCGAGGTTGATGATGTTGTTGCCCCCAGTGCCGAAGTTGGTGCCACCGACCACGCCCGTCTTGTCGCCGTCCTTGCCGATCAGGCCCTGCCACTGGAAGCCGATGTCGGCCGCCTTGGTGGCGTTGACCTCGACAATCATGGTCTCCACGTAGACCTGCGCACGGCGCGAATCGAGCTGGTCGATCACCGAGCGTAGCTGCCGGTACATAGGCTCGGCGGCGGTGATGATGAGTGAGTTGGTGGCCGGGTCGGCCTGCACGAAGCCGCCGGTCTGCGGCGCGGCGGCCGCGCTGACCGGGCTGGTGCTCTGCGGCGAGGCCTGGCTGCCGCTTTGCCCGCCACCGAGCACGTTGGCCAGGCCGCTGCTCGGCTGCGCGCCGGGCAGTGCGCCGCCGCCGCCGCTGGCGCCGCGCGAGTCGTTTGCAAAGGCGGCACGCAGCACCTGGGCCAGCCGCGTCGCGTCGGCATTTTTCAGGTAGACCACGTAAATGTTGCTGCCGCCGGCGCCGCCGACGCCCGGCTGGTCGAGTTTGGCGACCAGCGAGCGCACTTGCGTCAGGCGTGCCGGGTTGGACGCGCGCACCAGCAGTGAGTTGGTGCGCGTGTCGGCCAGCACCGACATGCCGCCCGCCGCCGCGCCGGGCTGCTGGCCGGGCACGGCAGCGCCGCCGTCGGAAAGCCGCTGCACCATCACCACCATGTCGGAGGCGATCGCGTGCCTGAGCGGAATTACTTCGATGTCGGTGGAGCCGGCGACGTCGAGCGCGGCGATCATCTTGGCGATGCGCTGCAGGTTGTCGGCGTAATCGGTGATGACCAGCGTGTTGTTGGTGGGACTCGCGTTGATGGTGTTGTTAGGGCTGATCAGCGGGCGCAGCACCGCCACCAGGTTGTTGGCGTTCTCGTGCTGCAGGCGGAAGATCTGCGTGATCACCTGGTCGCCGCGGCGGCTCACGTCGCCGATCGAGACGGTGCCGGTCTGCAGCTTGGCGTCGGCCTCGGGCACCACCTTCAGGAGCCCGCCCGACTCGACCACCGTGAAGCCCAGGCCGCGCAGCGCTGCCAGGTAGTTGAGGTAGGCCTCGCGCGGCGTGAGCGGCTGCTCGCTGTAGAGCGTGATCTGCCCGCGCACGCGCGGGTCGACGAGGATCTGCCGGTCGAGAATGGCGCCGATCGCGCGCGACACACCTTCGATTTCGGCGTTGACGAAGTTCAGCGTGACCGGCTCGCGCCGCTCCCGAGCAGTGGCCGGCGCGGTCTGCGCCAGGGCTGCCGGGGCGACCGCCAGCACGCCGAGCGAGCAGGCCAGCGTGATGCCAATGACGATGCTGCAGAGCGGTCGCTCCGGGTGGGGGATAGGCTGCAAGCTCATGGTCATCCGATCGCAATGACGGACCGCGCGCCGTCGCGTCGTCCGATGATATTCAGGAGGTTGGCCAGGGCCTGCTGGTCGGCTTCTGCTGCACTGGCCTCGCCACGAAAGCGCATGCCGTTCGGGCCGAGCGTGCCCTGGCCGGAGAGCTGCAGCGCGCCGTCGAGGGTCGAGAGCCCGAGCTGCGCGGTGCCGGCATTGCCGGGGTCGCCCGACAACTGCAGGCGGTAGCTGCCCAGGCGCGGCAGCGGCGAGACCCGCGAGGCCACGTCGAGCATCTCGAGCGTTGCCTGACCCTGGACGCGCCAGCGGCCCTGCACCCAGGTGAGCGTCAGGCCGGGCGAGGTGAGGCGCAGCGCGCCGCCAAGTTGCAGCGTATTCCACGGCGTGCCCAGGCCGGCCAGCCATTCGGCCGGCCACTGGCCGATCCAGCCCGGGCTGCCGTCGAGCGTGGTGGTCAGGGTGCCCAAGCCCGGCTTGAAGCGCAGCGTCGGCTGGCCGTTGAGGCAACAGGCGTGTTCGAGCTGCAGTGCCAGGCCCAGGCCCGCGGGCCGCAAGGTCCAATGCAAACGCCCGGGCAGGGAGCGTGCGCTGCGGCTGTCGGCACCGGCGGTGAGCACCGCCACGGCGCTGCCCCTCCAGATGCTGCCGCGCGCGTCGGCCAGCAGCAACTGGCCCGCGCTCGTGCGCTCGACCCAGGCCGCCAGCCAGGCCGCCGGCGCGAACGCCACCAGACCCAGCAGGCCGCCGCACAGTGCGCCCCACAGTGCCCAGCGCCGCCCAGCATGCAGGGCGCGCTGCCAGCGCAGGCCTTCGTAGGTGGATCGCCCGAACTCGCTGAGCCGGCTGGCGGGCTCGCCGCGCCGTTGCAGGCGCGAGACGCGCCACAGCGAGGCGCGCCATCCGGAGGCTTGAAAGGGGCGGGCCATTGCGCTTGCCTTGGGTCCTTGCGCGCTCAGCCCGGCCGTGCCAGACCGAGCGTGACGCTGCCGCTGTAGCTGCCCGCGGGTCCGCGCGACAGCTTGGCTTCGTCGGGGCGCGCACGTGCCGCGCTGCGCACCTCGCCGAGCCAGGCGGCCAGCGCCTCGCCGGGAACGCCTTCGAAGCTCACCGTGGCGCGGTCGCCGACCAGCGAAAGCTTGGCGCTGGGGCCGAGCCGGTCGGTCGCGCCCCGCAGCGCTTCAATGGCCTGGGATGGCTTGACGGGCGGAAGCGCCCGCAGCTCGCGCGTCTCGCCAGCCATGCGCTGCATCTGCTGCAGTTGCAGGTCGACCGCGTCAATCTGTGCCGGCGCGGTGCGCAGCGTGTGCCAGGCCGGCTGCACGGCAATGGCCCAGAGCAGCGCCAGGGCGACCACCGTCAGCGCCACGCTGACGAGGCGCCGTTCGCGGCGGGCCAGCCGCCTCCAGCGCGCGCGCGACTGCGCGATCGCGGTTTCAATGCCTTCGGGCAGGGCGATGCGCTTCATGAGGGTCTCCACGCCGGCTGGCGGATCACAAGCTGCTCCCCGCAGCCACTGTCAGCTGTCGGCTCAGGGTCAGCCGGCCGTCCACCGCGTCGACGCGCCAACCGCTGGGTGCGAGCGCGTCGCGAAAGCCGGCCACCTGCTGTTCGTTCCAGCCGGGCGCGGCGAGCGTGAGACGGCTGTTCTCGTAGCCGAGTGTCTGCACCGGTTGCTGCGCCGGCCAGGCGCTGGCGGCGGCCTGGAGCGCGGCCTCGAAGTCGGCTTCGCCAGGCCGGCCGGCGGCCACACGCAGGGTGTCGGTTTCGCGCTGCATCTGCGCCGAGGCGTCGAGTACCGAGCGCACTTGCGGATGGGCGGCCAGCAGCACGCTGGTCATGGACCGACGCTTGGCGTCGAGCGCGCTGCGCTGTTGCCAGGCCGCGATATTCAGGCCGAGCAGCTGGATCGCCACGAGGCCGATCACGCCGCGCCGCGCCCATCGCCACGACGGCCCACGCGAGATTCGCCAGCCTTCGCGCAGCGCGCTCACGCCGCGGTGCCGCGGCGCCAGTCCGAACTGGCGCAGGTTCCATAGCGAGCGCGCCGCCTGCAGGAGGTGTTCGGCCGGTGACTGCACGTTGACGCTGGCGCCGAGCCAACGCTCGGCCGGCGCGGCGACTGCCGGTGTCGCGGTGAAGCGGGCGTCGGGCGGCAGCTCGGCGGGCAACAGGCTGCGCGCAAGGCCACCTTGCAGCGGCCAGGTGGCAACGCCGCCCGCGTGGGACCAGGTCAGCGCCAAGCCGAAGCTGGCAAGGCCGGCACCGGTGCTTTCGTGCGTTTCAGCGAAGTGGCCGGTGGGCGGCTCGTCAGGCCAGGCGGCCGGCACGACGCGATCGACGCGCAGTCCGGCACGCTCAATGGCGGCGATCTCGCCGAACAGCCAGGCGCGATCGGTGGCCGCCACCCACACCGTCGCGCCGCCCCGCGCGCCGGGGGCGATGGCGAAATGCAGCTGCGGCGCGTCTTCGAGCAGCGCGTCTTCGAGCACGCCCGCCAGTGCGGCGCCGAGCTTGGCGGCCGGCGCCTTGGGGCAGACGATGCGATGCCAGCTGACGTCGGCGGCCGCCAGCACGGCCACCACCTGGTCGGCCTTGGGCAGCAGGGTCGCAGCGGCGTGCCCCTCGCGGCTGACCAGCAGCCCGTCGTTGCTGAGCGCAAAGGCCAGCTCACCGGAACTGGCCGCCGCGGCGGGCGCGGCGGCGCCGGCACGCAGTCGCGGTCGGGGCGGGATGGAGAGGGCAAGCGTGCTCATGCGGCGGGCGGATCGAAAAGATTGTAGGGGTGGCTATTGGCGGCGTGGCCTTGATCGGTAATCGGGCGTTGGCTTGCGGGCTTCAGCGCGTGACGGCGCCCGCGTCGAGCGCCGTCACGCGTTCGCGGCGCACCGGCAGGATGTCGAGGTTGCGGCGCACGACGAGGGCGCGCTCCTCGATCACCCGGTCGAGCAACCGCAGCCGGCCCTGGATCTCGAAGTAGATCGACACGACGTTCAGGCTGCTGGCGCTCAGGGCCGTCGTCGCGGTGGACTGCGGAAGCAGCGCCTGAACCTGCTGGAGGTTGCGAAACGGGTCTCGCTGGCGCGCCTGCACCAGGCGCTCGGCGCTGGCGAGATCGAGCCCCGGGATGACCGCAGCGAGCACTTCCTTGGGCGCGGTGTTCACGTTGACGGGCGTGCGCACCGGCAGCAAGGTGATGTAGGGAGCGATCCGGCCCACCGTTTCGGCGTCAAGGCCGAGCCACGCGAGTTGATCCAGGCGCCGGGGCATGAGCGGCGGGTCAGGATTGATCTGGGCCCGCGTCGCACCGGAGGCCGCCGCCTCCGGGGGCGCCAAGTCACGCAGCGCGGCGAGCAGCCCCGGCGCGACCTCGCTGCGCGCGCCGGCGTAATCGAGCAGTCGGCGCAGCACGTCCTCTTCGGCCTGCCGGTTGCCAGCCGGATTGATCACGTTGCGTAAGTTGTAGCGCGACTGCGCGTCGGTGATCGCGCCCGACAGGAAAGCTTCGGGCGCATCGTCGGTGTTGTCGCGATCGGCTGCCAGGAAGGTTGACAACCGCGCCTCGGCCAGTGGCACGGCCCAGGGTTCACCAAGGTGATCGATCATGCTGCCGCGCTGGTTCTGACGCGCGTCCTCGCGCAGGATCAGGCGCGCCCAGTCGATGGCACCGTCCAGAATCCAGAGCGCCTGGGCGCGTGCTCGTTCGGCCGACTCCACCTGCACCGCGCGCCACTGTTGCCACACCATTGCGGACGCCAGGGTGGCCACCAGGGTGACGATCACCATCGCCGTCAACAGCGCCGCGCCTTGCTGCAAGCGGCGGCGACGGGGGCTGCGCGGCGACATCATGGGTTCGGTCCGAGTTGCACGTCGCGCTGCAGCGAGCCTGCAAAACCGCCACCTTCGCGAAAGGCCAGCACCATGCGCACGCCCTGTGGCAGCAACTGACTTTGCGAGGGCGCAGCGCCCGACGCCGCTCCAGCCACCGGCGCAGCCACACCAGCGCTGGACTGCGCGTTGCTCCAAGAATTGCCGCGCCAGTAATAAAGCTGCCAGGACGCCACGCCGCCGAGTGCGCGCAGCTGGCCCGACTCGTTGCCGAGCAATTGCTGCGCTTGCAGCCACGACTGCTGCAGGGCGCGCACATGCGTGACGCTCGGGCCGGCCCAGCGCATGAGGCTCTCACCGCGCAGGGCCCACACCACCATCTGCAGGCCCTCGGGTGTGCGCCGGGTCAGGCGCAGGTTGGCGCCGTCGAACTGCAGGGCCGGCACGACCTCGGGATCCTGCAGCTCGGCCAGATCGGTCTCCCATTGCGCGATCACGGACTGCAGCCGAAGCTGCTGCTCCAGCCGACCGGCGCTGATGTCGCGCGAGCGCACGATCGCGTCGATGCCCTGCCACGACATCGCGGCGATCACCGCCATGATGAGCAGCGCCACCAGCACCTCGACCAGCGTGAAGCCGTGAGTGCGCAGCGGGCGATGTTGCATCGGACTCATCGGCGCGATTCAGTAGCGCGACAGCACGGTCGACAGCGTGAGCACCGGCCGCCCTGCCGGGTCGGACATGACCGCGTCGACGCGGCGGAAATTCGGGTTGGGCGTGGGCCGCACGACCAGCCGCCCGGAGTAGGCGATGCCGAGCTGCTCGCAGGCGAAGTCGCTGTCACCGACGCCCGGGAACTGCCGGGCCAGTCGCAGCACCGTGAGGTGATTGTCGGCGCACCACTGCGATGCGCTCACTTCGACCAGGCGCTGCGCATTGTTGGTCAGCGCGCCGGCCGCCTTGATGCCCGCGCCCAGCGTGACGGCGACGATCGCCAGCGCGACCAGCACCTCGATGAGCGTGAAACCGTCAGCGCGTTGCACGGGCCGGTTCCTCGTCGGCGACCACCGCGAACGGCCCCAGGCCGTCGGTGGCGAGCGTGAGATGCTGGTTGTCAAGGCGCAGCACGATGCGCTGCACACCGATCAACGGCTCCGGGCCAAGCACGATGGCCGCCACCGGCCGGCGCTCGGCGAGTGCCTCGGCATTGACGCCCTCGCCAAGCCACTGCGACGGCAGGGCCAGCGCATCGGGCAGGCCGACGAACCGAAAGCCGCCCTCGGTGCCGCCCGGCACCCAGCGCACTGCCACACCCAGCGCGCGCGCTTCGGCGCGCGCCGATTCGAGCAGCGCCGCCAGGCGTGCCCCTTCGCGCTCGAGTTGCGTGGTCGCAGGGTTGCGCAGCGCCAGCGAAGCCACGGCAGAGGCGATGGCGATCAGTGCGACGACGATCAGCAGCTCGATGAGCGTGAAGCCGCGCGCGCCGACGCGCCCACCGCAAGGCTCACTGCCAGGAGCCGACGTCGGCGTTCTTGCCATCACCACCGGACTGCCCATCGGCCCCGAAGCTGAACACGTCGACTTCGCCCTTCACGCCCGGGTTGACGTATTGGTAGGGGTGGCCCCAGGGATCGTGGGGCAGTTTCTCGAGATAGGGCTTCCAGTTCGGTGGCGCCGGGCTTGCCGTCGGCCGCGCCACCAGTGCCTGCAGGCCTTGCTCCGCGCTCGGGTAGCGCTGGTTGTCCAGGCGGTAGAGCTTGAGCGACTGCATCAGGTTGTTGACGTCGGTGCGGGCCGCAGTGACGCGCGCATCGTCGGCACGGTCAAGCACATTGGGCACGATCAGCGCCGCCAGCACGCCAATGATGACCAGCACCACCATCAGTTCGATCAGGGTGAAGCCGCGACGGCGCACTGGCGTCGGTGCAGAATTCTTGCTCATTGGCATCAGCGGCGGCATCGCCGTCAAGGATCGAAGTCGATCCATCATAATCGCCGCCCATGGCCGAGCGCTTTGCTGCATTCATCTTGTGGGCCGCCGTTGCGGCCTGTGCCGCGTATTGGGGCCTGCGCGTGTTCGTCTCGCCGCGCCCCGTGCCGAGCCAAGCTCAGCCGGTGTCGTCGGCGGGCGCCTTGCGCGGCGACGTGGCGCGGCTGTTCGCGAGCCCCATCGCGCCGGCCGCCGTGATCGGTGGGCCGACCGAGCCGGCGCTGGCGAGCCGCTTCAAGCTGGTCGGTGTGATGGCGCCTAAATCGTCCGATCGCCGCGATGGGCAGGGCATTGCGCTGATTGCCGTCGACGGCAAGCCGCCGCGGCCCTACCGGGTGGGTGCGCGGCTCGATACGGCGCTGGTGCTGCAGTCGGTGGCGTCGCGCAGCGCCGACATCGGCCCGGTGCAGGGCGCGCCGGCCGTGCGGCTGGAACTGCCGCCTCCTCTGGCGCCGACAACCGGCACCCTGCCGCCGCCGCCGCCAAATGCTGACCCGGGCATGCTTTCGCGACCCAATCTCCCCGAAGTGATGCCGCCCGTGCAGCCTCAGGATGCGAGCAGCAACGCAAGCCCGGGACCGCGGCGTGCGCCCGGCGTGGGCGACGATCCTTCGCCTGCCGACCCGGCGAGCGACGCGGGCAATCGTCGCTGAGGCGACACCGACTGCGCAGGCCGTCGCGCGGCCGCGCACGTCAAGGCAAGGCTTCGGAGCCGCTGGCTCCAGGGCGGGGCACGTCGAGCGCGTCATCAGCGGGGTCGCTCCCGGCGCCCAGGCCCGCGGCACCACTGACGTGACCACTGGTGAGGCCGCCAGCGCCCTGGGACTGGCCGTTGTCCAGCGCACCGGCGGTGCTCACCAACTGTGTCGGACCGCTGTCCTCGCCGTCGACCACTTCGGTCAACAACGACGCCGCGCTGTGTACCAATGGCCAGGCCAGGGTGGCGCCGGTGCCGTCGGTACTTTCCATGCCCAGTTCAAGCAGCGCGCTGGCCTGGAAGACGCGCATCGCGTGGTCGAGTCCCTGGTGGCCATGGCTGCGGCAAAACAGTGCGTAGTCGGTCACCGGCGCGGCAATGCGGGCGGCCACCAGCAGGGCGGCGCAGGCCGGCACGCCATCGACCATGATCAGGTGACGCTTGCTGGCGGCCACCAGCATGGCGCCCGTCAACATGGCAATCTCGAATCCGCCGAATGCGGCCAGCACCTCGACCGGGTCGGTCAAGGCCTGGTGTCGCACCTGCGCGGCCTGCAGGACGGTCAGTGACTGCGTCAATGCCTCGCTGTTCATCTGCGGCCCGGCGGTGAGCAAGTCGGCGAGCGGCACGCCGGACAGGCGCGAGATCACCAGCGAAGCGCTTTCGTGCGAGCCCACGCCGATGCCGGCGCAGGCGAGTGCATTGCCCGAGAGCGTGTCGGCGATCTCCATGCCGGCGCGGATGGCGGCATGGGCCTGGTCGACCGACATGGCCGGCGCGACGCGGGTGCTGCGCGTACCGAAAGCGATCTTGCGTTGCAGCAGGCTCGGGTGCGGGTTCATCGGCTCGGCCAGGCCCGCATCGACGATCGTCAGGCCCATGCCCTGGATGAACGAAAACACCGCCATCGGCAGCCGGCCTTCAAGCAGGTGCTTGACCTGCGTGAGGGTCGAGTCGCCGCGCTTGTTAAGGCCATCGACCACCACGCCGTGGTCACCCGCAAACACCACCAAGTGCGGTGATCTGAGGCGGGGCTTCAGGGTGTTCTGGATCAGGCCCAGGCGGATCGCCAGCGGCTCGAGTTCGCCCAGGCTGCCGGCGGTCTCGGCACGGCGATAAAGCTTCAGGCGCAGCGCTTCTTCCAGCCGGGGGTGGGCGGTGGGGGCGATCAGCGAGCGCTGGACGGACATGGGAGCTGCTGCAGGGATTGGGACGGGGACGATTGTGAGCCCTGCGTCAGCGCAGGAACAACTGGTAGACCGGGTTGGCAGTCTCTTCCACCCAGGCGTAATCAAGCGTGGCGAGGAAGGCGCGCAACGCGCGCTGTTCGCCCCGCGGCACCTGCAGCCCGACGAGGATGCGGCCGTAGTCGGCGCCCTGGTTGCGGTAGTGGAACAGGCTGATGTTCCAGTCGGGGTGCATGCAGGTCAGAAAGCGCATCAGGGCGCCGGGCCGCTCGGGAAACACGAAGCGAAACAGCCGCTCGTCCCTGGCCAGTTCGGAGCGCCCGCCCACCAGGTGGCGGATGTGCGTCTGCGCGAGCTCGTCGTGCGTGAGGTCGACCGTGGGGAAGTCGTGCCGCTGGAAGCGCTCGGCGATGCGCGCGGATTCGTCCCGTTCGCGCGTGGCCAGGCCGACGAACACATGGGCGACGTCGGCGTGTGAGATGCGGTAGTTGAATTCGGTGACGCTGCGCGGGCCGATCAGTTCGCAAAAACGCTTGAACGAGCCGCGCGCCTCGGGGATGGTCACCGCGAACAGCGCCTCACGCTCCTCGCCGACCTCGGCGCGCTCGGCCACGAAGCGCAGTCGGTCAAAGTTCATGTTGGCGCCGCAGGTGATGGCCACGAAGGTCTTGCCGCTGCAGCCTTCGCGCGCCACGTACTGCTTCACGGCGGCCACGCCGAGCGCGCCAGCCGGCTCGAGGATCGAGCGGGTGTCCTGGAACACGTCCTTGATGGCGGCGCACACGGCGTCGGTGTCGACGATCTCGAAGTCGTCGACCAGGGCCTGCGTCAAGCGGAAGGTTTCCTTGCCGACCAGTTTGACGGCCGTGCCGTCGGAAAACAGCCCCACGTCGTGCAAGGTCACGCGCTTGCCAGCGCGCACCGAGCGCACCATGGCGTCGGAGTCGCGAGTCTGCACGCCGATCACGCGGATCTCGGGCCGCACCGCCTTGATGTAGGACGCGATGCCGGCGATCAGCCCGCCGCCGCCGATGGCGACGAACACCGCGTCGATCGGGCCCTGGTGCTGGCGCAGGATTTCCATGGCGATGGTGCCCTGGCCGGCGATCACGTCGGGGTCGTCAAACGGATGCACGAAGGTCTGGCCGTGCGCGCGCTCCAGTTCGCTCGCGTGCGCAAACGCTTCAGAGTAGCTTTCGCCGTGCAGCACCACTTCACCGCCGAGGGCACGCACGGCGTCGATCTTGAGCTGCGGCGTGGTCACCGGCATGACGATGGTCGCGCGGCAACCGAGCCGCTTGGCCGACAGTGCCACGCCCTGCGCGTGGTTGCCCGCCGAGGCGCAGATCACGCCGCGCTCGAGCTGTGCAGCGCTCAGGTGCGCCATCTTGTTGTAAGCGCCGCGCAGCTTGAAGCTGAAGACGGGCTGCTCGTCCTCGCGCTTGAGCAGCACGCGGTTGTTCAGGCGCTGCGACAACTGCGGGGCGAGCTGCAACGAGGACTCGACCGCCACGTCATAGACGCGGGCGGTCAGGATGCGCTGCAGGTAATCAGACGGGGCACGCTTGCGTGCGGCTCGCGGGGCGGTAGGGCGCGCGGCGCGGGCCATTGGTTGACTCCTCCTTCGAAGCGGCGCGATGATAAGTCGACGTCGTCGGCGCCCCCTGCGCCCGGTCGCACAAGAAAAAAGCCCAAGGCACTGAGCCTTGGGCTGAATCCACCTTTGGAAGGGGTGGAGGAGACAACGGGGGATCGGGTCGGTGGCTTGCCCTGACCGCGATGCGTGAACCGATTCTAGGAGCACGCAAGCAGCGTCGCAACGCACGCGCAGCGCGCGACGCGCACTTTGTGATGGGCTTGCGTCTCGACTCGAGCAGGACGGCACAATCGGCGCCCGCCGAAGCAGCAGGCCAACGCAGGAGACAGAGATGGAATGCACCGTTCGATGGCAACCCCAGGCCGGCATGGCGTTCAACGCGGAGACCGGCAGTGGCCACTTGTTCGCCATGGACGGCGCACCCGAGGGCGGTGGGCGCAACCTGGCGCCGCGGCCGATGGAGACGGTGCTCGCCGGCACCGGGGGCTGTGCCGCCTACGACGTGGTGCTGATCTTGAAGCGAGGTCGCCACGACGTGCGTGGTTGCGAAGTCAGGCTCAGCGCCGAGCGGGCGGAGCGCGACCCGAAGGTGTTCACGCGCATTCACATGCAGTTCGTCGTCACAGGTCGCGGCCTTTCGAGCGCGGTGGTGGAGCGTGCAGTCGCGCTGTCGCACGAGAAATACTGCTCTGCCAGCGCGATGCTGGCCAAGACGGCGGAAATCACGACCGCCGTGGAGATCGTTGAAACCTGAGCCATCCGGGATCGGGCCGAGCTGCGCTTCAGCCTACTCCGGGTCGCCCCAAGGGCTGAGCGCCCGCGCAGGGGCATGGGGCTGTCATCTCAGAGTCTGTGAACATTTGACGGCACGAATGCTGCATGTGTTTTCGCATGAGCAGCATCACGACCGAACCGAGCCCGAATGGGCACACAGGCGCACTGTTCGAGGGCTTGGCTGTTCCTGCGGATAGCACCGCTGCG
>NZ_JANMWL010000234.1:0-2115 GCF_031393925.1 Methylibium sp. | reverse complement strand
GATCGGCACGTCGGGGAAGCGCGTGCGCAGTTTCTTGCACAGGTAGCGGGCATGGGCCAGCGCGGCCGGCGGCGTGGCCGAGATGCAGATGGCGTCGGGCTGCGTCAGGGCCGCCTGTTCGAGCATTTCACCCTTGAGCGTGGCCGCCACCGCCTCGGCGCTGAACTCGGACGGGGCGAGCACGCGCACCAGCAGCTGCGCGGCCAGCTCGTCGGCCGCGTCGGCGGCCGGCAGGAACAGCACCGACATCTGCAGCGCCGGCTCGGCGGGGATGGCGGGGCTCGTTTCAGTTTCGGTTTCGACCTGGGTCTCGGCCAGCGCCACCGCGGCCGGCAACTGCTCGATGAGCTCGGCCACCAACTCGATGATGGCGTTGCGCCGGGTCACGTCGATGGCGCCGCGATCGTGGTCTTGCTCGATGAAGCGCAGGGCCGGCAGCAGGATGGTGTCGCACACGTCGACGAGCGGATTGGCCGCCAGCGCCTCGTCGATCAGGTCCTGCGCTTCGTCGGCGTCGTTGGCGAGCAGGCGCTGGTAGAAGCGTTCGCTCGGCAACAGCACCGGCTGGTCGGTGAGGATCACGCCGACGAAGCCGAGCTGCGGTATGTATTTGCCCATCACCGCCAGGCACACCGTCAGCGGCGTGGCGAGGAACAGGCCCGCCGTGCCCCACAGCCAGGTCCAGAACACCGCCGCGACGATGAGCGCGAACGAAGACACCCCCACGCTCGAGCCATAGAGGCGCGGCTCGAGCACGTTGTTGCTCATCAGCTCCAGCGTGACGATGAGGCCGATCACCATCAGCGGTTCGGTCCAGCCGTTGAAGAACGCAATCGAGAGCGCAATCGGCCCCACCGCGGCGAGCACCGGGCCCAGGTAGGGGATGAAGCGCAACACGATGGTGAGCGTGCCCCACAGCAGCGCATCGGGCACGCCGATGAAGAACAGGCCCGCGGCCACGAGCGTGCCCTGGATGGTGTTGATGAGCGTCTGCATCAGCAGGTAGCGGCTCACGCGCTGCGCGGCGTCGTCGAGCGCACTCATGGTGGTGTGCATCTCGGTGGCGCCGAGCAGGCGCACCAGTCGGTCGCGCAAGTCTTCGCGCTGAATCAACATGAACACCACGAACACCAGCACGATCGCCGCGGTGGACAGCGGGCCGAGGAGCGGGCCGAACAGGCCGCGCACCACCTGCGCCGCGCTCGGCGGGGGCGCGACGATCTGCACCTGGGTGATGCCGGGCGCAACGGCCTGCCCGGGCGAGGATTTCTGCAGCTCGTCGCTGAGCTCCTTGACGGTCTCCACGCCGCGCTCGAGGCCACCGTTGTCGGAGCCGACGGATATCGACCTGATCTTGGACAGCAGGTTGTCGCGGTAGGAGGGCAGGTCTTCCACCAGGCCGAGGAACTGGTGCGCGACCGTGTAGATCAGCAGGCCGATGAGCGCAAAGGCCACCAGCGTGGTGAGCGCTACCGCGATTTCGCGGTTGGCGCCCCAGCGCTCGACGCGGTGGACCAGCGGCGCGAGCAAGAAGGCCAGCATCAGCGCCAGGGCCACCGGCACGAGCACGTCTTCGGCGAAGTGCAGCACGGCGACGACGCCGAGCATGGTGAGCAGCACCAGCCCGGTCTGCGTCGTCAATGGCTTGCTCGGAATCAAGGGGCCTCCAGCGCGGGGTGGCTGCAAAACCGGCCAAGCAGATGGCGTGCCTGTGAGTAGGGGCGTGGTGGTGATGGTGGATATGCGAGCGGTGGGCGGGCGGCAGGTTGCGGCCAGCTCTCACCCCTAGCCAGCTCCCAGAGGGAGAGGCAACCGACGCGACCCGCCACCGCAGCGCGCCTGCGCGCCTGCCTAGCTCCGTCTCCCACTGCCGGGAGGAATCAACGCGCCCCGCCACGGCACCGCGCGCTTGTATGACTCCCTCTCCCCCGCGGGGAGAGTGCGGCCCGGCTCAGGAAAGTGACGCGCCGATGCTCTCGACGCCGATGCCGCCCCGCTCGCCGCCGCGTGCCGCCCGGGCGTCGCTGTTGATCGGCATCGATGCAGACGGCAAACGCCTCGCCTCGCAACCTGGCCCCTCCCGCAATGCACCCGGTAGGCGGTACTCGCAGAGTT
>NZ_JANMWL010000216.1:0-7760 GCF_031393925.1 Methylibium sp. | reverse complement strand
CGCGCACAGGCGCGTGTCGCGCGGCCGACCCGCCATGTCAAGCGCATGTTGGCGCAGCACGCCCTCGAGCTCGAAACCGCAGCGCTCCGCCACGCGCTGGCTGCGCGTGTTGGCGTCGTCGCAGCGGATCGCCACGCGGTGCGCGGCCAGACGCTCGAAGGCCATCGCATCGTCGTGACGGCGTGCGCATGCAGCAGCACGGCCGCGGTCAGCGGCAGGGCCAACATCGTCACCTGCCCACCGAACGAACTGATGAGAATGGAAATACACAGGCGCCGATAGACGGCGTCGCGCAGCAGGTCGTCGGCCGGCAGCGCGAAGCGCCGGCTCAACCGGCGGATCAAGGCGCATGCGAGGCGCTCGAACATCATGGTGTCCTCTCCCTGGTCCGGCACCGGGTGAGGTGTCGGTCGCGGCGCCGGCCGGGTGGGCCGAGCCTGAGCGGTGGTCTTGGACGGCGAAGGCCACGGATTGCGCTGAGATGAAAGGCCCCCACGCTCACTTCCTTGCCTGCCCCCGAGGGACGTTCAGCGTCCTGGGGACGGGGCCCGGCGGGCGCTGAGATCCAGCGCGCAGCGGCAGCCGGGCCGCGAGGTGATGAGAAGCTAGTGGCGGGCGACGCCGAGGGCGTTGCCGCCTTGCCGTCGCGCCGCGACGCGCGGTGCCGAGGCCGGCTTCCACGCGCCGACGCAGGCCCCACCGCACAAAGCGGTCGGCTGGCAGATCGGTGGGTGGGTGGTGATGGCGTTTGCTCCTGCGAGGCAGGTGCGAATGCCGGCAGCGCGTCCTGTGCGCCGGCAAGCCGCACAAGGCGGCATTGCGGCATTGCGGCGCCTTGCTCAACTGCGGTAGTCGGCGTTGATCGTCACGTAATCGTGCGATAAATCGCAGGTCCATACCGTCGCGTGAGCCCGGTTGGGCCCGTCTTCGCGGTGCAGGTCGATGCGAACCGTGATCTCGCTTTGCTTCATGACGCGCTGACCATCGACCTCGCGGTAGGCGGCGTGGCGTGCTCCGCGGGTGGCGACATGCACGTCATCAAGGTAAAGGTCGATGAGGTTCTGATCCAGGTCCTTGATGCCGGCGTAGCCCACTGCCGCAAGAATGCGGCCAAGATTGGGATCGCTGGCGAAGAACGCCGTCTTGACCAGCGGCGAATGCGCTACGGCATAGGCGACGAGCCGGCACTCTTCCTTGCTGCGACCGCCGTCGACGCGCACGGTGATGAACTTGGTGGCGCCTTCGCCGTCGCGCACGATCGCCTGGGCCAGTTGTTGCGCCACGGCGATGACGGCGCCCCGCAGCGCCGCACCCTCGGTGGACTCGAGTTCGGTGATTTCGGCATGTGCCGCCTGGCGCGAGGCCATCAGCACGAAGGAGTCGTTGGTCGAGGTGTCGCCGTCGACGGTGATGCGGTTGAAGGATCGGTCGGCCGCCTCGCGCACCAGTGCCTGCAGCGCGCGCGGCGCGATGTTGGCGTCGGTCGCGACGAAACCGAGCATCGTGGCCATGTTTGGCCGGATCATGCCGGCGCCCTTGGCGATGCCGGTGACGGTGACCGACGCGCCGCCGATCGTGAGCCGCCGCGACGCCGCCTTGGCCACCGTGTCGGTGGTCATGATCGCCTCGGCCGCAGCACCCCAGTTCGCAGCGCGCCGGTCGGCCAGCGCCGCCGGCAAGCTGGCCTCGATGCGCTCGCTGGGCAGCGTCTCCATGATCACGCCGGTGGAAAACGGCAGCACCTGCTCGGGCGCGATGTCGAGCTTGCGCGCCAGTGCCACGCAGGTCGACAAGGCGCGCACCAGGCCGTCTGCACCGGTGCCGGCATTGGCGTTGCCGGTGTTGATGACGAGCGCACGCACGCCGAGCGCGGCCGCGAGGTGCTTGCGGCACAGCTGCACGGGTGCCGCGCAGAAACGGTTCAGCGTGAACACGCCGGCCACCGCCGAGCCTTCGGCCAGGGTGAAGACCGCAAGGTCGCGGCGCTGGGCTTTCTTGACGCCGGCCATGGCGATGCCAATTTCCACGCCAGGCACCGCGTGCAGGTCGGCCGGGTTCGGTGCGCTCAGATTGACGGGCATGCGGGGGTCCTTCGGATCGAGCGGCCCGTGCAGCAGCAACCGGGCGCGCCGCGCTTCAGGCCAGCTGGCCGTGGCAGTGCTTGTACTTCTTGCCGCTACCGCAGGGACACGGGTCGTTGCGGCCGACGCGCGGCACCTCGGCCATGCGCGTTGCCACGTCGGTGGCGGCGTCCGTCTCCACGGCCACGCCGCCGTCGTCGGTGGGGTGCGTGTAGGTCACGTTGTGGATGTGCTCGGCCTGCTCTTCGAGCGCCTCGGCCGCCTGGGCGACTTCTTCGGTGCTGCGGATGCGCACCGTCATGAGCAGGCGCGTCACGTCCATCTTCACCACGTCGAGCAAGGTGGAAAACAGCTCGAAGGCTTCGCGCTTGTATTCCTGCTTCGGGTTCTTTTGCGCGTAGCCGCGCAGGTGGATGCCCTGGCGCAGGTAGTCGAGTGCGGCGAGGTGTTCGCGCCAGTGCGTGTCGATCGACTGCAGCAACACTTGACGCTCGAAGCCGGAGAAGGCCTCGGCGCCGACCAGCGCCACCTTGTCGGCAAAGCTCGTGTCGGCCACCTTGACGACCATCTCCACGATGTCTTCGTCGGCGATCGCATCGCTCTTCTCGACCTGCGCCGCGAGCGGCACGTCGAGTTGCCATTCCTCGCGCAGCACCCGCTCGAGCCCGGCCAGGTCCCATTGTTCCTCGACGCTTTCGGCCGGCACGAAGCTGCGCACCACGTCGGTCATCGCGCCGCGTCGCAGGTGCGTGATCTGCGCCGACAGCTCCCTGGATTCGAGGATGTCGTTGCGCTGCTGGTAGATGACCTTGCGTTGGTCGTTGGCGACGTCGTCGTATTCGAGCAGCTGCTTGCGCACGTCGAAGTTGCGCGCCTCGACCTTGCGCTGCGCGCCTTCGATGCTGCGCGAGACGATGCCGGCCTCGATGGCTTCGCCATCGGGCATCTTCAGGCGCTCCATGATCGCCTTGACGCGGTCGCCGGCAAAGATGCGCATCAGCGGGTCTTCGAGCGACAGGTAGAAGCGCGAAGCGCCCGGGTCGCCCTGGCGGCCGGATCGGCCGCGCAACTGGTAGTCGATGCGCCGCGACTCATGGCGCTCGGTGGCGACGATGCGCAGGCCACCGGTCGCCTTGACCCGCTCATGCAGTCCCGCCCATTCGTCGTGCAACTGCGTGATGCGGCGCGCCTTTTCGTCGGCGACGACCGCCGCGTCGGCCTCGAGGAATTGCACCTGCTTCTCGACGTTGCCGCCGAGCACGATGTCCGTGCCGCGGCCGGCCATGTTGGTGGCGATCGTCACCGCCTTCGGCCGGCCGGCCTGGGCAATGATCTCGGCCTCGCGCTGGTGCTGCTTGGCGTTGAGCACCTCGTGCGGCAGCTTGATATCGGCAAGCAGCTTGGAGACCAGCTCCGAGTTCTCGATCGAGGTCGTGCCCACCAGCACCGGCTGGCCGCGCTCGAAGCAATCTTGAATGTCCTTGACCACCGCCTCGTAGCGCTCGCGCGATGTCTTGTAAACGAGGTCCAGGTCGTCCTTGCGCACCGTCGGCATGTTGGGCGGCATCACCACCGTTTCCAGGCCGTAGATCTCCTGGAATTCGTAGGCTTCGGTGTCGGCCGTACCGGTCATGCCGGCGAGCTTGCCGTACATGCGAAAGTAATTCTGGAAGGTGATGGAGGCCAGCGTCTGATTTTCGGGAAGGATCTGCACGCCCTCCTTCGCCTCCACCGCCTGGTGCAGGCCGTCGCTCCAGCGGCGCCCGGTCATGAGACGCCCGGTGAACTCGTCGACGATCACCACCTCGCCGTTTTGCACCACGTAATGCTGGTCGCGGTGGTACAGGTGCTTGGCCCGCAGCGCCGCGTACAGATGGTGCATCAGCGTGATGTTGCCGGCTTCGTAGAGGCTGGCGCCTTCGGGCAGCAGGCCGGCCTCGGCGAGCAGTGCCTCGGCGCGCTCGTGGCCGTCTTCGGTGAGCACCACCTGGTGGTTCTTCTCGTCGGCGATGAAGTCGCCCGGCTCGATGACGCCTTCGCCGGTGCGCGTGTCGGCCTCGCCGATCTGCTTCTTGAGGTGCGGCGCCACCGCATTGATCTTGAGATAGAGCTCGGTCTGGTCTTCGGCCTGGCCGCTGATGATGAGCGGCGTGCGCGCCTCGTCGATCAGGATGGAGTCGACCTCGTCGACGATCGCGTAGTGCAGGCCGCGCTGCACGCGGTCGGCCACCTCGTTGACCATGTTGTCGCGCAGGTAATCGAAGCCGTATTCATTGTTGGTGCCGTAGGTGACGTCGGCGCCATACGCGGCCTGCTTCTCCTCGCGCGACATCTGCGCGCCATTCACACCCACGGTGAGGCCCAGAAAGTTGTAGAGCCGCCCCATCCACTCGGCGTCGCGCCGCGCGAGGTAGTCGTTGACCGTCACCACATGCACGCCCTTGCCGGCCAGCGCATTGAGATAGACCGGCAAGGTGGCCATCAGCGTCTTGCCTTCGCCGGTGCGCATCTCGCCGATCTTGCCCTTGTGCAGGGTCATGCCGCCGATGAGCTGCACGTCGAAGTGCCGCATCTTCAGGCTGCGCTTGCTGCCTTCACGCACGACGGCAAAAGCCTCGGGCAGCAGGTCGTCGAGCAAGGCACCTTCGGCGACGCGCTGGCGCAGCGTGTCGGTGCACCCTCGCAGGTCGGCGTCGGACAGCTTCTCGAATTGCGGCTCGAGCGCGTTGATCTGCTCGACCACGACGCGGTACTGCTTGAGCAAGCGGTCGTTGCGGCTGCCGAAAATCGAGGTGAGAAGCTTGGGCAACATGCAGGCTACAGGCGGTGGAGGTGTGGGCAGCGCGGGCCGAAGGGCCACGCAGGCCCCGGGGACATCTGCGGACAGCGCCCCGGAATAACAAGAGCGGCGCCTGTTCGGCGCCGCTTGAAGGCCGCGACTTTACCACCCGTCCCCCGCGCCTAAGAGCGACGCGACACGGTATGCCGCGCAATCGATTTCAATGCAAAGCGGCGGCTTCGCGGCGCGCGCGAGCGGCCTTTGCGGTGGCCGGAAGTCGCTCGCCGTGCCCGAGGAATTTGGCCGGATCCTGCGGCACGCCTTCAACCAGCACTTCGAAGTGCAGGTGCGGGCCGGTGGAACGGCCCGAGCTGCCGACTTCGGCGATCGACTGGCCGCGACGGACGAGGTCGCCCGCATGCACCAACAGCCTGGAGGCATGGGCATAGCGAGTGACCAGGCCGTTGCCGTGGTCGATCTCGACCGCGCGGCCGTAGGCCGAGTGGGCTTCGGCGCTCGACACCACGCCGCCGGCGGCGGCGAGGATCGACGTGCCCGTCTCGGCAGCGAAGTCGAGCCCGGTGTGCAGCGCACCGCGCCCGGTGAAGGGATCGGTGCGAAAGCCGAAAGCGGAACCGACCGGCGCATTGATGGGCGCCGAACTCGGCACCATCAACGCGCGCAGCCGCGTTTCGAGCAAACGGGATTCGATCAGCGTGAACACATCGCTGCCGTGATCCGCGTGCTCGTCGAGCGCGGCAAGCGCGATGTCGAGTTGCTGCAACGTGGGCGAGACGATCGGCACATGCGGCCCGCCGCTGGCGCCGCCCGCACCGGTGCGACCCTTCACCGGCAGGGGCTGGTCCAGACCGCGCAGGTCCTCGGACTTGAGGCCCGCCATGCCGGAGACGCGCTCACCCATGGATTGCAGCTTGAGCAGCTTGGCCTGCATCTCGCCGACCTTGGAGGCCATCGCATCGAGGTTCTCTCGCATGAAACGGTCGCGCTGCGCGATTTCGTCCTTGACCACTAGCTTGCCGATCTGGCCCACCACCGGCCAGCCCCCGCGTGCCGCCTCGAGCACGACGAAGTGGTAGATCGCGCCGGAGAGCGCGACCATGACGGTGGCCATGCCGAGGAATGCCGCAAGCAGCTTCCACGTGGGCAGGCTGATCACCCGCGCGTGAGCGAGTCGGCCATGGGTCACTATGATCTGCATGCGAGCCCCCCTTCATCAAGATGACACAGTCCCGCAATTCGACCCTGCCAGCCGCCTTGCCGATCGGCGCGGCACTGGCCCAGTCGGCGCCGCTCGCCCGTCTGCAATCGCTGCTGCGCGAATCGAATGCCCGCTTTTCGGTGATCCGGCCGCTGCTACCGCCACTCCTGGCCGCGCATGTGAGGCCGGGCCCGGTGGCCGAGGATGGCTGGACGCTCTTGGCCGGCAATGCGGCCGTGGCGGCCAAGTTGCGTCAGCTGCTGCCTCGCCTGGAGGCCACTTTGCTGGAGCAGGGGTGGCAACGTAACGCGGTCCGCATCCGGGTTCAATCGAGCTAAGAACGGCGAAACAATTCGGCGCACTTGCGCCCCTCACCGGCGCCAAAGTGACTGTTTGCGTCCATCCGCTTGTCGCCATGATGGTTCAGCGACGAGCCGTTACTCGCGCAACAGCGGGCCGCATGTCGGCCGCTAACGACGACTCGACCGCTGCGCTCGGGCGGGATGCTGCAGGCACTTTCTTGCCTTGGCGGTCGATCTCGGCAAGCGCCAGCGCCGTCTGTTCGGCGATCTCCTTGGCGGTTGCGGCGTCGTACGTGAAAACGTTGCGCTTGGCCGCCGTGCGCATCTGCGTCGTCGACTTGCTCATCGCTTCGAGCTGAATCTCGATACTGCGATCGGCGCTGCGCGCCTTGATCAGCTCCCCGCCGTTCACGCCGACGACTTCATCGACGGTGATGCCCATCTTGCCGAGCGCCAACACCGAGGCTTTCTTGACCTGCGCTGTCGACGCAGTGAAGGTGCGGTAGCTGACGCTGCTCGCGGTGTGCGAAACGCCGGCCGACGCACCCACGCCGAGCGCCGTGATTGCCAGTGCCTCGCAGCCCGCGAGCAGCACGAAGGCGCCGGATGCGCTCGACATCCAAACAGCCCGCAGACATGCTCGCTTGCCGATCCGTGCCATGACGCGCCGCCTCATTCAGTCGATTGACTGACCAGGGCGCAAGCCGCGTGCCAGGACACGGCGAAAGAAGGGCCCATGGCGCCGGTTGTCCGAAGCGAACGGGCGCCTTGCGTCAAGCCGTCCGACCCGGTTCAACACCTGCATGAATTTCGATCGCCGCGGTGCGCGTCTGCGCTCGGGTGCACGGAAAAGCATTGTCGGCAGCAGCCCAAAGCCCAACCGCTCACCGGCACGAGGAACCCCAGCACGGGAACCGACTGCAACACGTCGAGCGCCGGCAGGATGAAGGCGCGCGCCGTCCGGTTCTTTGCTGCCAGGTACCCGGTGCCGATCGCGAAGAGCAGCGAGAAGCTGAACGCGATCCACATGCGCAGCAGCATGCGGCCGGCGTAGTACGGGATCAGGCTCGGCGAGTTGTCGACCTGCGGCACCGCCGTCGGATCGAAGTGCACCAGCATGCCCTTGCCAAAGTGCAGCGCGCTCCAGAGCAGGCCCAGCAGGGCCAGCATCACCAAGCCGTCCACCCAGCCGGGTGCGCGACGCTCTTAGATGATGGCGAGTTGGGGCGCGGTGCTGTTCGTCATGCTGGAACGCAGTTCTTGTTCTTGGCGACGGGGCGATCAGTTCTCGACGTGCAGCCGCAAGGCAAAGAAGGAAACCGGACCGCGGTCTGCGTTGTAGCCGGGGTTCCTGATCCGCTGATAGTCGAACGACGCCG
>NZ_JANMWL010000183.1:0-21879 GCF_031393925.1 Methylibium sp. | reverse complement strand
TCGACCTGCTGGTGTTCGGCCGCGCGGCGGGCAACCACATCGTCGAATTCAATCAGAAGAACAAGGCCCACAAGGCGCTGCCTGCCGATGCCGCCGACCGCACGCTGGCTCGCCTGGCGCGCCTGGACGGCACGACCGGCGGCGAGTATGCGCAAGACGTTGCGGGCGACATCCGCAACTCGATGCAACGGCATGCCGGCGTGTTTCGCACGCAGGCCATGCTCGACGCGGGCGTCAGCGAAATCGCCGCGATCGCCGAGCGCGTCAAGGGCATCGCGCTGGCCGACAAATCCAAGGTCTTCAACACCGCGCGCGTCGAGGCGCTTGAAGTGCAGAACCTGATCGAGGCGGCGCAGGCGACCATCGTTTCGGCCGCCGCGCGCAAGGAAAGTCGTGGCGCGCACTCCGTCAACGATTACGCCGACACACCCGAGCACCCCAACGGCCGCAACGACGCGGCGTGGCTGAAGCACACGCTGTGGTTCAGTGAGGGCAACCGGCTCGACTACAAGCCGGTCAATCTCAAACCGATGTCGGTGGAGTCCATCCCGCCGAAGGTCCGTACGTTCTGAGAGGCGCAGGAGAAGCGATGAGTAAGCGCACGTTCCAGATCTACCGCTACGACCCCGACAGCGGCGACAAGCCGCGCATGCAGAGCCTCGAGGTCGAGCTCGACGGCTCCGAGCGCATGCTGCTTGACGCACTGGGCAAGCTCAAGGCGGTGGACCCCACGCTGTCGTTTCGGCGCTCCTGCCGCGAAGGCGTGTGCGGCTCCGATGCGATGAACATCAATGGCAAGAACGGCTTGGCCTGCCTGACCAACATGCGCACGCTGCCGGGCACCATCGTGCTCAAGCCCTTGCCTGGCTTGCCGGTGATCCGCGACCTGATCGTCGACATGACGCAGTTCTTCAAGCAGTACCACTCGATCAAGCCCTACCTCGTCAACGACGACCCGCCGCCCGAAAAGGAGCGGCTGCAGTCGCCCGAGGAGCGTGACGAGCTCAACGGCCTGTACGAATGCATCCTGTGCGCGAGCTGCTCGACCGCGTGCCCGAGCTTCTGGTGGAACCCCGACAAGTTTGTCGGCCCGGCCGGGCTGCTGCAGGCCTACCGCTTCATTGCCGACAGCCGCGACCAAGGCACCGGCGAGCGCCTGGACGACCTGGAAGATCCGTACCGGCTGTTTCGCTGCCACACCATCATGAACTGCGTCGACGTCTGTCCCAAGGGCCTTAACCCCACCAAGGCGATCGGCAAGATCAAGGAACTGATGGTTCGCCGCGCGGTGTGAGCGCGGCGCATCGACTCTCATGGACGCCGTTGTCGACGAACTGCTCGCACCCGCAGCGTTGAGCAAGCTGCGCTGGCGCTGCCGCCGCGGCTTGCTCGAGAACGACCTGTTCATCGAGCGCTTCTTCGCCCGGTATGCCGATCGCCTGACGCTGCGCCAGGCGGTCGGCCTGGAGGCGCTGATGGAGCTGGCCGACAACGACCTGCTCGACCTGCTGTTCGCGCGCGTGCAGCCCGAGGCCACGCTCGATCGGCCCGAGGTGCGTCTGGTGTTGGAGCAGTTGCGCGCACGGGCCGCGGCCTGAGGCGCACCGGCTTTCCCGTTCTCCGTGATTTTTGTTTTTTAAATAGCTTCATCCGAAGGAAATTGCCATGACACCGTCCAACGTCAAAGCCACGCTGTCGTTTTCCGACGGCAGCCCGAGCATGGAGCTGCCCATCTACTCGGGCAGCGTCGGGCCAGACGTCATCGACATCAGGAAGCTCTACGCGCAGACCGGCATGTTCACCTACGACCCGGGCTTCCTGAGCACGGCGGCCTGCCAGTCGGCCATCACCTACATCGACGGTGACAAGGGCGAGCTGCTTTACCGCGGCTACCCGATCGAGCAGTTGGCGCAGAAGTGCGATTTCCTCGACACCTGCTACCTGCTGCTCAACGGCGAACTGCCCAACGTGGCGCAGCGCAGCACCTTCGACAAGCAGGTGACCAAGCACACCATGGTCAACGAACAGATGCAGTTCTTCATGCGGGGATTCCGGCGCGACGCGCATCCGATGGCGGTGCTCACCGGGCTGGTCGGGGCGCTGTCGGCCTTCTATCACGACGTGACCGACATCCAGGACCCCGAGCACCGCGCCACGGCGGCGATTCGGCTGATCGGCAAGATGCCCACGCTGGTGGCGATGGCCTACAAGTACTCGGTCGGGCAGCCCTACATGTACCCGCGCAACGATCTGAGCTACACCGCCAACTTCATGCGCATGATGTTCGCCACGCCTTGCGAGGAGTACCAGCCCAACGAGGTGCTGGTGCGCGCGATGGACCGCATCTTCATCCTGCACGCCGACCACGAGCAAAACGCTTCGACCTCGACGGTGCGGCTGTGCGGAAGCTCCGGCACCAATCCGTTTGCGGCGATCGCGGCCGGCGTGGCGTGCCTGTGGGGCCCGGCGCACGGCGGCGCCAACGAGGCGGCGCTCAAGATGCTCGAGGACATCCAGAAAATGGGTGGTATCGAGAAGATCGGTGACTTCATCGCACAGGTGAAGGACAAGAACTCCGGCGTCAAGCTGATGGGCTTCGGGCACCGCGTCTACAAGAACTACGACCCGCGCGCCAAGCTCATGCGCGAAACCTGCCACGAGGTACTGAGCGAAATGGGACTGCAGAACGACCCGCTGTTCAAGCTGGCAATGGCGCTCGAGAAGATCGCCCTGGAGGACGACTATTTCGTCTCGCGCAAGCTCTACCCGAACGTCGACTTCTACTCGGGCATCGTGCAGCGCGCGATCGGCATTCCGGTGTCGCTGTTCACCGCGATCTTCGCGCTGGCGCGCACGGTCGGCTGGATCGCGCAGCTCAACGAGATGATCAGCGACTCGGAATACAAGATCGGCCGCCCGCGTCAGCTCTTCATCGGCGCGACGCAGCGCAACGTGAAGCCGCTCGCGCAACGCTAAAACATCGTGGCGCGCGAGCGCCTGTCCCGCGAATGGCCTGCGTAGCCGCCGATGGCGAAGATCGTTTGTGAGGGCGCGGTGCCAGCGCGGCCCCTAATCCTGGGCGCGCCCCGCGAAGGCGGCTGCGCGACGCCTTAAAATTACGGTTTCGACCGCGCGAGCAAGCAGCACATGGGCCGCACTCTCTACGACAAGCTGTGGGATGAACACGTCGTTCGCACCGAGGACGACGGCACCACCGTGCTCTACATCGACCGGCACCTGGTCCACGAAGTCACGAGCCCGCAGGCTTTCGAGGGCTTGGACCAGTCCGGCCGCAAGGTCTGGCGCCTCTCGGCCAACCTGGCGGTGAGCGACCACAACGTGCCCACCACCGACCGCTCGCAGGGCATTGCCGACCCGGTGTCGCGCTTGCAGGTCGACACACTCGACGCCAACTGCGACCGCCTGGGCATCACGCAGTTCAAGATGAACGATCGCCGCCAGGGCATCGTCCACGTCATCGGCCCGGAGCAGGGCGCCACGCTGCCGGGCATGACGGTGGTGTGCGGCGACTCGCACACCAGCACGCATGGCGCCTTCGGTGCGCTCGCGCACGGCATCGGCACGAGCGAGGTCGAGCACGTGCTGGCTACGCAGACGCTGCTGGCCAAGAAGGCCAGGAACATGCTCGTGCGCGTCGACGGCGTGCTGGGCAAGGGCTGCAGCGCCAAGGACATCGTGCTGGCCATCATCGGCACGATCGGCACGGCCGGCGGTACCGGCTTCACCATCGAGTTCGGCGGTGCGGCCATTCGCGCGCTGAGCATGGAAGGCCGCATGACGGTATGCAACATGGCCATCGAGGCCGGTGCGCGGGCCGGCATGGTGGCGGTGGACGACACGACGATCCGCTACGTCAAGGGCCGACCGCTTTCGCCGACGGGCCTGGAATGGGAGCAGGCAGTCACGTACTGGCGCACGCTGCAATCGGACCCCGACGCGCTCTTCGACCGCGTTGTCGTGTTGGACGCGGCCGCGATCGCACCCCAGGTCACTTGGGGAACCTCGCCCGAGATGGTGCTGCCCGTGACCGACCGCGTGCCTGACCCCGACCGCGAGAAGGATGCCGGCAAGCGCGGCGCGATGGAGCGGGCGCTGGCCTACATGGCGCTCGAACCTAATCGGGCCATCACCGACATCCGCATCGACAAGGTTTTCATCGGCTCCTGCACCAACTCGCGCATTGAAGACTTGCGCGAGGCGGCGGCGGTGGTGCGCCGCATGGGCGGTCGCATCGCCGCCAACGTGAAGCTGGCGCTGGTGGTGCCGGGCTCCGGGCTGGTGAAGGAGCAGGCCGAGCGCGAAGGGCTGGACGCCGTGTTCAAGGCGGCCGGCTTTGAATGGCGCGAACCGGGCTGTTCGATGTGCTTGGCGATGAACGCCGACCGGCTCGAGCCGGGCGAACGTTGCGCCTCGACCAGCAACCGCAATTTCGAGGGCCGCCAGGGTGCCGGTGGGCGCACGCACCTGGTGAGCCCCGCCATGGCCGCCGCGGCTGCGCTGCAGGGACACTTTGTCGACGTCCGGCGCCTCGCCTGAAGCACAACGAGGAGGGACTCTTGATGAAGCACACCACCATTGCCGTGATCACCGTTTGCTGCGCGCTGTGGCTCGCGGCTTGCAACACCATGGAAGGCTTCGGCAAGGACATGAAAAAGACCGGCGAGAAAATCGAAGGCGCCGCGGTTCAAAAGAAGTGAGTGCCATGCAAGCCTTTCGCATCCACACCGGCCTGGTTGCGCCGATCGACCGTGAGAACGTCGACACCGACGCCATCATTCCCAAGCAGTTCCTGAAGTCGATCAAGCGCAGCGGATTCGGCGTTAACTTGTTCGACGGGTGGCGCTACCTCGACCACGGCGAGCCGGGCCAGGACCCGGCCGCGCGCCAACCCAACCCCGACTTCGTACTCAACCAGCCGCGCTACCTCGGCGCGTCCGTGCTGCTGGCGCGCAAGAACTTCGGCTGTGGTTCGAGCCGCGAACATGCCCCCTGGGCATTGGATCAGTACGGTTTTCGTGCCCTCATCGCGCCGAGCTTCGCCGACATCTTCTACAACAACTGCTTCAAGAACGGGTTGTTGCCGATCGCGCTGGCCGACAACCTCGTCGCACGGCTGTTCGACGACGCGGCGGCGTTCCCCGGCTACACGCTCACGATCGACCTGGAGCGCCAAGTCATCGTCGAGCCCGATGGCAGCGAGCTCCCGTTCGAGGTCGAGCCGTTTCGCAAGCACTGCCTGCTCGGTGGGCTCGACGACATTGGCCTTACCTTGCGCCATGCCGACTTGATTCGCAGCTTCGAGGCCGAGCGGCTGTTGCGCAAGCCCTGGCTCGCGCACACGATCTAGCGGCGGGCATGGCCGGGCAAACGCGCGTCTTTCGCCTGCTGCTGCGTCACTGGTGGCTGGCGCTCCTGATCATGGGCGCGAGCTTCGTGCTGTTTGGCATCGCTTCGCTCAATCTGGTGGGCGTGTTGCAGGCCAACCTGCGTTTTCTGGCGGAGCACGGGCTCGATGCGGTGCGCGAGGGCGCGCTCGCGCAACTCGCCGAGCTGGCCGTCTATGGCTACGCCGCCGCGGCGTTTTACGTGGTGTTCAAGGTGTGCGAGAAGGCGCTGGTCTTGCGCGCCACGCACTGCGATAAGGATTGACCAGGATGAAGATCGCTGTGTTGCCGGGCGACGGCATTGGCCCCGAGATCGTCGACGAAGCGCTCGCGGTGCTGCGTGCGCTGGACCTGCGCTTCGAGTTCGAGCGTGCGCCGGTTGGCGGGGCGGCGTATGAAGCAGCAGGCCACCCGCTGCCCGCCTCGACGCTCGCGCTGGCCAAGGCGGCCGACGCGGTGCTGTTCGGCGCTGTCGGCGACTGGAAGTACGACCGGCTCGAGCGCGCACTGCGTCCCGAGCAGGCCATCCTCGGCCTGCGCAAGGCGATGGGCCTGTTCGCCAACTTTCGCCCGGCGATCTGCTACCCGCAGCTCACGCATGCATCGAGCCTGAAGCCCGAACTGGTGGCGGGGCTGGACATCCTCATCATCCGCGAACTGACCGGCGACATCTACTTCGGCCAGCCGCGCGGCCGGCGCGCCGCACCCGACGGCCACTTCCCTGGCGCCGAGGAAGCCTTCGACACGATGCGCTACAGCCGTCCCGAGATCGAGCGCATCGCGCACGTCGCGTTTCAGGCCGCTCGCAAGCGCGGCAACAAGCTCACCAGCGTGGACAAGTCCAACGTGCTGGAGACGTTTCAATTCTGGAAAGACGTGGTGAGCGAGGTGCATGCGGAGTACCCCGACGTGATGCTCGATCATCTCTACGTGGATAACGCCGCGATGCAGTTGGTCAAGGCGCCCAAGCAGTTCGACGTCATCGTCACCGGCAACATGTTCGGTGACATTCTTTCGGACGAGGCGGCCATGCTGACGGGATCGATCGGTATGTTGCCGAGCGCGTCGCTCAACGCTAACAACCAGGGCCTGTACGAACCCAGCCACGGCAGTGCGCCCGACATCGCCGGCAAGGGCGTCGCCAATCCGCTGGCCACCATCCTCAGCGCAGCGATGATGCTGCGCTACAGCTTGAACCAGGCCGAAGCGGCGACGCGCATCGAGCGCGCCGTGCTGGCGGTGCTCGAGGCCGGACTGCGCACGGCCGACATTGCCCGCGCGAGCGACAGCAAGGTCGGCACCCGGGCGATGGGTGCCGCCGTGGTCGCCGCCCTTGCGGCGCAGCACTGAGGCGCAAGTCGCACTGTCCGCAGCGACATTTTATTTTCGAGCGAACGAGAGAGCGACATGGCAACGACGGTGGTGGGTTTGGTGGGTTGGCGCGGCATGGTGGGCTCCGTGCTGATGGAGCGCATGCGCGCCGAGGGCGATTTCGCGCTGATCGAGCCGGTGTTCTTCAGCACCAGCAGTGCGGGCGGCAAGCTGCCGGCTTGGCTGGCCGATCTGGCGAAAAACGAGGTCGTGCTGCACGACGCACGCGATGTCGCTGCGCTTGCGCGCTGCGACATCGTCATCACTGCGCAGGGCGGCGATTACACGAGCGAGGTGTTTCCACGACTGCGCGCGACCGGCTGGAAGGGTCACTGGATCGACGCGGCTTCGACCTTGCGCATGAACGACGACGCCGTCATCGTCCTTGACCCGGTCAACCTGTCTGTCATCCAGAAGGCCCTGGGCGAGGGCGGACGCAACTGGATCGGTGGCAACTGCACGGTCAGCTGCATGCTGATGGGCGTGGGCGCGCTGTTCAAAGCGGGGCTGGTCGAGTGGATGAGCTCCATGACCTACCAGGCGGCATCGGGTGGCGGCGCGCAGCACATGCGCGAGTTGCTCACGCAGTTCGGCACGCTCAATGCCGACGTGCGCGCGCTGCTCGACGATCCCAAGAGCGCGATCCTCGAGATCGACCGGCTCGTCACCCAGCGCCAGCGCGGCATGTCGATGGGCGAGATACAGCACTTCGGCGCGCCGCTCGGCGGCTCGCTGATTCCGTGGATCGACAAGGACCTCGGCAATGGCACGAGCCGTGAAGAGTGGAAGTGCGGCGCCGAGACCAACAAGATCCTGGGCATCGGTGCCGGCTTCGGCAGCGCCGCGATCCCGGTCGATGGCTTTTGCGTGCGCGTCGGCACGATGCGCTGCCACAGCCAGGCGCTGACCTTCAAGCTCAATAAGGATGTGCCATTGGCCGACGTCGAGGCCTTGATCGCCGGCGACAACGACTGGGTCAAGCTCGTGCCCAACACGCGCGAATCGACTCTCACCGACCTGACGCCGGTGGCCGTCAGCGGGACGATGACGATTCCTGTCGGGCGTGTTCGCAAGCTGGCGATGGGTCCGCAGTATCTGGGCGCCTACACCATTGGTGATCAGCTCCTGTGGGGCGCGGCCGAACCCTTGCGTCGCATGTTGCGCATCCTGCTTGAAGCCTGAGCCCTGATGCGGGGCGCGAATGCGTTGCACAAGGACAACGAAGGCAGCTTGGGATCGGAATGCAATGCGATGGGATCAATATCACGCGAAGCTTGAGCTTGTCAACGTATCTGCCTGATGTTATTGTAATTTCCTCTGTGTGTGCCCTGGTCGGCACGACCAAACACTGTCCAATTGAGGGGTGCTTCGTAGCGTCTGGCAGATGCTCGGAGCTTGTATTTGGGAGACGCCTTGAAACCACGTATCAACCGCGCCGCAAGCTTGCGCTCGCCCTCTAACTTGAACGCCTTCGCCGCAGCGGCGCTGGTGTTCTCAGCGATGCTGCCATTCGACGCTGCGGCGCTCGGCTTGGGCCGACTTACGGTGCAGTCGGCGCTGGGCGAGACGTTGAGGGCCGAGATCGATGTCACGGCACTGTCTGCGGAAGAAGCGGCGAGCCTGAAGGTCAAGGTGGCAGCCCCCGATACGTACCGTAGTTCCGGGGTCGATTACAACGCCGCGCTTGCCTCCACCAGCGTGACCCTGCAGCGCCGGCCGGACGGGCGTCCTTACTTGCGGCTCACCGGCGACCGGGCGGTGCAAGAGCCGTTCGTTGACGTGATTCTCGAGTTGAACTGGGCTTCGGGTCGCCTGATGCGTGAGTTCACGCTGTTGCTTGACCCGCCTGCGTCGGCGCGCGCACCCGCTGCGGCGCCAGTGCCCGATCCGCTCGCCATCTCGCCGGCGCCGTCATCAGCGCAGCCGTTGAGCACAGCCCCGGCATCAGTGCCTGCCTCGACACCGGCGCCTGCGGTCGTCAGTGCGCCGCGGCCATCGGCCGCCGCGCCTGTGCCTGCAACGGCCCCCACCCCGCGATCTGCTGCGGCGTCTGCGTCCATCGGGGCCGATGACTACCGCGTGCAGCGCGGCGACACGCTGTTCGGCATTGCCGGGCGCGCCCAGCGGCCCGGTGTGTCGCTCGACCAGATGTTGGTCGCGCTGTATCGCAACAATGGCGACGCATTCCTCGGCAACAACATGAACCGGCTCAAGGCCGGGGCCGTGTTGCACGTGCCGAGCGCCGAACTCGCAACGGCCGTGACACCGTCCGAAGCGCGCCAAGTGATCCAGGCGCAAAGCGCCGACTTCGGCGCCTACCGCGAAAAGCTCGCGGGCGGCGTGCCGACCGTTCCCGCCGCAGAGAGCAGCCGCGCCGCGAGCGGCAAAGTGCAGGCGCAAGTGCAGGACCGCAAGACGACCGCTGCTGTGGCGCCCGACAAACTGACGCTGAGCAAGGGTGCCGCCGCTGCCGGGAAGACCGGCGCGGACGACACGCTGACCAAGGGCAGGCAGCAGAAGGACAGCTCGACGCGCGTCGCCGAACTTTCGAAGAACGTCGAAGAGTTGAAAAAACTCCAGGGCGCGACATCCACCGCCGCGCCGACGACTGCGGCTTCCAAGGCGGGCGGCGTTGCCGTCGCCGGCGCGTCAGCGACAGCTGCGTCGGCACCCGCACCCGCACCCGCACCCGCACCCGCACCCGCACCGGTTGCAGTGCCGAGTGCGCCGCCTGCCCCAACCGTTGCCGCCGCACCGCCACCGGCGGCCGGCGCCAGTGCGCCCGCTCCGGCGTCCGGTCCTGCGGCTGCAGTGACCGCAGCCCCCGCCTCCGCCGCCGCTGAGACTGCGATTGCAAGCGCGTCGCCCGACGCAACGCCTTCGGCTGAAGCTGCCAGCGCGACACCGGCGGCTTCTCCGGGTGCAGAGGAGCACCCGGGTTTCTTGGATACGGTCCTGGAGAGTCCGCTGCTCTTGCCCGCTGCCGCTGTGTTGGCGGCGCTGCTGGCGGGATTCGGCATCTACCGCTTGCGCCAGGGCAAGCGTGACAGCGGTGAAACCTCGTTCCTGGAGAGCCGACTGCAGCCGGATTCGTTCTTCGGCGCCAGTGGTGGCCAGCGCGTCGACACGCGTGACGCGACCGGCGTGCCGTCGTCGATGAGCTATTCGTTGAGTCAACTCGATGCCATCGGCGACGTCGATCCCGTCGCCGAGGCGGACGTTTACCTCGCTTACGGTCGTGATCTCCAGGCCGAAGAGATCCTCAAGGAGGCGATGCGGTCCAACCCTGACCGCATGGCGATTCGTCTGAAGCTGCTCGAGGTCTACGCCAAGCGCCGCGACACCAAGGGCTACGAACTCCTGGCCACGCAGCTCTACACATTGACGGGCGGCGAGGGTGAGGACTGGGAACGTGCGCAGCAACTCGGCGCCGGGATCGATGCAGACCACCCTATGTACCAGCCCGGGGGACGGCCCGAGGGCATGCTCTCCGATGGCGGTGCGGTGGCCGAGGCGCTCGGCGCCAGCACGATGCCGCAATCGGTGCTGCCGTCGCCGTCGCAATACGCATCGCAGCTCGCTCGAGTCGAGCAACAGGACCCGGCTGTCGACCTCGACCTGAACGTGTCGGTGCCGGGCTCATTCGACGACGACGCGACGTACATCTCGTCCGTACGCACCCAGCCGATGGCACCCGTCGCGGCAGCGCCAAGTCCCATGCCGGCGACGTTCGAGTTCGACCTGCCTTCGCTGGATCTGGATGAACCCTATGCCGCGCCAACCGAGCCCCGTTCCGCTGCACTGCCCGACCTGGCTCATTTTGATTCGAGCGGTGACTTCGACGGCGACGAGAGTCTGGCGCGCAAGCTCGAACTGGCCGAGGAGTTCCGCCAGATTGGCGACGTCGAGGGCGCCCGCGACTTGCTGCAGGAAGTGATCGCCCAGTCGGGCGGCACGCTCAAGTCCAAGGCCCAGGGCATGCTCAAGGACCTGGGCTGACCGCTCGCATTTCGCGCAACCCGTTGACGTTGGCGTCGGGCCATGCGTGTGGCCCTCGGCCTGAGCTATCGCGGCACCGGCTATCTCGGATGGCAAAGCCAGCCGAGCGGCCAGACGGTGCAAGACCGGCTCGAGGCTGCGCTCTCCAAATTTGCGAACCGCCCCGTGCGAACGATGTGCGCGGGGCGTACCGACACCGGCGTCCACGCGCTCAACCAGGTAGTGCACTTCGACACCGACGTCGCGCGTGATGCCTTTTCCTGGGTTCGCGGCACCAACCGCTATCTGCCCCGTGACATCGCGGTGCAGTGGTGCCGGCCTGTCGATGAGCGCTTTCACGCGCGCAACGGCGCCCGGGGTCGCCGCTATACGTACGTGTTGCTCGAGTCGCCGGTGCGCCCGGCGTTGGAGGCGGGGCAAGCCGGATGGGTGTTCCGCGCGCTTGACGACGGCGCCATGCGCCAGGCCGCGGCACACCTGCTCGGCGAACACGATTTCAGCGCCTTTCGCTCCTCCGAATGTCAGGCCGCCAGCCCGGTGAGAACGCTGCGCCGCATCGACATCGCACGCCATGGCGCCTACTGGCGTTTTGACTTCGAGGGCAATGCCTTTCTTCATCACATGATCCGCAACGTGATGGGCAGCCTGCTTGCAGTGGGTCAGGGAACGTGCACGCCCGAGTGGCTGGCGCAGGTGCTGGCAATGCGCGAGCGCCGACTGGCCGCGCCGACCTTCGCCCCTGATGGCCTGTATTTCCTCGGACCGAACTACGATGCTGCCTTCGCGCTCCCTGAGCGGACTGCTGCCTTCGACTGGCTGCCCTGAACCACTCCATGCGCACGCGCATCAAGATCTGCGGGCTGACCCGCGAGGTGGATGTCGACGCCGCCGTGGCGGCGGGCGCCGACGCGATCGGTCTGGTTCTTTATGCGCACAGCCCGCGTGCCGTGAGCCTCGAGCGCGCCGCGGTGCTGGCCAGGAGGCTGCCGGCTTTCGTGACGCCGGTGGCACTGTTCGTCAACGCCACGCGCGCCGAGGTCGAGGCTGCCTGCGCTGCGCTGCCCGCGGTGCTGCTCCAATTTCACGGTGACGAGATGCCCACCGATTGCGCGTCCTACGGCCGACCCTACGTGCGCGCAGCGCGCATGACGCGCGGTTTCGATTTGTTAGACTTTGCGAGGCAATATGCCGATGCCCAGGGCCTTGTGCTCGACGCACATGTGCAGGGCTACGGCGGCGGCGGAAAGGTCTTCGATTGGTCACTCGTTCCCCACGGCGTCCCCCATCGGCTCGTTTTGTCTGGTGGGTTGAATGCTGTCAACGTGACCGATGGGATGGTGAAGGTGCGGCCCTGGGCCGTTGACGTGAGTTCCGGCGTCGAGAGCGCGAAGGGCATCAAGGATGCCGCAGCGATCCGCCGGTTCTGCCAGGTTGTGCGCGAGGCCGACGCTCGGATCGCGGCGCATGCGCCAACCTCCTGAGACCCGATTCCTTCTGCAGACTCCATGTTGAACTACCAGCAACCCGATTCGCGGGGCCACTTCGGCCCCTACGGCGGCAGCTTCGTCGCAGAGACCCTGGTCCATGCGCTCGACGAGCTCAAGGCCGCCTACGCCCACTATCGCAACGACGCCGAGTTCGTGGCCGAGTTCAAGCACGAACTCGCGCATTTTGTCGGGCGACCGAGCCCGGTCTACCACGCAGCGCGCTTGAGCCGTGAGTTGGGCGGCGCACAGATTTTCTTGAAGCGCGAGGACTTGAATCACACCGGCGCGCACAAGATCAACAACACGATCGGCCAGGCACTGCTCGCGCGGCGCATGGGCAAACCGCGCGTGATTGCCGAAACCGGTGCGGGTCAGCATGGCGTGGCGACGGCCACCATCTGCGCGCGCTACGGCATGGAGTGCGTGGTCTACATGGGCAGCGCGGACATGCTGCGCCAGTCGCCCAATGTGTACCGCATGCATTTGCTCGGCGCCAGGGTGGTGCCGGTCGAAAGCGGCAGCAAGACGCTCAAGGACGCACTCAACGAGGCCTTGCGCGACTGGGTCACCAACGTCGAGAACACCTTCTACATCATCGGCACGGTGGCCGGCCCGGCGCCCTACCCGGAGATGGTGCGCGACTTCCAGAGCGTGATCGGCGAGGAATGCCTGACGCAAATGCCGGCCATGACTGGCCGCCAACCCGACGCGGTGATCGCCTGCGTGGGCGGCGGCAGCAACGCGATGGGCATCTTCTATCCCTACATCCCGCATGAAGGCACGCGGCTGATCGGCGTCGAGGCGGCGGGCCAAGGTCTCGAGAGCGGCAAGCACGCGGCGTCGCTCACGGCCGGCTCGCCCGGTGTGCTGCACGGCAACCGCACCTACTTGCTGCAGGACGCCAACGGCCAGATCACCGAGACGCACTCCGTTTCGGCCGGTCTCGATTACCCCGGCGTCGGCCCCGAGCACGCCTACCTCAAGGACATCGGCCGTGCCGAATACGTCTGCATCACCGACGACGAGGCGCTCGCCGCCTTTCACCGCCTGTGCCGCACCGAAGGCATCATCCCGGCGCTCGAATCCAGCCATGCCGTGGCTTACGCCATGAAGCTCGCGCCGACGCTCGGGTCCGATCAGCACTTGCTGGTCAACCTCAGCGGTCGTGGCGACAAGGACATCGGCACCGTCGCCGATTTGTCGGGCGCCGAGTTCTATTGCCGGCCGTCGTGCAAAGGCCAGAGCGTCAAGGGTGGTGAAGCGTTCGTGAATGTGCGGCGGGTGTCTCCATGAGCCGCATCGCAGCAACTTTTCGCGCCTTGCATGAGCAGCGTCGCACCGCCCTGATCCCGTACGTGACGGCCGGTGATCCGTATGCAGACGCCAGCGTCGAGATCATGCTGGCCATGGCCGAGGCCGGCGCCGATGTCATTGAACTCGGTGTGCCGTTTTCCGACCCGATGGCCGACGGCCCGGTCATCCAGAAGGCTTCGGAGCGCGCGCTCGCCAAGGGCATCGGCATGTTGCAGGTGCTGGCAATGGTGCGCGGCTTTCGCGCTGTCAATGACCGCACGCCCGTGGTGCTGATGGGTTACGCCAACCCGATCGAGCGCTACGGCATCGAGCGCTTTGTCATCGACGCCAAGGAGGCCGGCGTCGACGGCGTGCTCGTGGTCGATTACCCGCCCGAGGAGTGCGAGGCGTTTGCCGCGCTGCTGCACGACGCCGGGCTCGACCTCATCTTCCTGCTGGCACCCACCTCGACCGAGCAACGCATGAAGGAGGTCGGGCGGATCGCGCGCGGCTACGTGTACTACGTTTCGCTCAAGGGCGTGACCGGCGCCGGGCACCTCGATACCGCGGCCGTCGCGCAGATGCTGCCGCGCATCCGGCAGCATGTGACGGTGCCCGTCGGAGTTGGCTTCGGCATTCGCGACGCCGCGACGGCCAAGGCGCTCGCCGAGGTCGCCGACGCGGTAGTGATTGGCTCGCGCATCGTGCAACTGCTGGAGACGCAAGATCGCGATCGCGTCGCCGACGCCGGCCGCAAATTCATCGCCTCCGTTCGAGAGGCGCTCGACGAACATGCCCAAGGAGTGCAGCCATGAGTTGGCTCGAGAAACTGCTACCGCCGAAGATTCAACCGACCGATCCGACCGAGCGGCGCTCGGTGCCCGAGGGCCTGTGGATCAAATGCCCGTCTTGCGAAACGGTGCTTTACAAAACCGACCTTGAGCAAAACGCCAACGTGTGCCCGAGCTGCTCGCACCATCACCGCATCGGTGCGCGCGCGCGGCTCGATCTTTTTCTCGACCCCGAGGGTCGCTACGAGCTTGCGCAAGAAGTGGTGCCGGTCGATCCGCTGAAGTTCAAAGACAGTAAGAAGTACCCCGAGCGCTTGAAGCAGGCGATGGAAGCCACCGGCGAGACCGACGCCCTGGTCGTGATGGGCGGCGCGGTCCACACGCTGCCGATCATCGCGGCCTGCTTCGAGTTCGAGTTCATGGGCGGCTCGATGGGCTCGGTGGTCGGCGAGCGCTTCGTGCGCGGCGTCGAGGCGGCTATCGCCCAGAAGACGCCGTTCATCTGCTTTACCGCCACGGGTGGCGCTCGCATGCAGGAGGGCCTTCTGAGCCTGATGCAGATGGCCAAGACCAACGCGTCGCTCACGCGGCTGGCCAAGGCGAAGCTCCCCTACGTCAGCGTGCTCACCGACCCGACCATGGGCGGCGTGTCGGCGGGCTTCGCCTTCATGGGCGACGTGGTGATCGCCGAGCCCAAGGCGTTGATCGGCTTTGCCGGCCCGCGCGTGATCGAAAACACCGTGCGCGAAAAATTGCCTGAAGGATTCCAGCGCAGCGAGTTCCTGCTGAGCAAGGGGGCGATCGACATGATCGTCGACCGGCGCGAGCTGCGCGCCACTGTTGCGCGCCTGCTCGCGATGCTGCAGCGACAGAGCGCCGACGCGATTGCCTGAACATCGGTGACCGTACACGAGGGCGGCGCAAGCCGCCCTCGTGCTTTGCGGGCCCGATCATCCACCCCGTACCATCGCTTTCCATGACGACACCGTCCACGCTGGCCGAATGGCTGGCTCATTGCGAGCGGCTGCACCCCAAGACCATTGACCTGTCGCTCGAGCGCGTGCAGCGCGTGCGCGCCAGGCTCTCTGTGGACTTTGCTTGCCCCGTGTTCACGGTGGCCGGTACCAATGGCAAGGGATCGACCTGCGCCATGCTCGAGGCGATCCTGCGGGCGTCGGGCTACCGGGTTGGCGTCTACACGTCGCCGCACTTGGTGCATTTCGAGGAGCGCTGCCGCGTCGACGGCGAGGTGATCGAGGCTGCCCAGTTGCTGCCGCATTTTGCGGCGGTGGAAGCGGCTCGCGCCGATGAGACGCTCACGTATTTCGAGTTCACGACCTTGGTGATCCTGCGCCTGCTGGCGGGCGCTGAGCTGGACGCGGTGGTGCTCGAGGTGGGCCTCGGAGGGCGCCTGGACGCCGTCAATTTGATCGACACCGATTGCGCCATCCTCACCAGCATCGACCTTGATCACATGGACTATCTTGGCCCTGATCGTGAATCGATCGGTCGCGAGAAGGCGGGCATCCTGCGCCCCGGTCGCCCGGCCATCGTCGCCGACCCGCTCCCGCCGCGCAGTGTGCTGGATCAAGCGCGCGAGATCGGCGCCGATCTGTGGCGCGCCGGGATCGACTTCAACTTCCAGGGCGACCCCCAGCAGTGGGGCTGGGCCGGGCGCGCCAGGCGCCACCACGGACTGGCCTATCCGGCGCTAAGGGGTGCTAACCAGTTGCTCAACGCGTCGGGCGTGCTCGCGGCGCTCGAGGCCATGCGGCCGCGCCTGCCGGTCACCGCGCAGGCAGTGCGCAACGGCTTGGCGATGGTGGAGCTGCCGGGGCGTTTCCAGATCGTGCCGGGCGAGCCCACGCTCGTGCTCGACGTGGCGCACAACCCGCACGCAGTGTCGACATTGACCGCCAACCTTGACCAGATGGGCTATCACCCGCGAACGCATGCAGTGTTCGGCGCGATGAAGGACAAGGACATCGAGTCGATGTTCGCGCGCATGCTGGTGCTGGTCGACCGCTGGTACTTCAGCGCGCTGCCGACGCCGCGCGCGGCCAGCGTGGAAGAGCTTGTCGCGCTGCATGCGCGGGCGCTGGCAGCACGCCCCGCAGGGCTGGCGCCGCTGCCGCCGCACGAGCCGCACGGCACCTATTCAGCGCCCCGTACGGCCCTGCTGGCAGCGCTCGATGCGGCCGACCCGGCTGATAGAATCGTTGTGTTCGGATCGTTTTTTACGGTCGGTGGTGTGCTCGCCGACGGACTACCGCGCCGCGCGGCCAGACACTTGGCTTGAAGGCTTGCTTGCCCTCCTGGAGTTGACGTGCAGCGGCAGAGGCGCGATCGGCACCGCACCGCAACGACCCGCTCCTAAGCCTCCGAAAGCCTCCTCGCATGGGTCTGCTGTCTTTCCTTCAACGCACGATCGCAGCGGCACCGGCCACGACGCCGGTTACAGAGGGCGATTCCGTCGGATCGTCGCGCGTGCGCGCGAGACGTCGCCTGATCGGCGCATCGTTGTTGGTGTTGCTGGGCGTGGTGGGTTTGCCGCTCTTGTTCGACACCGCCCCAAGACCGCTGCCGGTGGACATCCCGATCGACATTCCGCGCAAGGACGCGTTGCCGCCGCTCACGGTACCTGCCGTGCGACCGAACGCGAAGGCATCTAGCGCGGCGATCGAGTCCAGCAGGGACGCGATGATCACCGAGTCTGCCGTGGACTTCGCGCGCGCAGCGACGCCGACCACGCCCGCAATCGCCCCCGCCGCCAAGCCAGCGGCGGCCAGGGCCGAGGAGCGGCCTGCGGCAAACGCGGCCGACAAGCAGCCCGCTCCGGCGATCGAGAAGGTTCCGCCTGTCGTGCCCAAGATCGCCGATTCGGCGCGCGCCCGTGCTGCCCTCGAAGGCCGCTCCGCAGCGATCAGCCCTGAACCCCGCCCGAGCGAAGCGTCCGGCCGCTTCGTCGTGCAGGTCGGTGCCTTCAGCGAGGTCGATCTGGCACGCGAGGCACGAGCACGCGTCGAAAAGCTCGGCTTGAAGACCTACACGCAGGTGGTCGAAACGCCCGCCGGCAAACGCATTCGCGTGCGGCTGGGTCCGTATGCGGAGCGAGGCGAGGCCGAAAAGGCCGCTGCGCAGCTCAAGCAAGCGGGGCTCGGCTCGGCCGTCCTGACGCTGTGAGTGCGTCGGAAGTGGGCTGGGTCGATTGGGCGTTTCTCGCGGTCATCGGGGTCTCGGTGCTGGTCGGGCTGGTGCGCGGCATGGTGTACGAGGTGATGTCACTGCTCGGCTGGGTGGTCGCCTACGTGTTGGCGCACGCGTTAAGCGCGGTTGTCGCGCCCAGCCTGCCGATCGGTGCGCCCGACTCGGGGCTCAATCTCGCGGCCGCGTTCGTGCTCGTCTTCGTCGCCGTACTGGTGCTCTGGAGCTTGGTGGCATGGCTCGTCAAGAAGCTGGTTCAGGCGTCGCCGTTGAGTTCGCTCGACCGTTTTTTCGGCGCGATGTTTGGCTTGGCGCGCGGGCTGCTCGTGGCGCTGGTCGTCGTGACGGCCATCGACATGACGCCGCTGGCAGATTCGCGCAGTTGGCGCGACTCGCACGGCGCAGCCAGCCTACAAATCATGCTCGTCGGCCTCAAGCCCCTGTTGCCCGCCGAGGTGGCGCGGCACTTGCGGGCCTGAATGGTTCACCCCAGGAGTAGTCCATGTGCGGCATCGTCGGTGTGATCTCCAATGCACCGGTCAACCAGTTGATCTATGACGCCCTGCTGCTGCTGCAGCACCGTGGTCAGGATGCAGCGGGCATCGTGACCGCCGGTCCCGACGCAAACGGCACCAAGTTTTTCATGCACAAGGCGCGCGGCATGGTGCGCGACGTATTCCGCACGCGCAACATGCGCGCCTTGCCGGGCACGGTGGGCCTGGGCCAGGTTCGCTATCCGACGGCAGGCAACGCCTACAGCGAAGAGGAGGCCCAGCCTTTCTACGTGAACGCGCCGTTCGGCCTGGTACTGGTACACAACGGCAACCTCACCAACGCGCACGCGCTCAAGCGCGAGCTGTTCGCGGTGGACCGACGACACCTCAACACCGAGAGCGACACCGAGGTGCTGCTCAACGTCGTCGCGCACGAACTCGAGCAGGCGGCGCGCGACCTGCCGCTCACCGCCAACGAGGTCTTCAAGGCGGTGGGGGCGGTGCATCGGCGCATCCGCGGATCGTATGCCGTGGTGTGCCTGATTGCGGGCCACGGCGTGCTGGCCTTCAGAGACCCTTACGGCATTCGGCCGCTGTGCCTGGGCGAGGCGGACGGGCCCGATGGCCGCAGCGTCATGGTCGCCAGCGAATCGGTCGCACTCGAGGGCACCGGCCACCGGCTCGTGCGCGACGTGCTGCCCGGCGAGGCGGTGTTCATCGATCTCGATGGGCGCGTGCATGCGCGCCAGTGCGCCTCTAATGCGTCGCTACATCCCTGTGCTTTCGAGTACGTCTACCTGGCGCGGCCCGACTCGGTGATCGACGGCATTTCGGTCTACCAGGCGCGACTGAACATGGGCGAGACGCTGGCGCAGCGCATCGTCTCGACGATGCCGCCTTCGGAGATCGATGTGGTGATCCCCATTCCGGAATCGAGCCGGCCGTCGGCGATGCAAGTCGCGCAAAAACTCGGCAAGCCCTATCGCGAGGGTTTCGTGAAGAACCGCTATGTCGGGCGCACCTTCATCATGCCTGGGCAGGGCATGCGCAAGAAGTCGGTGCGCCAGAAGCTCAACGCGATCAATGCTGAATTCCGCGACCGCAACGTGCTGCTCGTGGACGATTCCATCGTGCGCGGCACCACCAGCAAGGAGATCGTGCAGATGGCGCGCGAGGCCGGCGCGCGCAAGGTGTACATGGCCTCGGCCGCGCCGCCGGTGCGATTCCCCAATGTCTACGGCATCGACATGCCGACCAAGGGCGAACTCATCGCGCATGACCGCAGCATCGAGGAGATCCGCCAGTTCATCGGTGCCGACGCCTTGATCTACCAGGACGTGGACGCGATGAAGCGCGTGATTCGCGCGCTAAATCCCAGGCTCGCGGGTCTGGAGGCTTCTTGCTTCGATGGCTGCTACGTCACCGGCGACGTGACAGCCGAAGATTTCGAGATGCTCGCGGCGCAGCGTCCGCTGCAGCTCGAGGAAGACGGCGAACTGGCTTCACGCCTGGCGCTGCAAAGCGAGACGGAGTCCTGATGGCCGCCCACGAACCCAAGCGCCTGCCGCGCGTTGACCTTCCGGCTGACGCGCGTCTGGACACGATCGCGGTGCGCGAAGGTCTGCCGCCGAGCCAGTACGGTGAGAACTCCGAGGCGCTGTTTCTCACCAGCAGCTTTGTGCATCCCGATGCAGCCACAGCGGCGGCGCGGTTTGCCAACGAGGAAGAAGCATTTGTTTACTCGCGGTTTTCGAACCCGACGGTGATGATGATGGAGCGTCGGCTCGCTGCGCTCGAAGGGACCGAGGCCTGCATCGCCACCTCCAGCGGCATGAGCGCCATCTTGCTGCTGTGCCTGGGGCTGCTGCAGGCCGGCGACCACGTGATTTGTTCGCAAAGCGTGTTCGGTTCGACCATCAAGCTGCTCGGCGGTGAACTGGCGAAATTCGGTGTGCAGACGAGTTTCGTGTCGCAGACCGATGTGTCGGCTTGGCGTGCGGCGGTGCGCCCGACCACCAAGCTGCTGTTCGCCGAAACGCCCAGCAACCCGCTCACCGAGGTGTGCGACATCGCCGCTTTGGCGAAGGTCGCACATGAGGCGGGCGCACTCCTGGCGGTGGACAACTGCTTTTGTTCTCCGTCGTTGCAACAGCCGGTGAAATTTGGCGCCGACCTGATCGTCCATTCGGGCACCAAGTACCTCGACGGACAGGGCCGCGTCATCGCCGGTGCCGTGTGTGGGTCGGCGCGCATCGTCGACGACAAGCTGATGCCGTTGATGCGCAGCGCCGGCATGAGCCTGTCGCCGTTCAACGCGTGGGTGGTTCTCAAGGGCCTGGAGACGCTGGGCATTCGCATGGCGGCGCAGAGCGAACGTGCGCTCGCGCTGGCGCAGTGGTTGGAAGCGCACCCGGGCGCC
This sequence comes from Methylibium sp., assembly GCF_031393925.1. GTDB lineage: Bacteria > Pseudomonadota > Gammaproteobacteria > Burkholderiales > Burkholderiaceae_C > Methylibium. The sequence goes on along the minus strand of NZ_JANMWL010000183.1, from coordinate 1,416 downwards.
GAGCGCGTCTATTACCCGGGCCTGCCGTCGCATCCGCAGCATGAGCTGGCGATGGCACAACAAAACGGCAGCGGCGGGGCGGTGGTGTCGTTCATCGTGCGAGGTGAGGATGCCGAGGTGGCGCGCCGCAATGCGTTTCATGTCATCGACAGCACGCGCATCTGCTCCATCACTGCCAACCTAGGCGACACCAAAAGCACCATCACCCACCCGTCGAGCACTTCGCATGGCCGGCTGACCGAGGCACAGCGGCTCGACGCCGGCATTACGCAAGGGATGGTGCGCGTCGCGGTGGGCCTGGACGATCTCGAAGACCTGAAGGCCGACCTGGCTCGCGGGCTCGACACGCTCGGCGCATGAGTCCGCACGGTCGCCAGGGCCACGAAGGGGCCGCTCGCGTGGCCCTTGGCGAAGACCGGAGTGCGCAGCACGAAGGCGCCCTGATGGGCACCGTCCGCACGCGCTTCGCGCCGTCGCCGACCGGGTTCATTCACCTCGGCAACATTCGCTCCGCGCTCTACGCTTGGGCCTACGCACGCGCAACGGGTGGCGTGTTCGTGCTGCGCATCGAAGACACCGATGTCGAGCGCTCGACCCAGGAAGCGGTCGACGTCATTCTCGAGAGCATGCGCTGGCTCGGGTTCGACCCTGACGAGGGACCGCTCTTCCAGATGCAGCGCATGGCTCGCTACCGGCAGGTGCTGGAAGAGATGCTGGAGCAGGGGCTCGCTTATCGCTGCTACATGAGTACCGCGGAGCTTGATGCCTTGCGCGAACGTCAGATGCAGGCCAGGCAGAAGCCGCGCTACGACGGCACCTGGCGGCCGGAGGCGGGCAAGAGCCTGCCGCTGGTGCCGGCGGGCGTGGCGCCGGTGATCCGCTTCAAGTCGCCGGTCGGCGGCAGCGTGGCTTGGGACGACAAGGTCAAGGGCCGCATTGAGTTCAGCAACGACGAACTCGACGATCTCGTGATCGCCCGACCCGCCGCCGACGGAGTGGGCCCGATCGGCATACCGACCTACAACTTCTGCGTGGTCGTTGACGACATCGACATGGCGATCACGCATGTCATCCGCGGCGACGACCATGTGAACAACACGCCGCGGCAAATCCACATCCTGCGCTCGCTCGGCCATGAGCCACCCATCTACGCGCACCTGCCGACCGTGCTCAACGAGCGGGGCGAGAAAATGAGCAAGCGCCACGGCGCTAAACCGGTGACGCAGTATCGCGACGAGGGTTTTCTTGCCGACGGCGTCGTCAACTACCTCGCTCGGCTCGGATGGAGTCACGGCGACGACGAAATCTTTTCGCGGGCGCAGTTTCTGCAGTGGTTCAACCTCGACCACCTGGGCAAGAGCGCCGGACAGTTCGACGAAGCCAAGCTGCGTTGGGTCAACGCCCAGCACATGAAGT
>NZ_JANMWL010000206.1:0-2656 GCF_031393925.1 Methylibium sp. | reverse complement strand
TGCTGGTGACCCAGGGCGACGGCATCCACGACAGCCGCATGGACTGGGGCGACGCCAAGAACTGGGCCGGCCAGACCGCCGCGCGGCGCAACGAACTCACGCTCGCGGCGCTGTTTGCCGAGGAACTGGGCGCGGTCATCCAGGTGCGCACCGCCGAGCGCAGCGCCGTGCTGCGCACCCTGCGCGAAGCCGGACTAGGCAAGCACAGCCACGAGATCGGCAAGCCCAACGAGCGTGGCGTGGTCGAGGTGTGGCGTGACGCCAAGGCGCAGTTCAGCGCCGACCTGCGCGACCTGCACCAGGCCTGGGACGAGGTCAGCTGGCGCATCGCGCGCTTGCGCGACAACCCCGACTGCGCCGATGCCGAACACGCCGCGATCGGCGCGAGCGACGACACCGGCCTGCACCTGCGGCTCGCCTTCGACGCGAGCGACAAGGTCGCGGCGCCTTACATGCACGCCGCCAGGCCCAAGCTCGCCATCCTGCGCGAGCAGGGCGTCAATTCACACCTCGAGATGGCCTACGCCATGGCGCAGGCCGGCTTCGAGTGCTACGACGTTCACATGAGCGACCTGCAAACGGGCCGCGCGCGGCTCGACATGTTCCGGGGCTTCGTTGCCTGCGGCGGTTTCAGCTATGGCGACACGCTCGGCGCGGGCGAGGGCTGGGCGCGCTCGATCCTCTTCAACCCGCGTCTGGCCGAACAGTTCGCCACTTTCTTTGCGCGGCCCGAGAGTCTTGCGCTCGGTGTTTGCAACGGCTGCCAGATGATGGCGGCCCTCTCGCCCCTCATCCCCGGCGCCCAGGCTTGGCCCAAGTTCACGCGCAACAAGAGCGAGCAGTTCGAGGCGCGGCTGTCGCTGGTGGAGGTGCTGGAGTCGCCCTCGATCTTCTTTGCCGGCATGGCCGGCAGCCGACTGCCGATCGCGGTCGCCCACGGCGAAGGCTTTGCCGATTTCTCGCAGCGCGGCGACGCCAAGGCCGTGCAGCGCGCCATGCGCTTCGTCGACCACGCCGGCCACGGCACCGAGGCCTACCCCGCCAACCCCAACGGTAGCCCCGAAGGCCTCACCTCGGTGACCACGCCCGATGGCCGCTTCACCGTGCTCATGCCCCACCCCGAGCGCGTGTTTCGCAATGCGCAGATGAGCTGGACGAGTGGCGATCTGGCAGCCGCGAGCCCGTGGCTGCGCATGTTCCGCAACGCCAGGAAGTGGGTGGACGAATGATTTGAGCATCCACTGCGCTTGAACTTCATGTATTGACTCCCCCGCGCTCGCCGTTTGTGCACTCGCGCCGGCCTGCACACCAGCGACGCGGGCGCCTCGATCCTGCATGCGGGCGGGTGCGATGTCCTGCTCGCGCTCCAGCGACGCTTCGAGGTCGAATGCGTGCCGTCGCTGCTGGCGATGAGCCGCTCGGTGGCGCTGCCGACCCTGCATTTGCAGGTGCCCGATCCGGCCTGCGATCTCGACTACGTACCGAACGCGGTGCGCGAGGGCGTCGCGGTGCGCACCATGCTTTCCAACTCGTTTGCCTTCGGCGGCACGAACGTGGTGCTCGCGCTGCGTGCTGCGCTATCGTGAGCCGATGAAGCCCACCGTCGTTGCCGCTGCACCATTTCTTCACGACCGCCACGACCGCCACGACCGTCTGGATGCACTGCGCGGCGTCGCCATCGTCTGGATGGCGGCCTTCCATTTCTGCTTCGACCTGTCTTACCTGCGCTTCATCACCGAAGACTTCTACCGCGACCCGTTCTGGACCGTGCAGCGCACCTGCATCGTGAGCCTGTTCCTGTTTTGCGCCGGCCTCGGGCAGGCCGTGGCGGTGAAACAGCGGCAGACGTGGCCGCGTTTCTGGCGGCGCTGGGCGCAGGTCGCCGCGTGCGCGCTGCTCGTGAGCGCCGGCAGCGCCTTCATGTTCCCGCGCAGCTGGATCAGCTTCGGCGTGCTGCACGGCATTGCGCTCATGCTCCTCATCTGCCGCGCCAGCGCCGGGTGGGGCCGCTGGTTGTGGCCGCTCGGGCTGGTGGCGATTGCGCTGCCCTGGCTGGTGCAGCACCCGTTCTTCGACACCCGGCTCACCAACTGGGTTGGCCTCGTCACGCGCAAGCCGGTGACCGAGGACTACGTGCCGCTGCTGCCCTGGCTGGGTGTCATGTGGTGGGGGCTGGCGGCGGGGCTTTGGACGCTCGGGCGCCGACCGCGCTGGCTGACCGGTACCTTGGCTCGGCCGCTGGCGCCGCTGGCCGCCCTCGGCCGCTGGAGCCTGGCCTTCTACATGCTGCACCAGCCGGTGCTGCTGGGCCTTTTGCTTGCATGGCGCACCCTCGCCAACGCAGGCGCTGGAGCTTGATGCCGATTCGCGTTCATTCGAAAAAGAAAGGCAGTTTGCTATCGGCGATTTTCGGCGTGCGGGTTACGGGCAACGGCAAGGGCAAGGGCAAGGGCACGAGGGCGGTTGGGGGCGGCAAAGGCGCGTCCGGGCAGGCGGCAGCGCTTCATCGAGGCGGTCTCCGCTTTGCTTCGACTGCCTTGCGGTGCTCGGGCTCGTGGCCCGTCGCGCAACTCACTGCGCTCACTGCGTTCGCTGCGTTCAAACAAGCGCGACGAGTCAGAGGACGAAGCGCTGCGCGCGGCCACGAGCCCTGTGC
>NZ_JANMWL010000143.1:0-7058 GCF_031393925.1 Methylibium sp. | reverse complement strand
CGTGCAAGCCAGAGCGCAAGCGCCTTGGCGGGCGGACGGCCGCCCCCGGATACGCAGCAGCGGGCCGTGTTACGCAGCAGATTTGCTGTGCGAACCGCCTTGTTAGGTGGCCGAAAAACGCCACGAAGCGGGCATTCAGCGTATAAGCTGTGGGCCAAGGGTGCCGATAAGTTGTCGGCTAAATTTCATGACGATTGGGAGTATCTAAATGCCGACACACGCTTTCGATGACAGCAACATTACGTGGAACAGGCTTGGCGATTATTTACATTTGCATTATTCCATCCTCGATGTAGACGAAAAGAATGGGATCGCAGATGTCCTATTCAAGTTCGCTGCGAACGAAAAAATCGTTCTCCATCGGCATTTGGCCCACAACAATACATTCGTCGTGCAGGGAGAACATCGCTTATACAAACCAGATGGCACACTTAAGGAGATCCGGCCCGTCGGCTCTATGACCTCGAGCCCGCCCAGTGACGAACCACATCGAGAGGGCGGTGGAGACCAAGTCGTGATAATTGCTTTTAGCATTCGTGGTAATGGTGTTCTCTATCAGCTCTTGGATGAAGATTTGAATCAAATAGGGTCCATCAGCATGCAGGACCTGATAGCCATAAAGAACGCCGGCTAAACTTTCGTACGAATGGGTGGCCCGCAGATGTTGCTTCTACGGCAGCCTTCCATCTCAACGGAGAGGGGGCGGCCACCTAATCGGGTAGCCAGGGGTTTCTAGCCCCCAGCCCCACACCACCCACCATGCGGGTCCGCAGTGGGCGGTTCAACAAGTCGGCACGCTCGACGAAGTCTTTTCCTTCGTACTCTTGATCGTGAAACCCAGGAAGCTGCATTCGCTCATCAAGGCGACCTTGCTTTTGGCCAGGTTCACCTTGAGCCTGAGGGTGCTCTCCAGATATCGCGTGATGCTGCGCATGACCCGCTGCGCGGCGCGTTGGCTCTTGACAAGAATGATCATGTCGTCGGCGTAGCGTTGTCCAATCGTTCTCAGTGACTACGGCGTGATCACGCGCCCGCAGGCTTGACGCTCTAGTGGTTCGCATTGAAGGCCTCGCCGCGCGTCATCACCGCCCACAGGGTGCGTGCGTCCTGGTTGGCCAATGCCACCACCGCTTTCTGCCAGCCCGAGCGCTCTCGCAGCGGCGCGCGCTGGTCAGCTGCCTTGGTCCCGCGCGGAGCATCGCGACGACGACCGACCCGATGCACGCCGACCACGAGCACGGCGTTGGCCCGGGGCACCGCCACTGCGCCTGCCTACACTCTCACGATGACCGTTTCCGTCCCCGCTCCCTCTGCCACGACCCCTGCACGCGGCCTGCCCACACCCGGCCCCGCCTCCCCCCGAACGCCCGCGCCTCCCGCTGCCCGCTCGGTGCGCCCGCTGCGCGACCTGCTGCCGTTTCTTGCGCCGTACCACGGCCGCATCGCCCTGGCCGCCCTGTTCCTGGTGATGGCGGCGCTCACCACGCTGGCGGTGCCGATCGCGCTCAAGGCGCTGATCGACCAGGGCCTTGTTTCCACCGACCCGGGCGAACGCATCCTCGCGCTGCGCGGCCATTTCTTCGCGCTGTTCGGCGTTGGCGCCGCGCTCGGGGTGTTCTCGGCGCTGCGCTTCTACATGGTCACCTGGCTCGGCGAGCGGGTCACGGCCGACCTGCGCAATGCGGTCTACGCGCATGTGGTGCAACAGAGCCCGGAGTTCTTCGAGACCACGCAGACCGGCGAGGTGCTGTCGCGCCTGACCACCGACACGACCTTGGTGCAGGCCGTCGTCGGCTCGAGCCTGAGCATGGGCCTGCGCAACACCGTGATGGGCATCGGCGCGATGGTGATGCTGATCGTCACCAACCCGGTGGTGATGGCGCAGGTACTGGGCATCCTGGTGCTGGTGGTGCTGCCGGCGGTGGGCTTCGGTCGCAAGGTGAGAAAGCTTTCGCGCGCCAGCCAGGACCGCGTGGCCGACTCGAGCGCGATCGCGGCTGAAGTGCTGAACGCCGTGCCGGTGGTGCAGAGCTACGGCCAAGAACTGCGCGAGGCGCAGCGCTTCGACCGCGCCACCGAGGCCGCCTTCACCACTGCCGTGCGGCGCACGCGCATGCGCTCGGGGCTGGTGGCCTTCATCATCTCGGCCACCTTCGGCGCGCTGCTGTGGGGGCTCTACCAAGGCACGCAGGCGGTGCTGCGCGGCGAGATCACCGCCGGCCACCTGGGCCAGACCGTCGTCTACGTGATCCTGCTGGTGGGCTCGGTGGCGGTGCTGTCGGAAGTGTGGGGCGACCTGCTGCGCGCGGCCGGCGCCAGCGAGCGGCTGATGGAGCTGCTGGCCACCCGCTCGCGCGTCGAGACACCCGCGCTGGCCCGGCCGATGAACCAGGCGCCCGGCGGCTCGCACCTGCTGCTGCGCGACCTGCTGTTTCACTACCCGTCGCGGCCCGACACACCGGCGCTCGACGGCGTGAACCTCGAGGTGCTGCCGGGCCAGACGGTCGCGCTGGTCGGGCCCAGCGGCGCCGGCAAGACCACGCTGTTCGCGCTGCTGCTGCGCTTTTACGACGCCGAGTCGGGCCTGCTCGCCATCGACGGCGTGCCGGTGCGCGAGGCCGACCTGGCCGCGCTGCGCCAGCGTATCGGCCTGGTGCCGCAAGACAGCGTGATCTTCTCGACCAGCGCGCTGGAGAACATCCGCTACGGCCGCCCGGAGGCGAGCGACGACGAGGTCATGGCGGCGGCGCGCGCGGCGCACGCGGACGGCTTCATTCGCGAGTTGCCAGAAGGCTATGCCAGCTTCCTGGGCGAGCGCGGCGTGCGCCTCTCCGGCGGGCAGCGCCAGCGCATCTCGATCGCACGGGCGATCCTGAAGAACGCGCCGCTGCTGCTGCTCGACGAGGCCACCAGCGCGCTCGACAGCGAGAGCGAGCGCGCCGTGCAAGCCGCCCTGGACGTGGCAATGCGCGGGCGCACCACGCTCGTCATCGCGCACCGGCTGGGCACCGTGGTGCATGCCGACCGCATCGTGGTGCTGGAGGCCGGGCGCATCGTCGACGCCGGCACACATGCCGAGTTGCTGGCGCGCAGCGGGCTGTACCAGAGGCTGGCGGCAGCGCAGTTCAGTGACGCCAGCCGCCCCGTCGCCGCCGCCTGATCGTTCGCCCGGATGGCCTGGCGACGCTTGCCGAGGGCAGGCACTCCGTTTGCTACATCCGATACCGATGCTTTCACGGCGGTCGCTGTCGGCGCTGTTACAAGCACGACGTTCTCACTCCAAAGGAAAGCCATGAACAAGACGCTGACTCACAGCTCCCTCGCCGCGCTTACAGCGCTGGCCCTGCTCGCCGGTTGCGAAAACATGAGCGAGCGCGAAAAGGGCACCGCCAAGGGTGCGGGCATCGGCGCGGCGGTGGGTGCCGCGGCTGGCGTGCTCATCGGCGACAACAAGCGCGGTGCGGCCACGGGGGCCGCGGTGGGCGCGGTGGCCGGCGCGATCGGCGGCAACATCTGGTCGAAGAAGATGGAGGACAAACGCCGCGCGCTCGAGCAGCAGACCCAGGGCACCGGCGTCGATGTTTCGCGCACCGCCGACAACCAGTTGAAGGTCAACGTGCCGAGCGACATTTCGTTTGCCACCGGCCGCGCCGAGGTACAGCCGCAACTGCGCAGCGTGCTCGACAGCTTTGCCCACGGTCTGGCCAACGACCCGACGACGCGCGTGCGCATCGTCGGCCACACCGACAGCACCGGCAGCGACGCGATCAACAATCCGCTGTCGATCGACCGTGCCAACAGCGTGCGCGACTACCTGGCCGGACGCGGCGTGCAGCCGGCGCGCGTGGACACCTCCGGGCGTGGCTCGCTCGAGCCGATTGCCGACAACGGCAGCGACGCCGGCCGCGGGCGCAACCGCCGCGTCGAGATCTTCTTGCGCGAGCCCGATCAAGCCGGCTCGACAGGCCAGCCCAAAAGCTGATTAGCCCCTGACTAAAATGTTGATGCGCATGCAGCATGCGCATCAACAGCCGCAGGCTGCATGCGCCGCTTCAACGATGGTCCCGAGCGGGCTTGCGTATTTGAGGCGCTTGACGCCCTGTTCGGCGCCTATTGAAGCGAACCGCCATGCGCCCCGTCCGCTCCCAGTACGAAGACTTCATGCGCCACGTGCGCAGCCACGGCGTGGCCAAGGCCGACCGCACCGGCACCGGCACCACCAGCGTGTTCGGCCACCAAATGCGCTTTGACCTGCGCGAAGGCTTTCCGCTCGTCACCACCAAGAAGGTTCACCTCAAGAGCGTGATCCTCGAGCTGCTGTGGTTTCTGCGCGGCGAAGGCAACGCGCGCTGGCTGCAAGAGCGCGGCGTGACCATCTGGGACGAGTGGGCCGCAGCCGACGGCGACCTCGGCCCGGTCTACGGCGTGCAGTGGCGCAGCTGGCCGACGCCGGACGGCGGCCATATCGACCAGATCGCCGACGCCGTGAAGCAGCTCGAGACCAACCCCGATTCGCGCCGCATCATCGTGAGCGCCTGGAACGTGGCCGCGTTGCCCGAGATGGCGCTGATGCCCTGCCACGCGTTCTTCCAGTTCTATGTGGCGCCGGCCGAATCGCCCTCGGGGCGTGGGCGTTTGTCGTGCCAGCTTTACCAGCGCAGCGCCGACATCTTTTTGGGCGTTCCGTTCAACATCGCCAGCTACGCATTGCTCACGCACATGCTGGCGCAGCAGTGCGACCTGGACGTGGGCGACTTCATCTGGACCGGCGGCGACTGCCACCTCTACAGCAACCACCGCGAGCAGGTCACGCTGCAGCTTTCGCGCGAGCCGCGGCCTTATCCCAGCCTCGTCATCAAGCGTCGGCCGGCATCGATCTTCGAGTACGTGTACGAAGACTTCGAGGTGGTGGGCTACGACCCACATCCGCCGATCAAGGCGCCGGTGGCGGTCTAGCGCTTCAGTTCAAGCAGCCGATGAAGCTCACCCTCATTGCCGCGGTGGCGCGCGACGGCGCCGTCGGCCGCGGCGGCACCATGCCCTGGCACCTGCCTTCGGACCTGGCGCATTTCAAGCGCGTCACGCTCGGCGCTCCGGTGGTGATGGGGCGCAAGACCTGGGACTCGCTGCCGGCACGCTTTAGGCCGCTGCCGGGACGGCGCAACCTGGTCGTCACGCGCAATGCCGCGTGGTCGGCAGCCGGCGCCGAGCCGGTGCGCTCGCTCGATGCGGCGCTCGCCCTGCTGACCGACAGCGACGAGGTATTCGTGATCGGCGGCGGCGAACTCTATGCCCAGGCCCTGGCGCGCGCCGACCGGCTGGTGCTCACCGAAGTCGACACCGATGTGCCCGACGCCGACACCTGGTTTCCCGCGTGGGACCGCGGCGCCTTCGTCCAAACCTCATCGACCGCCGCGCCCGACGAAGCCGGCCTGGCTTACCGCTGGATCACCTTCGACCGGCGCCCCTGATCAGGTCGTGAGTCTCGGCAGCAGATGTCGGCAGCACGATTGACGCCCCAAAGGCTTCCAAGTCAAATGCAGACCGCAGCGCAGGTCTCGTCGCGCGCCGGGACAGGCCGTGCAAACCCAATCCGATGGAGCAAGACATGCCCAAGAAGCCCCACACCACCCGACCCGAATCCGACGCTGCCATCCGCGTGCGCGCGCTCGAGTCGATTTTGGCCGAGAAGGGCCTGATCGACCCGAAGGCACTCGACGCACTGGTCGATACCTACGAGCACAAGATCGGGCCGCGCAACGGCGCCCAGGTGGTCGCCCGGGCCTGGGTCGATGCGGCCTACAAGCAGCGCCTGCTCACCGATGCCACCGCCGCGATCAAGGAGTTTGGCTTCTCGGGCCTGCAGGGCGAGGACATGGTCGTGGTCGAGAACACGCCCGACATCCACAACGTCGTCGTCTGTACGCTGTGTTCGTGCTACCCGTGGCCGACCTTGGGGCTGCCCCCGGTCTGGTACAAGTCGGCGCCGTACCGCGCGCGTGTCGTGAGCGACCCGCGCAGCGTGCTGAAGGAATTCAACACCGAGCTGCCCGAGACCGTCGAGGTGCGAACCTGGGACACCACCGCCGAGTTGCGCTACCTGGTGCTGCCCGAGCGACCGGCCGGCACCGAGAACATGACCGAAGCACAACTGGCCGAACTGGTGACGCGCGACTCGATGATCGGCGTCACCAAGGCCAAGGCCCCCTGAAGGAACGGAGCGACCCAATGAATGGCATTCACGATCTGGGCGGCATGCACGGCCTCGGGCCGGTGCTGCCCGAGCAACACGAACCGGTGTTTCACGAGGCGTGGGAGGGGCGCGCGTTTGCGCTGTTCGCGTCGACCTTCGTGTTTGCCGGCTACACGGTTGACGAGTTCCGCCACGCGATCGAGAAAATCGACGCAGCGCATTACCTCCAGTCGTCGTACTACGAGCACTGGATGATCGGCTTCGAAGCGGTGTTGACCAAGCGTGGCATCGTCACCAGCAACGAGCTCGATGCGCGCGTCGCCCGGCTGCGCAAGGCGGGCCACTGATGCTGCTCACCCCCGACATCGTCCCCGTGGTCGTCGCCACCGGCGCCTCGGCGCGCGTGGCCGAGCCGGTGGCGCCGCGCTTTCGCGTCGGCGACCGAGTTCGCGTGCGCAACCACAACCCGGCCACCCACACCCGCCTGCCCGGCTACCTGCGCTGCAAGCTCGGCACCATCGAGCAGGACCACGGCGTGTTCGCGTTCCCCGACACGCTCGCGCACGGCCTGGCCGAGAAGCCGCAGCACTGCTACAGCGTGCGCTTCACGGCACGCGAACTGTGGGGGCCCGCGGCGGCGGAGCGCGACACGCTGCGCGTCGACGTGTTCGATGACTACATCGACCTCGACTGATGCGGGCCTTCGCCCGGTGGAGCCGATGAAGCCGATGATCGACCCGCCGATTTCGCCGCTGCGCGGCAAGGCGTTGCCGCTTGGCGTCGATGGCGACATGGCCTTCGCCGAGCCCTGGGAAGCGAAGGCTTTCGCGATCATCGTCTCGCTCGCTCAGGCTGGCCATTTCGC
>NZ_JANMWL010000131.1:0-8127 GCF_031393925.1 Methylibium sp. | reverse complement strand
ACCATGCGCAAACCTTCGCCGGCCGAGCCCACCAGCGTAAATGCGGGCCCCTGCAGCGCCTCGGGCGGCGCGAAGGCGACCGCCGCGCGGCCCCAGATCAACTGCACCAGCTCCAGGATCACGTAAGAGATGCCGAAGGTGACGAGCAACTCCGGCACATGGCCGAACTTGTGGACCTTGCGCAGCGCGGTGCGCTCGAACAGCGCGCCCAGCACGCCCACCACCAGCGGCGCGACGACGAGCGCCGGCCAGAAGCCGATCAGCCGCGCGACCCCATAGGCGATGTAGGCGCCGAGCATGTAGAAGCTGGCGTGCGCGAAGTTGAGCACGCCCATCATGCTGAAGATGAGCGTGAGCCCCGAGCTCAGCATGAACAGCAACAAGCCGTAGCTCAGGCCGTTGAGCATGGAGATAGTGAAGAACTCCATCGACTCCTCAGTCAGCACACCGCACGCAATGAAAGGCCCGAGCTGGTCTCCCGATCGGGCCAGAAAATTTCAGCGAAAAGACCTGTCTACGGCCGCTTCATCTGGCAGCTCGTCGGCGTGCTCGACACGTAGGCCGGGTACTCCTTGACGGGTGCCAAGGTCATGCCGGTGTTTTCGGGGCTGTAGGGAAACCTGGCATCGGCCTTCTGCCACACCGTGATGTAGAGCGGCTGCTGCAACTGGTGGTCGGCCTTGCGCATCTCGACCTCGCCGTTCATCTGACCGTCGAACCTGAGGCCTTCGAGCGCAGCGGCCACCTTCACCGGGTCGGTCGACTTGGCCTTGACCATCGCCGTGGTGAGCGCCGCGAAGATGCGGATCACCGAGCCGGTGTAGAAGTCGTCGTTGAACTTTGCCTTGAATTCGTTCTGCCACTGGCCCATCTGGCCGGGCAGGTTGTAGTGGTTGTAGGCGGCCTGGAAGATCCTGCCTTCAAAGCTCTTGCCCAAGGCCGTGGGCGTGCCGCTGACGCCGGCGTAGTAGGTGAAGAACTTGCCGCCGTAGCCGCCTTCGTTGGCGGCCTTCATCAGCAGCGCCAGGTCGGAGCCCCAGTTGCCGGTGATGACGGTGTCGGCGCCCGCCGCCTTGATCTTGGCGACATAGGGCGCGAAGTCGCGCACTTGCGCCAGCGGGTGCAGGTCGGTGCCGACGATCTGGATGTCGGGCCGCTTCTTCGCCAGATTTTCCCTGGCGAAGCGCTCGACCTGCTGGCCGTGCGAGTAGTTCTGGTTGAGCAGGTAGACCTTCTTGATGTCGGCCTGGTCTTTCATGAAGGTGGTGAGCGCCTCCATCTTCATGGACGTGTCGGCGTCGAAGCGGAAGTGCCAGTAGTTGCACTTGCTGTTGGTGAAGTCGGGATCCACCGCCGAGTGATTGAGGTAGACGACCTCCTTGCCCGGGTTGCGTTCGTTGTGCTTGGCCACCGCGTCGATCAGCGCGCCGGCCACCGAGGAGCCATTGCCCTGGGTGATGTAGCGCACGCCCTGGTCGAGCGCGGCCTTCAGGGCGTTGAGGCTCTCGGTCGGGCTCAGCTTGTTGTCCAGCGCGATGATCTCGAACTTGACGCCGGCCGGGTTGAGCCTGGCGTCGTTGTTGAACTTGTCGGCAAAGAACTGAAAGCTCTTGATCTGGTTCTGACCCACCGGCGCCATCAGACCCGACAGCGGGTCGATCCAGGCGATCTTGACGGTCTCGCCCTTTTGCGCGAAGGCCAGGCCGGCGTTAAGGGCCATGCCCGCGCCGACGACCAGGCGGGTGAGGCGCTCGAGTTGCATGGGAGTCTCCTGTGGGCCGCAGCCCGTGATCACACGACGCTGCTCGGGCGTCATTGGCAAGCGCCATGGGCCAGCGTGGCGCCGAAAACTCAGGCGTTCGGCAGCTTGTGCGCCTTGAACTGCTCGCGCAGTTTGTTCTTCTGCATCTTGCCGGTGGCACCGAGCGGAATGGCGTCGACGAACACCACGTCGTCGGGCACCTGCCACTTGGCGACGCGGCCTTCATAGAAGCGCAGCAACTCTGCGCTGGTGAGTTCGGCACCGGGCTTCTTGACCACCACCAGCAGTGGTCGCTCGTCCCACTTGGGGTGAGGCAGGGCGATGCAGGCCGCCATCGCCACGCCGGGGTGGGCGATGGCCACGTTCTCGATGTCGATCGAGCTGATCCACTCGCCGCCGGACTTGATCACGTCCTTGCTGCGGTCGGTGATCTGCAAAAAACCATCGGCGTCGATCACCGCCACATCGCCGGTGGGGAACCAGCCGCCCACCAGCGGGTCGCCGCCCTCGCCCTTGAAGTAGCTTTGGATGACCCACGGGCCGCGCACGTGCAGGTCGCCGCTGGCCTGGCCGTCCCACGGCAGCTCGCGGCCGTCGGGGTCGACGATGCGCATGTCAACGCCGTAAACCGCCCGGCCCTGCTTGGCCATCACCGCCAGTTGGGCGTCGGCGTCCAGCTCGCTTTGCGCCAGCTTGAGCTTGCACACGGTGCCCAGCGGCGACATTTCGGTCATGCCCCAGGCGTGCAGCACGGTGACACCGTAGTCGTCGCGAAAGCTCTTGATCATGGCCGGCGGGCAGGCCGAGCCGCCGATCACCGTGCGACGCATGTGCGTGAACGCGAGTCCGTGCTGCTTGACGTGGTTGAGCAGCATCAGCCACACCGTCGGCACGCCGGCGGCCATGGTCACGCGCTCGGACTCGAGCAGCTCGTAGACCGATTTGCCATCGAGCGCCGGCCCCGGGAACACCAGCTTGGCGCCGGTCATCGCCGCCCCGTACGGAATGCCCCAGGCGTTGACGTGAAACATCGGCACCACCGGCAGGACGCAGTCGCGCGCCGACAGGTCCAGGGCATCGGGCAGCGCCCCGGCGTAGGCGTGCAGCAGGGTCGAGCGGTGGCTGTAGAGGGCGCCCTTGGGGTTGCCGGTGGTGCCGCTCGTGTAGCACAGCACGGCGGCGCTGTTCTCGTCGAACGCGGGCCAGTCGTAGCCGTCGCTCTCGGCGTCGACCCAGGCTTCGTAGCTTTGCAGGCCGTCGATGCCGCTGTCTTTGGGCAGCGCGTCGGCGTCGCAGAGCGCGATCCAGTGCTTGACGGTGGTGCACTGGCGCCAGACGGCCTTGATGATCGGCAGGAAGCTCATGTCGAAGCACAGCACGCTGTCCTCGGCATGGTTGGCGATCCACGCCACCTGATCGGGCGCCAGACGCGGGTTGATCGTATGCACCACGCGGGCGCTGCCGGAGACACCGAAATACAGCTCGAAGTGGCGATAACCGTTCCAGGCCAGCGTGGCCACGCGCGCGCCCGTGGCCAGTCCCAGCCGGTCCAGTGCCTTGGCCACGCGCCGCGCGCGCCGTTCGGCATCGGCATAGGTGGTGCGATGCAGGTCGCCTTCGACGCGCCTGGAGACGATCTCGGTCGTGCCATGGTGGCGCGCCGCGTGCGTGATCAGCGACGAGATCATCAGCGGCATCTGCATCATCTGGCCCATCAAATGCGGCATGGCGTTTTCTCCTGGAGGTCGCTAAGGGTGCGCCGCATCATAGGAAACGGCCTCTCGCGGCCGGCCGCGGGTAAGCCCTAGACGCTGGCGGGCCGATGGCCGCTCGATAGACTGCCATGGATGAATGACGTACCCGCGCCCGTGCTCGACCGCCCTGCGGTTTTAACCGCGACCGCGACGGACGCGGCCACCCGGCCCGATGAAGCCGCTGCCGCGCCGCTGCGCTGGCTCAACACGTATGCCGCGCTCGGTGACGCGTTTTCCACCCGGCTCGCCGCGCAAGCGCTGCCTGAGCCGCAGTGGGTCGCCACCAGCGAGAGCTGCGCGGCGCTGCTCGGCTGGCCCGCAGACTGGGCCGATCGACCCGCGTGGCGCGCGCTCGAGGTCTTGTCCGGCGGCGCCCCCTGGCCCGGCAGCGAGCCGCTGGCCACCGTCTACAGCGGCCACCAGTTCGGCGTGTGGGCCGGCCAGCTCGGCGACGGGCGGGCGCTGCTGCTCGGCGAAGTCGCGAGTCCGGCCGGACCGATGGAGCTGCAGCTCAAGGGCAGCGGGCCGACGCCTTACTCCCGCATGGGCGATGGCCGCGCGGTGCTGCGCTCGTCGATCCGCGAGTTCTTGTGCTCCGAGGCGATGCATCACCTGGGCATACCCACCACGCGCGCACTGGCCGTCACCGGCTCGGCCTTGCCGGTGCGGCGCGAGAGCATCGAAACCGCGGCGGTGGTCACGCGCGTGGCGCCGAGCTTCCTGCGCTTCGGTCACTTCGAGCACTTTGCGCACCACGGCCTGCACGGCGAACTCGCGCGCCTGGTCGACTTCGTCATCGACCGCCACTACCCCGAGTGTCGCGACGCTGCCAACCCGCTGGCCGCGCTGCTCGGTCAGGTGACGCGGCGCACCGCGACCTTGATGGCCGACTGGCAGGCGGTGGGCTTTTGCCACGGCGTGATGAACACCGACAACATGTCGGTGCTGGGCCTCACCATCGACTACGGCCCGTTCGGCTTTCTCGACGGCTTCGACCCCGGCCACGTCTGCAACCACTCCGACCACCAGGGGCGCTATGCCTTTGCACGCCAGCCCAACGTCGGCTTGTGGAACCTGCATGCGCTCGCCCAGGCGCTGCTGCCGCTGATGGGGCAAGCCGAAGCGGCCAGCGAGGCCGCGCTCGAAGCGCTCGAGCCCTACCGAAGCGTCTTTCCCGCGGCGCTGAGCGCACGCCTGCGCGCCAAGCTCGGTCTCGTGGCCGAGCATGACGCCGACCAAGCGCTGATCGACGACTGGCTCACGCTGCTCGCCGCAGGGCGCACCGACTACACGCTGGCCTGGCGACGGCTGGCTGACTTCGACGCCGCCGACGCCGGCCCGGTGCGCGACCTCTTCATCGACCGCGCCGCCTTCGACGCCTGGGCGCTGCGCTATGCGGCGCGGCTCGCGGCGGAGCAGAGCGTCGACGCCGAGCGGGCATTGCGAATGAAGCGCGTCAACCCAAAGTACGTGCTGCGCAACCACCTGGCCGAGAATGCCATCCGCGCCGCCGACGGCGGCGACTACGGCGCGACCGAGCGCCTGTTGAAGGTGCTGGAGCGCCCCTTCGACGAGCAGCCCGAGCGCTCGGCCTATGCCGACTTCCCGCCCGACTGGGCGCAACACCTGGAGGTGTCCTGTTCATCATGAGCGCAACCGACGACACCGACCGCAAGGTCAACAAGAGCGAGGCCGAGTGGCAAGCCCGACTCGACCCGATGCAGTTCGATGTGACCCGCCATGCCGCCACCGAGCGCGCCTTCAGCGGCAAGTACTGGGACCATTGGGAACGCGGCACCTACGCCTGCGTCTGCTGCGGCGAGCCGCTGTTCGACTCCGCCACCAAGTTCGACGCCGGTTGCGGCTGGCCGAGCTACTCCGAAGCGCTGGCGGCCGGCATCGTCGAGCGCGTGGTCGACCGCGGCCACGGCATGGTGCGCGTCGAGGTGCGCTGCAAGAGCTGCGGTGCCCACCTCGGCCATGTGTTCGACGACGGCCCGGCGCCCAGCGGCGAGCGCTTTTGCATCAACTCGGCCTCGCTCGCGTTCGACCCCGGCAAATAGGCGCAGCGGCGAGCACGCACAATCGCCGCTTCTGGCGAACGACCGGCCGTTTCGACCCCGAGCCCCTACCCCGATGAAGATACTGTTCGACTTCCTGCCCATCTTGCTGTTCTTCGCCGCCTTCAAGCTGGCGGGGAGCCGGCCCGACGACGCCGCCACGTTCGCCAGCGAGCACTTTGGCTTCCTGGTTTCGGGCGGCACCGTGGGCGCGGGCGAGGCGCCGGTGCTGCTGGCCACGCTGGTGGTGATCGTCGCCACCTTCGCGCAGATCGGCTGGCTCATCGCGCACGGGCGCAAGGTCGACACCATGCTGTGGGTGAGCCTGGGCCTGGTCACCGTGCTGGGCGGCGCCACGGTGTGGTTCCACAACGAGACCTTCATCAAGTGGAAACCCAGCGTGCTGTACTGGGTCATGGGCACGGCGTTCTGGCTCAGCCAGGCGCTGTTTCGCAAAAACCTGCTGCAGACCATGATCGGCGAGCAGCTGCAGCTGCCACCGGCCGTGTGGCGCAACCTCAACCTCATGTGGATCGGCTTCTTTGCCTTCATGGGCCTGGCCAATCTCTACGTGGCCTACAGTTTCCCGACCGACATCTGGGTCAACTTCAAGCTGTTCGGTGGCATCGGCCTGATGCTGCTGTTCACGCTGGCCCAGGGGCTCTACCTGAGCCGCCACATGAAGACCGGAGATGAGTGAGCCGAGCCTGCATGCGCCGCCGAGCGCCGACGAAGTACAGGCCGCCCTGAGCGCCGCGCTGGCACCCCTCGAGCTCGCCGTCACCGACGACAGCCACCTCCACGCCGGCCATGCCGGCGCCCTCGAAGGACGGCATTTTTCGGTCCGCCTTGTCAGTGCGCGCTTCGAAGGTTTGTCGCGACTGGCGCGCCATCGCCTTGTGTATGATGCCCTCGCGTCATGGATGCAAAACGGCATTCACGCACTGGCCCTGACCACCCTGACGCCGACTGAGGCGTCACGCAGCGCCCCCTGATGGCCGGCTCGTCGCCGCGCCGCTCCGCCCTCCCCAACCCTCTCATGCAGTCCGAACCGATGAAGCCCATCCATCTTGCCGCCCGCCTCTCAATCGCGGCCCTGGCCGCCGCCCTGCTGGCGCCTGCCCTGGCCGCCGCGCAGAACATCGCCACCGTCAACGGCAAGCCGGTCCCCAAGTCCCGCGCCGAGGCACTGCTGAGCCAGGTCACCAAGCAGGCGCAAAGCCAGGGCCAGACCCTGCCGCCGGAGACCGAGAGCCAGGTCAAGGACGAAGTCGTGCTGCGTGAAATCTTCGTGCAAGAGGCCGAGAAGCGCGGTGTCGCCGCGAGCGCCGAATACAAGCAGCAGATGGAGCTGGCACGCCAGAGCATCCTGATCCGCGAGCTGTTCACCGACTTCCAGAAGAAGAACCCGGTGGCCGACGCCGACCTCAAGGCCGAGTACGACAAGGCCAAGTCGCAGGCCGGCGACAAGGAATACAAGGTACGCCACATCCTGGTCGAGAAGGAAGACGAAGCCAAGGCGCTGACCGCGCAGCTCAAGGGCGGCGCGAGCTTCGAGGAAGCCGCCAAGAAATCGAGCAAGGACCCCGGCTCGGCGCCCAAGGGCGGCGAGCTCGACTGGGCCGCACCCGGCAACTACGTGCCCGAGTTTTCGCAGGCCATGACCAAGCTGCAAAAGGGCGGCCTGACCGACGAGCCGGTGAAGAGCCAGTTCGGCTGGCACATCCTCAAGCTCGATGACGTACGCAACGCGCAGTTCCCGGCCTTCGAGGAAGTCAAGCCGCAGATCCAGCAACGCCTTACCCAGCAAAAGCTCCAGACCTTTCGCGACGAGTTGAAGGCCAAGGCGAAGACCGACTACAAGTTCAACTGAGTTCCTGCCGAGCGGCCGGCGCTCGGCTCGCACTGAAAAAAGCGTCCTGCGGGGCGCTTTTTTCTGCGCGGCCGGCCTCGGATCCTTCAAGTGTTTCGAACGCGTTCGCACGACACGGCAGGCGACGCCCTGCGGGGGCTCACGCTGTGGCGGTCTCCGCTTCGCTTCGACTGCGCTGCGGTGCTCGGGCCTGGCCCGTCGCGCAACTCGCTGCGTTCACTCCACACTAACAACCGTGGCGAGTCAGCCTACGAAGCGTGCTCCGCACGCCGACCCCAACCCTGCGCTCCTCGCCGCCACAGAGTGAGCCCCCGCCGGGCACCGCCTGCGCGAGCCATCAGCTTGGGGTTCGCGGCGAGAACCGACGCTGTATCTGCGAACGCGCCCCTGGCAGACGCCCCGCCCAGCACCGCGAGCCGCGCGCCGCGAGCGACCAGCGTGTGTACGCGCAACCCAGAGCACCGCCGTGTCTGCAAAGGCGTGCCCTGGCAGACGCCACCGCCGTGTACCGCGTGCCGCGAGCCCACGGCGCGGCGGTTCTCAACGCAACCCACCGCCGTGTCTGCAAAGGCGCGTCCGGGCAGGCGGCAGCGCGCCTTCGAGGCGCTGAGGAGCACAGGGCTCGTGGCCGCGCGCAGCGCTTCGTCCTCTGACTCGTCGCGCTTGTTTGAACGCAGC
>NZ_JANMWL010000098.1:0-5616 GCF_031393925.1 Methylibium sp. | reverse complement strand
AGCGGGAGCCGTTGTCGATGCTGCGTTGACCCTCGGTTCGCCGTCGGCCTGACGCCCCTCGAGCCGACCCTGCAAATGCAGCTCGCTGCGCGTCGGCGGTATGTAGTTGTCGGTCGGCAAGGCGTAAGTCGGCGGCAGCGGCTTCACCAGGCGCGGCGTGATCACGAACACCAGCTCCGACTTGTCGGTCTGGAACTCGGTGCTGCGAAACAGCGCGCCGATGATCGGCAGCTCGCCCAGGATGGGAAAGGCGCGGATGTTGGCGGTGCTGTTGTTGCGGATCAGACCGCCGATCGCAAAGCTCTGGCCATCCGCCAACTGCACCGTGGTGCGGGCGCGCCGCGAAGTAAAGGAAGGCAAGATGGCGATGCCGCTGACACCGGGCGCCGAAATGCCCACGCCTTCGCGGTTGAGTTCCGAGACCTCGGAGGCCACATCGAGATTGATGCGTCCACCGTCCAGCACCGTCGGCAAGAAGGCTATCGACACGCCGAACTCTTTTTCCTCCAGCGTGATCGTGCGGCCACCCGAGCCGCTGTCCTGCGCCACCGGGATAAAAATCTTTCCCCCGGCGTTGAAGCTGCCCTTTTGGCCGCTGATTGCCATGATGGTCGGCTCGGCCAGGATCTTCACCAAGCCATCGGTCTTTTGGGCATCGACGCCGATCTGGGTCGTGCCCGATCCGAGAGCCGGCTTGACCTCGCCGTTGATGAGTCGCACGGGCCCGGCAAATTGGCTGACGGCCTGCCCGTTGGTGGCGACCGTGCCGGAGATCGTGCCGTTGATCAGCCCGCCTTGAACACCGGAAACCTGTCCGGCGACCGCACCGACGCCTCCGAGCAATCCGCTGATCAGCTTCATCGTCGCGCCGTCGGCCGACATGAAGGCCCGCGTGAAGTTGATGCCCCAGCGGTCGAGCAGTGCCTTCGACACTTCGGCCACCTTCACCTCCAGCATCACCTGCTGCGGCGCACCGGTGGAGAGCATGTTGACGATGCGCGGGTTGGCGCCCACCACGCTGGTGTTGCCGCCGCCGCCCGCGCCGCGCACATAGGCGTTGGCCAGGTCCATGACACGCGTGACGGCGCCGTTATCGGACACCGTGCCCATCAGCACGATCGAGTCATAGGCCGAGGCCACGCGCACGCCGCGCTCGTCGGGCAGCAGTTGGCCGATCACCGCCTGCAAGGAGCCGGTGTCCATGGTGACGACCACGTCGAAGGCGGTGCATTGCCCGGCGCGGTCGCGCAGCACCACGTTGGTGGTGCCGATGCTCTTGCCCAGCACGTAGACCTCGGTCGGGCTCAAGAGCAGCACGTCGACCTCGGCCACGCCGGGGCGCGACTTGTCGTCCATCATGCCGCCGCTGGCGGCATTGGGGTCATCCTTGCCCTTGGCCTCCACCGGCCGCGCGGCGCGCGAGCCCTCGGGGTTGCCGAGGATCACTCGCGTGATCGGGCTGGCGGGCTTGAGCACGGTCGATTTGCCCACGCTCACCTGCACGGGCGGCGCTATCAGCACGCGCTCGCAGGGTGCCACCGCGGCATCGCTCGGCGCGACCGTGCGTGCGACGGGGCCCGGTGTTGCGGTCCTGGCCGCTGCGGCCAGCTTCACCGGCGGCGCACTTTGCGCCCAGCCCGCTGGCGCGATCAGGGCGCCGGTGGTGGCAACGCCGAGCAGCCCGTACTGCAGCCGGCGACGCAGCCGCAGCGACCACAGGGATGACAGAGCGTGACGTTGGCTGCGCATGAGATCTCCCGTCTTGTGATTGATCTTGTTGACTTAGGTACTTGCGTAGCTCGAGGGCGCACTAGAAGCATTCGTTGCTCTTGACCGTGCCGCGAATCACCTCGACACAGGTCGCGCTCTGCACGGCGACGACCGGCGCCGCGGCCACGGGCTGCACTCGCCGCACCGCGCGCTTGACCGGTGCCGGTGCAGACGCTGCGGCCACCACCAACGGCGGCGCTGAATGGTCTTCTCCGAGCAGCGTCGCCTTGGTGGCACCTCCGGTTTCGCCGAGCTGGGTTTCGACCTGGTTGCGCAACACCAGCGACAAGGTGCCCACGCTGCGCGCCAGGTCCAGGTTCTCGGCCTGCGAGGGCGTGACCTCGAGCGTGACCGCGTTCACCACCTTGGGCTTGGTCTCGTCGCGGCTGGCTTCCTGCGCCACCGCCAGCACCAGGATTCGTTCGAGCACGATCTTGCTGATGGCCTTGTCCTGGTCGCCGCGGCGGTTGCCTTCGTTCACCGTGTTGACCATGATGTCGACGTGATTGCCCGGCAGCGCGAAGCCGGCCACACCGATCACGTCGTTGACGCGCACGGTCATCGCGCGCTTGCCGTCGGCCACCACCGCCGAGAGGCCGCCCTGGGTGCCCGCGGGGGCGAGCTTGCCTTCGATGATGGGCTCGCCGCGCGTGACCGATGACTTGACGACCCGCCCGTCCAGCTCTGCCACCTGCGTAAAGGCACCCGGCGGTACGCTGCTCGAGGGCCACTCCACCATGCGCAGCATCTCGGGCACGAGTTTGGAGCCGAGCTGCACGTCCACGGCGGCCACCGCAATGAGGCCGCCGCCCTTGGCCTGCGCCTGCATCCAGCGCGAGGCAAAGGCCACGGCCGCACCGCCCGCCAAAAGCGCGATCAACAGCATGAACAATCCGCGTGTGCTCTTCATAGTGACGCTCCCATGGCCGCGCTGTCAGCGCGCGCCGGTTCGGTTGCAAAGTAGTTGTGCCAAGCCCAGTCCAGCATATCGCTGGAGAGCTCGGCGGCCTGGCCGTGGTACGCGCCGTAGTCGGCCAACTGGCGCACCAAGTCACGCGGGTAGCAGGCCAGGAACGGCCGGGCGTGGCGCTGGTGGTAGCCGAGCAGCAGCTCGAAGGCGGCGTCGGTGTAGGGCACCGCGTATTCCTCGCACACCTCGCGCGTGATCTGGCGGTATTGCTCTTGTGTGACCGGGCCGACGAAGATCTCGTAGCCGATGCGCCGCAGGAAGGCCTCGTCGGCCACGTCCGAGGGCGCGAGGTTGGTCGAGAAAAACAGCAAGCTGTCGAACGGGATCTGGAACTTGGCGCCGTTTCTCAGCATGAGGAAGTCGTGCCGGTGCTCCATCGGCAGGATCCAGCGGTTGAGCAACTGGCGCGGCGTGACCAATTGGCGCCCCAGGTCGTCAACCAGGAACAGGCCGTTGTTGGCCTTGAAGTGCGGTGGCGCCTGGTAGTAGCCGGCGCGCGGGTCGAACACCAGGTCGAGCATTTCGAGCGTGAGCTCGCCGCCGGTCGTGACCATGGGCCGCTCGCACAGCACCCAGCGGGCGTCGCTGCGGTTGCGGTTGTCGATGTCGATGCGCGGGCCGCCGGAGTTGCGCGCCGGGCGATGCATCAAGGGGTCGAACACGCGGATGATCTCGCCGGCCACTTCCACCGCGTAGGGCACCGCCACATGCCCGCTCAAGAGCCGCGACATCAGCTCGCACAGGAAGGTCTTGCCGGCGCCGGGCGGGCCGTACAGCATGATCGCGCGCCGCGAGTTCATGGCCGCGCCGAGCTGGTCGCGCACCTCGGGGCGGATCACCACGCCGGCCAGCGAGGTTTCTAGCGCGTCTTGCGTCACGCCCATGTCGGCCACGCTCTGCGCCTGCACCCTTGCGCTGTAGGCGCCCAGGGGCACCGGTACCGGGCCGCTGTAGAGGTTGCGCGACAGCGCGTCGGTGGCGCGCGCGCGGCCCGCGGTGGTGAGTGCGTAGGTCACGTCGCCGTCGAGCTCGCCACGGCGGTGGATGTCGATCAGCGACTCTTTGCGCAGCTGCAGGTACAGGCCCTCGATCAAGGCCGCGCTGAGCTTGAGGTGGGCCGAGAGCTCCTGCAGGTGCGTGAGTCCGTGCTGCTGCATCACCTTGAGCGCCAGCTCCGACAGGAGCAGCAGCGAGAGGCCGGTTTCCTCGATCGTGCGCGGGGCGTGCGGCAGCCCGGCGGTGGTGGCAACAGCGGGCCGGTGCCTGCCGGCGCCGGCCTCGATGGCATGGGTCAGCAGTTCATCACCGAGGGTGGGGAGCGGGATCACGCGGGAGGTCATGTCGTTCGTCCCAAGTGGAGGCGGTGTTCAGGAAGACGTGCGCATCAACTGGCGCACGACTTCGACCGTCGTGCCGCAGGCGATGGCCAGCGCATAGGGCAGCCGGCCGGTGGTGCGGCTCGGTGCCGCGACCGACATGTCCTGGCCGGTCTGGATGCGCAGGAGCGAGTACCAGAGCATGTCGTGCAGGTTGTTCAGCACCTGGCGCATGACGCCGCTGCCGACTGCGACGGCGAGCGCGAGCGCGCCGCCGGCCAGCAGTGCCCAGAGCGCGGCCCAGGCAACCGGTTCTGCGCCCAGCCACATGCCGACCATGCCGAGCAGCTTGACGTCAGCGGCGCCCAGCGTGCGCAGCGCGTACATCGGCATGAAGAGCGCCAGGCCGGTGGCCGCGCCGAGCAGCGCTTGCGCAGGGCCGAGGCTGCCGTCGCCGGCGCCATTGAAAAGACCGCCGCCGCTCGGGGCCACGGTCTGGAATAAAAGGCCCAGCGCCATCCCCGCCAGCACGAGGCTGTTGGGGATGCGCCGGGTGCGCAGATCGAACACCACGGCGGCCATCACAAGCGCAATGAAGGCGAGCAGGATCAGCGCGGTATGTGGTTCCATGCCGGCCTCCCGTTGCGTGCTCGAAGCGCTGTGACCTTGCGGGTGCGTGACGACACTTACGCCAGCGCGGTGGTCAGGGCGGTGCCAATTCTCGTGAAGACCAGCGCGAGCTGGGTCCCAACGATTGTCACGGAGGCGATGATCACCACCGCGATCAGCGCCGCGATCAGGCCGTATTCGATGGCGGTGACGCCGTCGTCTTCGCGGGCAAAGTTCTTGATGAAGTTAACGAGTTTCATGATGCTTCCTCTCCTGTTGATGAACGCCGTCGCCGGCTCTGCGAATCAGCCCGGACCAGGCTGAAATCTTTCAAATCAGCATTACAGCGCCGCGTTGACTGCGGCGCTCCAGTAGTTGTAGAGGGCGTTCAGCGACGTGCCGGTGGCCTGGAACGCAACGATGCAGGCCACCGCAATCAAGGCCGCCAACAGCCCGTATTCAATGGCCGTCACGGCCTCGTCTTCACGCATGAAGCGGGCGAGGCAGGCGGTGCTGTTAGTCGTCATGGCGCTCCCTCGTGTGGTTTTCTGTCGGACCGTTCTTGCTTCGATGACCTCAATGTAGCCAGCCATCGCGGCCCTGCCATCGGCGCAATTGCCCGGCGCTCATGGGTGCTTGGTCCCATGCGAGCGGGACAAAGCGCTCCCCATGGATGCGGGGGGTGTGAGCGCCTTGCTGTCACCAATGCGCGCGTTCGCGATGCCGTCCAGCAGCCCGATCAGCTCGGCGGCGGGTGCCGTCTTCTGCACGCAGGCGCGAGCGCCAAGACCGTGCGCGCGCGCTGCGACCTGCGGGTCGGCCAGGCTGGTGAGCACCACCACCTCGCACGCAGCGATGCAGTGCAGCGCCGGGATCAGTGCCAGGCCGTCTTCGCCGCCAAGGTCGACGTCGAGCACCACCACGTCGGGCTGCAGTTCACGCGCGTGCGCC
>NZ_JANMWL010000055.1:0-5966 GCF_031393925.1 Methylibium sp. | reverse complement strand
AAGCAAGCGCGACGCGCTGCGCTCATGTTGCGGATGCTGGGCGATCAGCTCGGGCGGGAGCGCGAAGTCGAAGTCCGCAAGCGTGTGGCAGCGAGGCATGAAGGCAGAATTGTTCCATGCCCGAGGTGACCGAGCCCCCCGCGACCGCGCCTTCTGCCGCGCCACGCGTGCTGTCAGGCCCCCAGCGCGCCCTCCAAAAGCTCGGCCTCGTGCGCGACATCGACCTCGCACTGCACCTGCCGCTGCGCTACGAGGACGAGACGCGCATCGTGCGCATTGCCGACGCGCGCGAGGGGCAGCCGGTGCAGGTCGAAGGCGTCGTCAGCGACTGCCGCGTCGAGCAGCGGTCGCGGCGCCAGCTCGTGGTGACCTTGGGCGACGGCAGCGGCGAGCTGGTGCTGCGCTTCCTCAACTTCTATGCCTCGCAGCAAAAGGCCTTGGCCGTCGGCAAGCGCCTGCGCGTACGCGGCGAACTGCGCGGCGGCTTCCTGGGGCGCGAGATGGTCCACCCTGCCGTCAAGGCGGTGGACGCCGACACGCCGCTGCCGGCCTCGCTCACACCCGTCTACCCGACCAGCGTGCAGCTGCCGCAGGCCTATTTGCGCAAGGTGGTGGCGGCGGCGCTGGCGCGAGCGCCGCTCGGTGAGCTGTTGCCCGAGGGCGTGGTACCGCACGGTCTGCCCTTGCTGCGCCAGGCGCTCCTGTTCCTGCACCAGCCTCTGCCCGACGTGAGCCCGGCGACCTTGGAGGACCGCAGCCACCCGGCCTGGCAGCGGCTCAAGTTCGACGAGTTGCTGGCGCAGCAACTCTCGCAGGCGATGGCGCGGCGCGAACGTGCGGCGCTGGTCGCACCGGCCTTGCGCGAGCGCGCCGACGGCGGCGTCCACGCGCAGCTCCTGGCCACCTTGCCGTTCGCGCTGACGAGCGCGCAGCGCCGGGTCGGCGCCGAGATCGCGCACGACCTGGCCACGCCGCAGCCGATGCACCGCCTGCTGCAGGGCGACGTCGGCTCGGGCAAGACGGTGGTCGCGGCGCTGGCCGCCACCTTGGCCATCGACGCCGGCTGGCAGTGCGCCCTGATGGCGCCCACCGAGATCCTGGCCGAGCAGCATTTCCACAAGCTCATCGGCTGGCTCGAGCCGCTGGGCGTGCAGGTCGCGTGGCTCACCGGCAGCCGCAAGGGCAAGGCGCGCACGCAGATGCTCGAGCGGGTGGCCTCGGGCGCCGCCGGGCTGGTGGTCGGCACGCACGCGGTGATTCAGGACGACGTGCTGTTCGCGCGGCTGGGCCTGGCCATCGTCGACGAGCAGCACCGCTTTGGCGTTGCGCAGCGGCTGGCCTTGCGGCGCAAACTGGCGGGCCAAGCCGGGCTCGCCGCCGCGCAGGAGTCGGGCGACAGCCCAGCGAGCACCACGGCGCACGTCAGACCGGATCACGCGGACTGCGCGCGCGCGCCGCTCGAACCCCATCTCCTGATGATGAGCGCCACGCCGATACCGCGCACCCTGGCGATGAGCTACTTCGCCGACCTGGCGGTCAGCACCATCGACGAGCTGCCGCCCGGGCGCACGCCGGTGCTCACCAAGCTGTTCGCCGATAGCAAGCGCGACGCCGTCGTCGAACGGGTGCAGGGCGAGGTGGCCAAGGGGCGGCAGGTGTATTGGGTGTGCCCGCTGATCGAGGAGTCGGAGACGCTCGACCTGAAGAACGCGACCGAGACGCACACCAGGCTCGGCCAGAGCCTGCCCGGCGTCGCGGTGGGCCTCTTGCACGGGCGCATGCCGGCGGCCGAGAAGGCGGCGGTAATGGCGCTGTTCACTGCCGGCGGTATCGCGGTGCTGGTGAGCACCACCGTGATCGAGGTCGGCGTCGACGTGCCCAACGCCAGCCTGATGGTGGTCGAGCATGCCGAGCGCTTCGGGCTGTCGCAGCTGCACCAGTTGCGCGGGCGGGTCGGTCGCGGCGCGGTGGCCAGCGTGTGCGTGCTGCTTTATGCCGCGCCGCTGTCCGACGCCGGCAAGGCACGCCTGAAGGCCATGGTCGAGACGAACGACGGCTTCGAGATCGCGCGCCGCGACCTCGACATCCGCGGCCCGGGTGAATTCATGGGCGCGCGCCAGAGCGGTGCCGCGCTGTTGCGCTTTGCCGACCTGACCGACGACGCCGCCCTGCTGGCCGAGGCCCGGCGCCTGGCGCCGCCCTTGCTGGAGCGTGAGCCGCGCGCCGCCGCCGCGCAGGTCGAGCGCTGGCTGGGCACCAAGGCCGAATACCTGAAGGCGTAGCCGCTCGGCGTTCCCTGCGCCCGCGCGCCGCCAAGCCACCTGAAACCCCGCAAAATGCTCCTCTGACCCCTGCCGGCATGCCATGACCCTGACCGAACTGCGCTACATCGTCGCCGTCGCCCGCGAACGGCATTTCGGCCGCGCGGCCGAGGCCTGCTTCGTCTCGCAGCCCACGCTCAGCGTGGCCGTGAAGAAGCTCGAGGACGAGCTCGACCTGAAGATCTTCGAGCGCGGCAGCAACGATGTCTCGGTCACGCCGCTGGGCGAGGAGATCGTGCGCCAGGCGCAGGCCGTGATCGAGCAGGCGGCGGGCATCAAGGAGACCGCCAAGCGCGGCAAGGACCCGCTGGCCGGGCCGCTGCGGCTGGGCGTCATCTACACGATCGGGCCCTATCTGCTGCCCGACCTGGTCAAGCAGGCGATCAAGCTCTTTCCGCAGATGCCGCTCATGCTGCAGGAGAACTTCACCGCCAAGCTGCTCGACATGCTGCGCACCGGCGAGCTCGACGCGGCGATCCTCGCCGAGCCCTTCCCGGACACCGGCCTGGCCGTGGCACCGCTCTATGACGAGCCCTTCGTGGTGGCGCTGCCCGAAGGTCACGCGCTGGCCAAGCGCAGCAGCATCCCGTCCGAGGAGCTGAAGAAGGAAACCATGCTCTTGCTGGGCACCGGCCACTGCTTTCGCGACCACGTGCTCGAGGTCTGCCCCGAGTACGCGCGCTTCGCGAGCAACGCCGAGGGCATCCGCAAGAGCTTCGAGGGCTCGTCGCTGGAGACCATCAAGTACATGGTGGCCTCGGGCGTGGGCATCACGGTGGTGCCGCAGTTGTCGGTGGCCAGCGGGCAGCAGCAACACATGAAGTACGTGCCGTTCGCCGACCCGGTGCCCACGCGCCGTGTGGTGCTCGCGTGGCGCCGCAGCTTCACGCGCTACGAGGCCATCGCGGCGCTTCGCAATGCCATCTACGCCTGCCCGCTGGCCGGTGTGGCGCGCCTGACGGGCTAGGGAAATCCCGGCCCTATCGAGCGCCTAAGCGGATTCAATACCGCTCACCGCTGCAACGTCCCATTCGTGCCCCGCGATGCCTGATAGGCGCCGCGGGGCATTTTGTCTGGGGCTATCGCTTCAATCCGAGCAATTGACTTTGTTGCTATCAGTAAGGCACTTACGATAGCGCTCATTGCAACTTGATTGAAGCGAAAACCATGTCCAGCTCCTTCCACAATCCCGAGTCCGCGACCATCAAGAACCTCGAGTCGGCCTTTGCCGGCGAATCGATGGCGCACACCAAGTACCGCTACTTCGCCAAGCTTTGCCGCGCGATGGGCGATGAAGCCACCGCAAAGGTGTTTGAAGACACCGCCGAGCAAGAAATCCTGCATGCCTTCGGCCATGCCGACCTGCTGTTCCCCAAAGCCAACATGACGCCGGCCAAGGCGCTGCAGTTCGCCATCGAAGGCGAAACCTATGAATACACCGAGATGTACCCGAGCTTTCGCAATGCGGCGGTCGCCGAAGGCAACACCGCGGCGGTGAAAGAGATCGACGAACAGATCGCAGAATCCAGAGAACATGCCGAGATGTTCAAGGCGGTGCTGGAGAAGGCCGCCAAGCGCTTTGCGGCATTGGCCAAGGTCGAGCAACGCCACGCCAACCATTACCAGGCCACGCTCGACAAGCTGGCCGCCTGATCAACGCACGAAAGAACACTGAATCATGAAAACCTATCAATGCGTCGTCTGCGGCTTCATCTACGACGAAGCCGTGGGCATGCCCGACGACGGCATCAAGGCCGGCACCCGGTGGAACGACATCCCCGCGGACTGGGAGTGCCCTGAATGCGGCGTGGCCAAGTCCGACTTCGAGATGGTCGAAATCTGAGCGCGGCATGAGTGAGCCGGTCGTCATCATTGGCAGCGGACTCGCGGGCTATACCGTGGCTCGCGAGTTGCGCAAGCTCGACAAGACCACGCCGCTGGTGGTGGTGAGCAGGGACCACGCCGGCTTCTACTCCAAGCCGATGCTGTCCAACGCGCTGGCGGGCAACAAGACGCCCGCCACGCTGGTGATGAAGGCGGCCGAGAAGATGGCGGCCGATCTCGGTGCCACGGTGCGGGCCGGTGTGAGCGTGCGCCGCATCGACACGGCGGCGCGCCTGGTTGAATTCGAGGGCGGCGAGACGCTCGTGTACCGCGATCTGGTGCTGGCGCTTGGCGCCGACCCGATCCGCGTGCCACTCGAGGGCGACGCTGCCGACGCGGTGCTCTCGGTCAACGACCTCGACGACTACACGCGCTTTGCCGAGCAGCTGCACGGCAAGCAGCGCGTGGCGATCCTGGGCGCCGGGCTGATCGGCTGCGAATTTGCCAACGACCTGCTGTCGCGCGGCGTGACGCCGACCCTTGTTGACCTTGCCGATCGCGTGCTGTCGCGCTTGCTGCCGCCGCAAGCGAGTGGCCTGCTGCAAGAGCGGCTCGCGGCGGCTGGCGTGCAGTTCAGGCTCGGCCTTAGCGCTAGTCGCGTCGAACGCGTTGCGGGCGGCCTGCGTGTGAGCTTGAGCGACGGCAGCGCCGTCGAGGCGGATGTCGTGCTGTCGGCCATCGGCCTGCGTCCGCGCGTGGCCTTGGCTCGAGCCGCCGGCCTGGCAGTGCAGCGTGGTGTGGTGGTCGACCGGATGCTGGCCACGTCGCAAGCGCATGTGCATGTCGATCTACGAGCGCATGTGTATGCGTTGGGCGACTGCGCCGAGGTGCAGGGCCATCTGCTGCCCTACGTGATGCCGATCATGCAGCAAGCCCGCGCGCTGGCGGCCACCTTGACCGGCACGCTCACGCCTGTCGTCTACCCCGCCATGCCGGTGGTGGTGAAGACGCCCGCCTGCCCGACCGTGGTGTGCCCGCCGCCGCCGGATGCACAGGGCCACTGGCAAGTCGACTCCACCGACGACGGCTGCGAAGCCCGCTTCGTCGCCGCCGACAACCAGTTGCGCGGCTTCGCCTTGCTCGGCAGCGCCATGGCTCGCAAACAGGCGCTCACCCAACTGATGCCGGCGCTGATGGGCTGAGATGACGACCCGCACGCACCTGCGGCGCTGCCCCCCGTGAGGGCCGCCCAGCGTCCAAAGCCTCGATCAACCCACCCACGAAGGAGCTCTCTCATGGCCAAGAACCGCACTGCTTCGACACCCGTGAACATCGGCATCGCCGAGAAGGACCGCGCCGCCATCGCCAAGGGCCTGAACGCGCTGCTCGCCGACACCTACACGCTCTACCTGACCACCCACAACTTCCACTGGAACGCCACCGGGCCGATGTTCAATACGCTGCACGCGATGTTCATGGTGCAGTACACCGAACTCTGGAACGCGGTCGACCCGGTGGCCGAGCGCATCCGCGCACTTGGCTTTCCCGCCCAGGGTTCCTACGCGCAATTCGGCAAGCTGAGCTCGCTGCCCGATGTGCCGGGCGATCCGCCCAAGGCGATGGAGATGGTGCGCATCCTGGTGCAGGGCCACGAAGCCGTGGCGCGCACCGCACGCGGGCTGTTCCCGCTGGTGGACAAGGCCTCCGACGAACCGACCGCCGACCTGTTGACGCAGCGCCTGACGGTTCACGAACAGGCCGCGTGGATGCTGCGCTCGCTGCTCGAAGACTGAGCACCGAGGCAAACGGTTTGCCAGCCTG
>NZ_JANMWL010000046.1:0-1507 GCF_031393925.1 Methylibium sp. | reverse complement strand
GCAGTGCGCGCCGGCACGCGGGCCATGGGCCAGGCGCTCAAACCCGCGGTCGACAAGCGCAAAGCGCCGCCCGGTGCGGGCGACTGGATCACCGGCGTGGCGATCAGCACCACGGGCGCGCGCCGCTTTCGGCTCTACCGACCGCCCGACGTGCATTTCGGTGAGCGCTTGCCGTTGATGGTGATGCTGCACGGCTGCGGGCAGGACGCGAAGAGCTTTGCGATGAGCACGCGCATGAACCGCATCGCCGCACGCGAGCGCTTCCTCGTGCTCTACCCCGAGCAGGACCGCCTGGCCAATGCCAAGGGCTGCTGGAACTGGTTCGACACCACGTCCGGGCGCGCCTGGGGCGAAGCGGCGCTGATCATGAAGGCGATCGACCAAGTGTGTTTGCTGTACCCGGTGGACCGCGCGCGCGTGGCCCTGGCGGGGCTCTCGGCGGGCGCCAGCATGGCCGCGCTGCTGGTGACCCGGCACCCGGAGCGCTTCAAGGCGGTGGTGATGCATTCGGGCATTCCGCCCGGCACCGCGCATTCCACGCTGTCGGCGCTGGGTGCCATGCATGGCCACCGCGCCACCCTGCCGCTGGCGGCCACGCCGCTGGCGATGGCGGCGTCGTGGCCGCCCTTGATGGTGATCCACGGCGATGCCGACCCAGTGGTGTCGGCCAGCAATGCGCACGCCGCGGTGCAGGTGTGGGCCGACGCAGCCGGCGCTCGGGCTGGCACGCGGCGCAGCGTGCAGCGCGGCGCGCGCTATCCGATGGCGGTGACCGACTTCAAGTGCAGGCGCGGCACCGTCGCCACCTTGGTCGAGGTCTCCCGGCTCGGCCACGCCTGGAGTGGCGGCGCGGCCCGGGAGCCGTTCAGCGACATTCAGGGGCCCGATGCGTCGCGCATGGCCTGGGCGTTCGCGGCCAGGCAGTTTCGGGTTTGATTTGCGACGCCTTCCCCTGGTGGGAGAAGGCGGGGATGGGGGCAGCGCGGAGGTCGGTTCGGGCTTGGCCCCCACCCCGGCCCTCCCCCAACGGGGGAGCGAGAAACGGACACCGGCGGATGCCAATTGTCAGCACCGGTTTCGAGCAGCCCTTCCGTGCAGGCTTCACGCCGCCCGCACGCGGGGCCGCAGGGGTATCGGAGCGACGCACAGCCGCCCTGCCAAACTCGCGATTTCCGTTTTCCCGCACCGACCACTCCGCATGAAGATCATCGGCATTCCCCTGCGCAAGCCCTCAGTCAACGAAGTCACGGCCGCGGCCGTGCTGGCCTCGGGCCTCTGGCTCGCCTGCGTGGCGCTGGCGCTGCGCCTGGGCAGCCCACTCGAGCGCGACGATGCGGGCGCCGCCCTGCTGGTGATCTTCTGGGGCTGCGTGTGCGTGCGCCTGGGCATCCGCGTCGACCAGGGCGCGCGCCACATGGCGCTCAACCTCGGTTGCTGCGCCCTGCTCGTGGGCATCTACCAGGGCGCAATCAGTCTGCTCGGCTGAACGGCGCCACGCGCGCCGATC
>NZ_JANMWL010000006.1:0-55350 GCF_031393925.1 Methylibium sp. | reverse complement strand
GCTGAACAGCAGGTTGCTGTGGGCGATGAGGTGGTCGGGCTTGAGGGTGAGGATGTGTCGATAGGCAGCGATGGCGTCACGCGGCCCGCCCACGTCGGCCAACGCCGCACCGAGGTTGCAACGCGTGTTCAGGTTGTCCGGGTCGAGCGCTAGCGCCGCGCCGTAGTGTTCGATCGCTTCGTCGACCGCGCCTTGCTTTATCAGCGCGCTGCCCAGGTTGTCGTGCGTGGTGGCCAGCGGCCGAACGGCCAGGCCGCGCCGGTAGGCCTCGACCGCCTCGCCGACCTTGCCCTGTTCATACAAGGCCAGACCGAGATTGCCGTAGGCGCCCGGCTGCCCGGGCGCGAGCTCGATGGCGCGCAGGTAGCACGCCGTGGCGCGCTCCAGCTGGCCCTGCTCCTGCAGCACGGTGCCCATCTGGTTCAACGCTTCAGCGTCATTGGGGCGCGCATCGAGCGCGCGTTGCAGCGATTGCGCGGCATCTTCAAGGCGACCTTGCGCCTTGCGCGTCTGAGCGAGCTTCACGTGCACATCGATCAGCGACGCATCGATCTCGAGCGCGCGCTCGAAGCTTGCTGCGGCAGCGTCGTACCGCTGTTGCGCGTGCAGCGCAAGGCCCAGGTTGCCGTGAACCTGGGCGTAATTCGGCTGCAATTCCAAGGCTCGCAGATAACTGGCGACAGCCGCCTCGGCGTGCGACTCGCTCAGGCAGACATTGCCCAGGTAGTGATGAAAGTCGGCATGGCGCGGATTGAAGGCGATGGCCTCCTTGATGGCCGCGCGCGCTTCGGCCGTATCACCGCTCGCAACGAGCGCCCGGCACAACTCTGCGCGGGCCGGCTCGAACTCCGGCTTGAGCACCACCGCCTGGCGCAGGTGTTCGGCCGCGGCAGCGTGCTCACCCAATCCCTCGAGCGCCCCGCCGAGCATGTAGTGGGCATCGAACGAAACCGGGTCGAGCACGATAGCCTGGCGCAGATACACGACGGCGTCTGCGCCCGAGCCGAGCTCCTGCAACGCGTAGGCCAGGTTGACGTGGTTGGCAGCGGATTGGGGAGCCTGCGCCACGGCCTTGCGAAAGGCATCGGCAGCCGCCGCCAGCTTGCCAGACTGCAGCAAGCTCACTCCCAGCTTGGCCGGGTCGATGTCACCGGTGGCTGCGTCCTTTTGCGGCGCGTCGTTGACAACCGCGGCAAGTGGCGTTCGAGCAAGCGGCCTGGGCCCACGGCCCAGCGACGGCAAGCCCTTGATCCAGGCTGAAAGTCCCACGCTGCGCTCCGGTTGTTACTGCAGTTGCAGCATCAGCCACTCGGTCAGCTCGTCGGTGTAGGCATGGTCGTAACCGGCTTCACGCAGCGTCCACTTGAAGGCGTTGCCCAGCTTGGCTTTCTTGTAGAAATTGAGCTTGCTGGTTGAGCGAAATGTCGCGATCTGCTTGGCCATCTTGCCCAAGGCCTCTTTGGCCTTGCCTTCGAACTTCTTGCTGCTCGTCTTTTCCACTGGCGGCAGACGATCGATGAATGACTTTGCGAGCGACTTGCCAAAGTCTTGTGCCTCGGATGCGTCAAACCAGCCCAATGCCATGCTCAGCTCCCGTACTGAATGCGTCGCGACCCCCGCGAGCGCTGCGGATGGTAGGGCACGCCGCCGAGGCGGCAGCGCATTTCGCGTGTGCTCACAACTCGAACACCATCCCCTTGACCAAGGGCTCCACCCGGTGCGCCGTATCGATGGCGCGGACCTGCGCCACCACGACCGCCACCTCGCCCGGCTTCGGGTGGGTGATGTGTACCGGCACGATGCCGTCGAGCTGCGCCAGCTCGGCCGCCAGGCTGCTGGGCGAGAGGTGGCCGCTCAGGTCGGCGAGCCAGCGCTCGTCGTCGCCGAAAGCGGTCTCGATGATGAGGTGGGCGATGCGGCGGCCTTTGAGCGCCGCCCACAGCGCCGGGTTGGGGCCGGTGTCGCCGCTGTAGACCCACCAGCCCTGCGGCGTATCGACCGCAAAGCCGCAGGCCGGCACGGTGTGCGCGGCGGGCAGCACTTCCACGCGGCGCAGTGCCGCGCCGCTGCCCAAGCTGAGCGTGTCGCCAATCTCGAAGGGGTGCAAGGCCAGGATCGGCCGCTCGGGGCTCGGGATGCTGGTGAAGTCGGGCCACAGTTGGCCGTTGAAGAGGTGAGTGCGCAGCGCAACCAGCGTTTGCGGCAGCCCGTGTACGCGGATCGGCCCACGCCCTGGGTTGGCGAAGCGCAGTTTCATCACGCTGTCGGCCAGAAGCGGGATCGCGAGCACATGGTCGAGGTGCGAATGCGAGACGACGATGTCGTCGATGCACGCCATGGCGTCGAGCGGCAGATCGCCGACGCCGGTGCCGGCGTCGATGAGCGTGTGGTCGTCGAGCAGGAAGGCGGTTGTGCGGCTGCCGGCGGCGATCGAGCCCGAGCAGCCGAGCACCCGCAATCGCACCGGGATGGGCAGCGTCATGGCAGGAAAGGTGGCGCGCTGAACGCAGCGCCAAGCACGGAAAACCTCACCGGGGAATGGTGCCCGCGCAGGGGCGCCGGGGCAAGCGTGCCAGCGTGCGATGCCTCACGCCGGGACGAGATACGCGCTGCACATGTGTAGCGAGGCGCTTCGGTGGCCGCGCCGTGCCCGCCCGCGCGCTTGGAGATACGGCGACGCCGCGTCTACCGGAATGCCTGCGAGCGTCCTCAGCTCTGCACGAACTGCATCTGCGTGCCGGCCAGTTCGATCACGTCGCCGCTTTTCAGGTGGACGGGATCACCGGTCACGGGGTTACCGTTGACCAGCGGCCGACCCGCGCCTTCGACATGCGCGAACACGTAGCCGCCGGGACGCTTGGTGATGGAGGCCACCTGCACGCCGGGCTTGCCGACGGTGGTGACCACCTTGGTGAGCGCCACCTCACGACCAACGGCAGCTCCATTGAGCACCTTGATGGCCGCGGACGACGCGCCGCTCGATGAGGGCAGACCGCCGAAGTTTGAATTCATGGGGGCCGTGTGCATGAACGACGGCGCCGCACCCACGGGGGCGCCCGGCACGGTGCCGGGCTTCAAGATCATCGTCTTTTCGTAGTCGGAGTTTTCGACGCTGTGGTACTTGATCTTGTACTTGCCGATCTCGACCGTGTCGTTGTGCTGCAGCAGCTGTTTCTTGACGGCCTTGCCGTTGATGTAGGTGCCGTTGGTGCTGTTCAGGTCTTCAATGAAGACATCTTGCCCGGCCATCTGCAGTACGGCGTGTTCGCCGCTCACCGCCAGGTTGTCGATCACGATGTCGTTGTACGGCCGTCGGCCCAGCGTCGTCTTGTCCTTGGTGATCTGGACTTCCTTGATGACGACCCCATCCAGCGATACGACCAGCTTGCCCATCTCGTGACCCCGTGCGTCTGCTCTGATGTTGTGGATGCCGCCTGCGGGCGCCTGCCTGCGGACCGCTAACGCCGAAATGGCCACCAGGCGCGCGCAGCTGGCGGCGTGCCAAGCGCGCGCACCAGGATGATAGAGATGTTATCCCGTCCGCCAGCGTCATTGGCGGCTTCAACCAGGGCCTGCGCGGCCTCCGGCAAAGAGTCGTGCTCGCGCAACAGCGAGGCGATCTGGTCGTCGTCGATCATGTCCGACAGGCCGTCGGAGCACATCAGGATGCAGTCGCCCGGCTGGGTCTGGTGCAGGTGAGTCTCGAGCAGCACGGTGTCTTCGACACCCACGGCGCGCGTGACCAGGTTCTTGTGGTTGGACACTGCAGCCTGCTCGGGCGTGATGAGGCCGGCGTCCATTTGCTCCTGCAACAGCGAGTGGTCGCGGGTGATCTGGCTGAGCTCGCTGTCGCGCCAGCGGTAGGCACGCGAATCGCCAATATGGCCGAGCAGCAACCTGGATTCGCGCAGCACTGCGACCACGAGCGTGGTGCCCATGCCGGCGTACTGCGGGTTGGAATTGGCGGCGTTGAAGATGGCGCGGTTGGCGTTGTCGACGCAGATGTCCATGGCGCGGCGCACGTCGGTGTCGGTGGCTTGTGTACTCGCCTCGGAGAGCCAGCGGCCGAGCTCGGCCTTGATGAAGCTGGTGGCCATGCCGCTGGCCACTTCACCGGCGTTGTAGCCGCCCATGCCGTCGGCCAGGACGGCCAGCGCCGCGGTCTCGTCAAGCACCACCGAGTCCTCGTTGTTGCTGCGAGAGCGGCCGGTGTCGGTGGCGCTGACGAACTCGAAGCGCAAGGTGGGTACGGGCTGGAGCGTGGGCATCGGAAGAAAAGGCTACGCGCCAACCGGGGCGCTTCAACGCGAAGGATTGTGCCGCGCTTCCGCCGCCATGGGCGCAGCGGAACGCACCCAGGACGGTGCCGACGTGGCACGACCCGGGCTCAGCGCCCGCGCTTCATCGTCGTGCCCGGAGTTGGTCCCGGCTTGCTCGCCCTTCATCTGCACCAGTACCGCATGCAGGTCGGCGGCCAGCGAATCGCCGTCGGCATAGCGGACCTCGGGGCGTTTCTCGAGCGCCAGGGCCACCACGTCGGCCAGCGACTGCGGCAGCTCCGGGCGCAGCGTGCGCACGTCGGGCGCCACGTCGCTGCTGATCGAACGCAGCAGCTCGGCCATGGAATCGGCCTTGTGCGGCAAGGCACCGGTGAGCAGCTGGAACAAGGTGACGCCAAGCGCATAGAGGTCGCTGCGGCCGTCGACGCGCGCGCCGGCCATCTGCTCGGGCGACATGAACGAGGGCGTACCCAACACGAGCCCGGTGCGCGTTTGCGTCGAATCGATGATGCGGGCAATGCCGAAGTCGGTGACCTTGACCATGCCGCTTTGCAGCTCGACCATGATGTTGGCCGGTTTGATGTCGCGGTGCGTCACGCCTTGGCGGTGCGCATAGGCCAGCGCCTGCGCCACGCGCGCGCCGATGCCCAGCACCATGGACACCGGCAGCAGTCGCGCCGGCTGTGCCAGCTCGCTCAGGTCGCGTCCGCCGAGCAACTCCATGGCGATGTAGGCGATGCCGTCCGCTTCACCGACTTCGCGCACCGTCACGATGTCAGGGTGGTGCAACTGGCCGGCCATTTCGGCTTCACGGAAGAAACGCTCGCGGGCGCCCTCGAGCGCCTCGCCGTGGAACTCGCGGCCGAGCGCCATGGTCTTGAGCGCGACCAGCTCGCCGGTGCGCTCGTCGCGGCACTGCAGCACCATGCCCATTGCGCCGCGGCCGATATCGCGTTCGACCAGGTAGGGGCCGATGCGACGCGCCGGGTCGGCGGCGCGCGGGTCGAGCACGGTGTCGACGATCGAGTCGAGCTGGGTGCTGTCGAATGCGGCACCCACCTGGTGGTCGGTGCGCCGACGGCGTTGCAGCTCCGGCGGCATGTGGGTGCGAACGCGCCAACGCCACCAGAGCGCGGTGGCCAGCGTGACAAGCAACACGCCGGACAGGCCGATCCACAGTCCGCTGGCGACGCTCTCGAATGGGGCCGCCACGGCAAGGTCGCAGCCGCTCAGCCCGATGACCAGTGAAGCGGCCGCGCTGCGGATTCGCAGCGCCGCGGCGCAGCGTGAAGGAAGAGCGCTACGCAGCATGACGGGACGTTATCACGCGCATGCCGCGCGGCGCCGCGACGCGTAGCACTGAGGCGCGGCTTGGGGTCGGGGTGATTCGGTACCGCGGCCTCATGGCTTCCGAGCACGAGCTCAGTCGACCAACGCCAGCATCGCACTCAAGCCAGTGGTCACTGCGAGTGGACCCGCCCATTGCGGCTGCAGCGCCGGCTGCGCATCGGTCAGCGGCTCTTCGGGCTTGCCCCAGCGCGGCATGCGCGCGTCGAGCAGTCGCACCTCGGCAAGCCTGGCCTTGAGCCGCGACGACACCGCGACGAGCGGGCGTTTGGCAAGTATCTTCTCGACCCGGCTACCGTGCTGCGCCTTGATCTCAGGCTCGAGCTGGGCGAACAGCTCGGCGGCCCAGCGCTCGCGCCATTGCTCGCGCGCGCGGCTGGAGACCCAGCGGCCGATGTGGCGCGTGAGCCGCGGCGCGCACGCCACCACGATCCAGTGCGTAGGCGGTGCCCCCTGCAGCAATGGCGCCAGCAGGTGCTGCGCGTAGCGCGCGTCGTTGACGAACACTGCAATGGTTTCCATCGTGCATCTCCTTGAGTGGCTGAAGGTCAGGTAAGTGGCCGCGACGGAAAGGCCGCACGCCGCGCTGTCCACCAGCCGGCGCCAACGACACCGGTGACGAGCAGCGCATAAATGGCCAGGCGCAACACCCAGCTCGGGTCGAACACGGCATCGAGCAGCGGTTCGCTAACGATCATCTTGGCGGCTGTGAAGGCGAGCACACCGGCCCCGGCATAGGTGATGACGGGGTATCGATCGACCAAACGCAGCACCATCGAGCTGCCCCACACGACGATCGGCACGCTGATCAACAAGCCGATGACGACCAGATCGAAGCTGCCGTGCGCCGCGCCGGCCACGCCGAGCACGTTGTCCACTCCCATCAACGCGTCGGCGATGACGATGGTCTTCATGGCGGACCAGAAGGACGTGACCCGCACGTCGTGATGCGCCTCACCGCCCTGCGGCGCGAGCAGCTTGTAGCCGATCCACACCAGGCCAAGCCCCCCGATCAGCATCAAACCGGGAACCTGCAACAACCAGACGACGCCAACCGTCATGGCGCTGCGCACGACGATCGCGCCGACCGTGCCCCAGACAATCGCTTTCTTCTTCAGGTGCGCCGGCAGGTTGCGCGCCGCCAGTGCGATGACGATGGCGTTGTCGCCGGCCAGCACGAGGTCGATCAGCACGATCGCCAACAGCGCCGACCACCAAGTTGTCGAGAGAACTTCCATCCGCGACTCCACGAAGTTGCGCGACAAACGGCGCAGGCCACGTGGGCGCAGGATCGGTGGGGCGCGGGTCGCCTTCGAGCCTGCCGCTCACAGCGGCTTGCATCGAAGGTCTTGCTCGGCGTGGAGTAATTGTTATGGCCCGACAAACCGGAAGCTCATCGCTTCGTACTGACGGCTTGCCGAAACTCTTGCGCTGCACTCAGAAGGTAGCGGCGCTGGAGTCGAGCTACTCCCCTTCAAGATTTCAGTATAGGGGGTACATCAGGCCGCGTCGTGCGCGCGGGCGCGGCGCTGCAGCCACAGTCCGGTGCTCACCACCAAAGCGGCCCCGACTGCACCGACGGCATTGACCACGTCATGCGAAAGCTCGCCCAAGCGCGCGGTCACCGCCGGGTCGGTGAACATCATCTCGCCCGCCAGGAAGCCGAGCAAGGCGGCGCCGAGCGTGATGATGGCCGGAAAGCGCTCCATCACCTTGAGCAACAGCGTGCTGCCGAAGATGATGAGCGGGATGCTGACCGCCAAGCCGATGATCA
Source organism: Methylibium sp. (assembly GCF_031393925.1). Taxonomy (GTDB): domain Bacteria; phylum Pseudomonadota; class Gammaproteobacteria; order Burkholderiales; family Burkholderiaceae_C; genus Methylibium. The sequence goes on along the minus strand of NZ_JANMWL010000006.1, from coordinate 47,949 downwards.
GCAGCGGCGTATTGCCTTTGGCCGCAGCGGCGACTGCCAGCACGTTGTCCAGGCTCATCACCAGGTCGGCCACGAGGATGGTGCGGATCGCCGAGACCATGCCGCCCGCCTCGGCACTGCCGCCCTCGCCGCCATCATCCTCGCTGAGCAGCGACACGCCGATGTAGAGCAGCAGCAGGCCGCCGGCAATCTTGAGGTAGGGCCACTTCAGCATCTCGACGGCAATGAGCGTGAGCGCAATGCGCATCACGATCGCCGCCGCGCTGCCCCAAAAGATTGCCTTCTTCTGCTGCTCGGCTGGCAGCGATCGCGCGGCGAGCGCAATGACCACCGCGTTGTCGCCCGACAGCACGACGTTGGCGAGAATGATCGAGCCCAGAGCGGCCCAGAAAGGGGCGGAAGTCAGGTCCATGGTGGGCGCGTTTTTGAGTTTCAGAGGGCGCGGAGGCCCTCCTTTTCGCGAACTGCCGGCAATCTATGCGGGCACCACCGAAGCCGCTACAACAGCCCCTTGAGCAACTTGCCCATCTCCGACGGATTGCGCGTCACCGTGAAGCCGCACGCTTCCATGACGGCGAGCTTGGCGTCTGCGGTGTCGGCGCCGCCCGAGATCAGCGCCCCGGCATGGCCCATGCGTTTGCCCGGCGGGGCGGTGACGCCGGCGATGAAGCCGACGATCGGCTTCTTCATGTGCTGCTTGCACCAGAGTGCGGCTTCGGCTTCGTCGGGACCGCCGATCTCGCCGATCATGATCACCGCGTCGGTGCCGGGGTCGTCGTTGAACAGCCGCATCACGTCGATGTGCTTCAAGCCATTGATCGGGTCGCCGCCGATGCCCACCGCGCTCGACTGACCCAGACCCAGCTCGCTGAGCTGCGCCACTGCCTCGTAGGTCAGCGTGCCGGAGCGCGAGACCACGCCGATGCGGCCCTGGCGATGGATGTGCCCCGGCATGATGCCGATCTTGATTTCCTCGGGCGTGATCAGCCCCGGGCAATTCGGGCCGAGCAACAGGGTTTTCTTTCCTCCCGCCGCCTCTTTGGCCTTCATCTTGTTGCGCACCTCGAGCATGTCCCTTACCGGGATGCCCTCGGTGATGCAGACGACCAGGTCCAGGTCGGCCTCGACCGCCTCCCAGATCGCCGCGGCCGCGCCGGCCGGCGGCACGTAGATCACGCTGACCGTGGCGCCGGTGGCCCTCGCGGCGTCCTTCACCGTCGCATGGATCGGGATGCCCTCGAAATCCTCGCCCGCTTTCTTGGGGTTCACGCCCGCGACGAAGCAGTTGCGGCCGTTGGCGTAGTCGCGGCACATGCGAGTGTGGAACTGCCCGGTCTTGCCGGTGATGCCCTGGGTGATGACCCGTGTGTTCTTGTCGATCAGGATGCTCATGTTCTTTTCCTCTTGGGCCTCACTTCAGCGTGGCCATCACCTTTTGGGCGGCCTCGGCCATGGTGTCGGCGCTGATGATCGGCAGGCCCGACTCGGCAAGCATCTTCTTGCCCAGCTCTTCGTTGGTGCCCTTCATGCGCACCACCAGCGGCACGGTCAAGCCCACCGCCTTGCTGGCGGTGATGACGCCGTCGGCGATCACGTCGCAGCGCATGATTCCACCGAAGATGTTGACGAGGATCGCCTTCACGTTCGGGTTCTTGAGCATGATCTTGAAGGCCTCGGTGACCTTCTCGGCGGTCGCGCCGCCACCCACGTCCAGAAAATTGGCCGGCTCGCCGCCGAACAGCTTGATGGTGTCCATCGTGGCCATCGCCAGACCCGCGCCGTTGACCAAACAGCCGATGTTGCCGTCGAGCTGGATGTAGGCGAGGTCGAACTTGCTGGCTTCGATCTCGGCCGGATCTTCCTCGTCGAGGTCGCGGTAGGCGACGATCTCGGGGTGGCGAAACATCGCGTTGGCGTCGAAGTTGAACTTTGCGTCGAGCGCCTTGATGTTGCCCGCCTTGCCGTCCTTCGAGCCTTCGAGGACGAGCGGGTTGATCTCCGCCAGGCTAGCGTCGGTCTCCACGTAGCAGCGATAGAGCTTCTTGAAGACATCCACCGCCAGCGCCAGCGAGCCGGCCGGCACGCCGATGCCCCGGGCGAGCTCGTCGCCCTGCGCGTCGGTCAGGCCCGTGGCCGGGTCGACGAACACCTTGATGATCTTCTCGGGCGAGGCTTGCGCCACCTCTTCGATGTCCATGCCGCCTTCGCTCGACGCCATGATCGCGACCCTCTGCGTTGCGCGATCGGTGACCGCCGCAACGTAGTACTCCTTCTTGATGTCGGCGCCTTCCTCGATCAGCAGGCGACGGACCTTCTGGCCCGCCGGGCCGGTCTGATGGGTCTTGAGCTGCATGCCCAGGATTTGCCCGGCCATCGTCTTCACGTCGTCGACCGTCTTGGCGATCTTGACGCCACCGCCCTTGCCGCGCCCGCCGGCATGGATTTGCGCCTTGACGACCCAGACCGGGCCGCCGAGCTTTTGCGCCGCTTCGACGGCCTCCTGAACGGTGAACGCGGCATAGCCTCGCGGCACCGGCACGCCGAACTGGCGAAGGATCTCTTTGCCTTGGTACTCGTGGATCTTCATGGTGATCTCTGCTGGGGGACGAAAGAGGGGGCGATGGTCAGGGGGTCAGGGGCCGGGCAGCAGCGCTTCGCCGGCCGCTTCGCAGCGCTGCGGATTGTGCGCTGCGCCCTGCAGGTACCAGCGCGGGTAAAAGGTAGGAACCGTCTCGCCGTCGCTGCGCAAGGCATGGCAGCGGTCGATCTGGAATGGCCGCTCGTTGCTGGCGGACTGTCCGCCTTGCTGCGAGTCGAGCACCTCGCTCCGCTGGCCAGCGGGGAGTCGGGCGTTTCGAGGTCGATAAGGCGGGCGTCAACCTCCCAGCGCCCGTCTTTGCGTACGAACACCCGCACTTCGATCGAGCGGCGATGCTCGAGCAGGCGGTCGGCGGTGGCGGGAGGCAAAGCCATCGGGACGGGGTCGGTGCGGTAGGCGCGAGCGCGGCACCCCGGCTGGAGCGCGCCGGACTCTAGCATGGTGCAGCGCAACAATCGGCGCCTGCGGCGCTACCATCGGTGCCCGCTTTCCGCTCGAGTCAGCCCTATGAACCAAGGTCGCGCGCGCATATTCATCGACGGTGAAGCCGGCACCACGGGCCTGGGTATACGGGATCGGCTGGTGGCGCTGCCAGGCGTTACGCTGGTCAGCATCGACCCGTCCCGACGCAAAGATGAAGCGGCCAAACGCTCGCTGATGGCGAGCATCGATCTGGTGGTGTTGTGCCTGCATGATGATGCGGCGCGCGAATCGGTGGCGCTGGCCGCTAGCTTGCCTGGCGGCGGTCCGCGCATCGTCGACGCCAGCACGGCGCATCGGGTGGATCCGGGCTGGGTCTACGGCTTTGCGGAATTGACACCGCAGCAACCCGCAGCCATTGCCGCGTCGCGGCGGGTGTCGAATCCGGGCTGCTATCCGACCGGGGCGATCGCTCTGCTGCGCCCGCTCGTCGACGTCGGCCTGCTGCCGCCCGACTACCCCGTCACGGTGCATGCGGTCAGCGGCTATTCCGGCGGTGGGCGAAGCATGATCGAGGCCTATGAGTCAGGAGCGGCGCCCGCGTTCGAGCTCTACGGGCTCGGGCTGGAACACAAGCACGTCGCCGAATTGCAGAAATTCTCCCGGCTCGACCGCCGCCCTATCTTCGTGCCCAGCGTGGGCAACTTTCGCCAGGGCATGCTCGTCCAGGCGGCACTGCATTTGGATTTGCTCAACGGCGCGCCGACGCCGGGCGACCTGGAGGCGACGTTGGCCGCGCACTATGCCGGCAGCGAATGGGTCAGCGTCAAGCGGGCCGAGCCCGATGGCAAACTCGAACCCGAAGCCTTGAACGAAACCAACCGGCTGGAGCTGCGGGTCTGCGGCAACGCTGCGCGCGGACAGGTGGTACTGGTGGCGCGGCTCGACAATCTCGGCAAAGGCGCGTCCGGCGCAGCGGTGCAAAACATTCGGCTGATGTTGGGGCTTTAAACGACTTAGGGTCTTTGCAGCGCACTCGCCGTTGGGCTCCAGCCAGCGGGACGCTGCGCACGCCGACCCCGAAGATGCGGCTCATTCACGGCCTGCCACCACGCGGCGGACGACGTCGGTGCTGAAGCCGCGGGCCGCCAGGAAACGCATTTGCTTCGCACGCCCCGCCGCGTCGGCCGCCCGTTCGCCGAAGCGCTTGCTCCACACCGATTGCGCCCGCGCCAGCTCGCTGCGCTCCAGCGCTGCGGCTTTATCGGGATCGATCTCGACACCGTGCTGCGCCAGCTCATGACGGATGCGCAAATTGCCGTGGCGTTGCGCACGCAGATTCACGCGAGCCTCGACGAAACGCGCGGTGTTGAGCAGGTCTTTTGCGACCAGCCAGTCGAGCAATTCATCAAGCTCTTGCGCGGTCGGCACCGTGACGCCGGTGGTCGCGGTGGCTGCTTCGTCGGCGTCGGTGTCGGCCGCTTGCGATGCCAGCGGCGTGCGCTCGGCGGCACGGCGCTGGCGCATCGCCTGCGCGAGCAGCTTGCGTCGCAACTCGACCGGGCTGTGTTCGCGCTGGGCGATCAGTCCCAAGGCCCTGGCCTTGAGCGACTGTGGCGCACGCGGCATGCCCTCTCTCCCCGGCCCGCGCCGTGACTTCAACCGCCGGAGGCTGCCTTCTTGGCGCCCTTGGGCACCTCGACCTCGATCGAGGGCAGCAGCGAGATGCCGAGCGACTCGCGAACCTTGTTCTCGATTTCGTGGGCGATCTCGGGGTTCTCGCGCAAGAACTCGCGGGCGTTGTCCTTGCCCTGGCCGATTTTTTCGCCCTTGTAGGCGTACCAGGCACCGGACTTCTCGACCACCTTGGCCTCGACGCCCATGTCGACGATTTCGCCTTCGCGCGAGACGCCTTCACCGAACAGGATGTCGAATTCGGCCGTCTTGAACGGCGGCGCGACCTTGTTCTTGACGACTTTGACCTTGGTTTCGTTGCCGATGATTTCCTCGCCCCTCTTGATGCTGCCGATGCGGCGGATGTCCAGTCGCACCGAGGCGTAGAACTTGAGCGCATTGCCGCCGGTGGTGGTTTCGGGGCTGCCGAACATGACGCCGATCTTCATGCGAATCTGGTTGATGAAGATGACCATGGTGTTGGTCTTCTTGATCGTGGCGGTGAGCTTGCGCAGCGCCTGGCTCATGAGCCGAGCCTGCAGGCCCGGCAGGGAGTCGCCCATTTCGCCTTCGAGTTCGGCCTTGGGCGTGAGCGCAGCCACCGAGTCGATGACCACCAAGTCGACCGAGCCGGAGCGCACCAGCGCGTCGACGATCTCGAGCGCTTGCTCGCCGGTGTCGGGCTGGGAGATCAGCAGCTCCTGCAGGTTGACGCCGAGCTTTTGCGCGTACTGCGAGTCGAGCGCGTGCTCGGCGTCGATGAAGGCGCAAGTACCGGCGAGCTTTTGCATCTCGGCGATGACTTGGAGCGTGAGGGTGGTCTTGCCCGAGGATTCGGGGCCGTAGATTTCGATCACGCGGCCGCGCGGCAGACCGCCGACGCCCAGCGCGACATCCAGGCCGAGCGAGCCGGTGGAGACGACCTCGATGTCGTCGATGACCTCGCCCTCGCCGAGCCGCATGATCGTGCCGCGACCGAACTGTTTTTCGATCTGCGCTAGCGCCGCTTGCAGGGCCTTGGCCTTTTCGGTGTTGAGTGTCTTGACGGGTGCGTCCATGGTGTCCTCCGGGATGGGCTCAATTATGGTCGAACCTGGTTATTTGTACAGTATCTTTTGCGATCGAAAACGCGGCCCTCCCTACAATGAACCACGCACCCTCGCGAGGAGACCCGCATGCGCATCCTGATTGCCGAAGATGACCAGGTGCTGGCCGATGGCCTGCTGCGCACCCTGCGCAAGGTCGGCTATGCGGTCGACGCGGTGGGCAGCGGCAGCGAGGCGGACGCGGCCCTGGCCGACCATGAGTTCGACCTGGTGATCCTCGATCTGGGTCTGCCAAAGCTGCACGGCCTGGAGGTGCTGCGCAAGATGCGCGCGCGCGGCACCACCACGCCGGTACTGATCTTGACTGCGGCCGACAGCGTGGAGCAGCGCGTCAAGGGCCTGGACCTCGGTGCCGACGACTACATGGCCAAGCCGTTCGCGCTGCAGGAGCTGGAGGCGCGTGTGCGCGCCCTCACGCGGCGAGGCCTGGGCACGGCGTCGAGCGTCATCAAGCATGGCCCGCTGTCGTTCGACGCGACCGGCCGCGTCGCCTACCTGAACGACCAGATGGTCGAACTGTCGGCGCGCGAGTTGTCGCTGCTGGAAGTGCTGCTGCAGCGCGCCGGCCGGCTGGTCAGCAAGGATCAACTGGTGCAGCGCCTGTGCGAATGGGGCGACGAAGTCAGCAACAACGCCATCGAGGTGTACATCCACCGCCTGCGCAAGAAGATCGAACAGGGCCCCGTGCGCATCGCCACCGTGCGTGGCCTGGGCTACTGCCTCGAGAAGATTGCCGGCTGAAATGACGACCCCCGGGCGCCTTCGGTGCTGCCCCCCTGACCTCGAAGGGGCCACTCCGTCAACCTCGGGGCGCTCAGCCCGCTTGGGGCGGCCCGACGCGCACTGAAGTGACGACCCCCACGCACCTTCGGTGCTGCCCCCCAAGGGCGCGCTCAGCCCGCTTGGGGCGGCCCGACGCGCACTGAGGCCCGGTGGACAAGCTGCGCGGTCAGCGCTCGCTGTTCGGTGAGATCCTCGACTGGATGCTGGCGCCGCTGCTGTTGCTGTGGCCGATGAGCGTAGCGCTGACCTGGTTGGTGGCGCAGAGCATCGCCAACCGGCCCTATGACCGTGCGCTCGGCGAGATGACACGGGCCCTGTCGCAGCAAATCAGCGTGGAGAGCGGCCGTATCTCTTTTTCTCTGCCGGTCGGCGCCGACGAATTGCTGCGTGTCGACGAGGCCGACCAGATCTATTTCCAGGTGGTCGGCGGTCGCGGTGAATACGTCGGCGGCGACCACGCCCTGCCGCTGCCCCAGGGCGACGAGCTGCCCATCGTCGGTGAGATGCGGTTTCGCGACGACGAGGTCCACAACCAGGCGGTGCGCGTGGCTTACCTGTGGGTGGCAATGCCCTCGCCGCAGCGCCTCCCCGGCAACGCCGCACCGGCGCTGGTGCAGGTGGCAGAAACGCTGGGCAAGCGCTCGCAACTGGCCACCGAAATTATCAAGGGAGTGATCCTGCCGCAGTTCGTGATCCTGCCGCTGGCCGTGCTGTTGGTGTGGCTTGCGCTGGCGCGCGGCATCGCGCCGCTCAACGAGCTGCAGCAGCGCATCCGCGAGCGCGCGGCCGACGACCTCAGCCCGATCGACGAACTGGAGGCGCCCGAAGAGGTGTCGCCGCTGGTGCGCGCGATCAACGACCTGCTCGAGCGGCTCGACCGCTCCTTTGCCACCCAGAAGCGCTTTCTTGCCGACGCCGCGCACCAGCTCAAGACACCGCTGGCCGGGCTGCGCACGCAGGCCGAGCTGGCGCAGCGTCAGATCGACCAGGGCGAGCGCGAGCCCGAGGCGCTCAAGCGCTCGCTGCAGCAGATAGCGCTGTCCAGCCAGCGCGCGGCGCGCATGGTCAACCAACTGCTGGCGATGGCGCGTGCCGAGGACCGCGAAGTGGCAGCCCGCGTGGCCGAGGTCGACCTCGCGCGGCTGGCTACCGAGACGGTGCGCGACTTCGTGCCGCGCGCTCTGGAGCAGCGCATCGACCTCGGCTACGAAGGCGCCGGGGCCGATGGAGACCGTGCGTCGCCCGAGCGCAGCAGTGTTCGAGGCAATGCCCTGCTGCTGCGCGAACTCATCCGCAACCTGGTCGACAACGCCCTGCAGTACACGCCGGGCGGCGGCACGGTCACCGTGCGCGTGCTCGACGACCCTTTCGGGCAGGTCGTGGTGCTGCAGGTCGAAGACTCCGGCCCCGGCATCCCGACGGGCGAACGTGAGCTGGTGTTCCAGCCCTTCTACCGCGCGCTTGGCACCAATGTCGACGGCTCCGGCCTGGGCCTGGCGATCGTCGCCGAGATCGCACGCCAACACGGCGCGGCCGTGGACCTGGGAGACGCGCGTGAAGGCCCGCTTGCCGAGGGCGACACGCCCGGCGCCCGCTTCACCCTGCGCTTCCCCGCCGCCACAGGCGACGTCGAGCTGCGCAGCACGGACACCGACGTTCGCTCCTGAGCACCCGCTACCGCGGCGCCGCGACCCGCGTAGACTGGGGTAAACCCTTGGAGATGCGATGACAAGCTTCCGCGATCGGCTGATGAGCCTGCTGCGCAAGCCGCGCCTGGCTGCTTCGCCACCTGCCGTGCCAGCGGCCTCCGGGCCGACGCCTGCGACCCGCGTGCGCGACGGGCGGCGGCGCGTCGACCTGGCCCTGCAGGGCGGCGGCTCGCACGGCGCCTTCACCTGGGGCGTGCTCGACCGCCTGCTCGAAGACGGCGAACTCGACATCACGGCCATCTCCGGCACCAGCGCCGGGGCACTCAATGCCGGCGTGCTGGCCACCGGCTACGTGCGCGGTGGGCGCGAGGGCGCGCGCGCGGCACTGACCGCGTTCTGGCATGACGTGAGCGGGGGCGGGCCGGCCTTCTCGCCCTTCAGCCTCACCCAGGCCGGCGCGGCGGGCAACAACTTCAACTTCGACAAGCTGCCGAGCTACCAGTGGCTGGGCAGTTTTTTGCGCGCATTCAGCCCCTATGAGTTCAACCCGCTCAACCTCAACCCGCTGCGCGACGTGGCGCGCCGACACGTCGACGAGGCCGCGATGCGCAGCTGCCCGATCCCACTGTTCATCACCGCCACCAGCGTGGAAAGCGGTCAGGCGCGGGTGTTCACCGGTGCCGAGTTGTCGATCGACGCGCTGCTCGCTTCGGCCTGCCTGCCACTGGTCTTCCAGGCGGTCGAGATCGACGGCAAGGCCTATTGGGACGGCGGCTACACCGGCAACCCGGCGCTGTTTCCGCTGATCTACAACACCCAGGCGCTCGACATCCTGCTGGTGCGCATCAACCCGCTGCACCGCGAAGGCACGCCCACGCGCAGCGTGGAGATCATCGACCGGCTTGGCGAGATCACCTTCAACGCCAGCCTGCTGGGCGAGATGCGCGCGATCGCGTTCGTCTCCAGGCTCGTGCGCCAGGGCAAGCTCGACCCGGGCCGCTACAAAGACCTGCGGCTGCACATGATTGCCGACGACGAGGGGCTTGCGCCCTACAACGCGAGCAGCAAGTTCAACACCGACCGCGCGTTCCTCGACAGCCTGTTCGAGCTGGGGCGCGCAGCGGCCGACCGCTGGCTCGCGCTTCACCGCGACGCTATCGGCGTGCGCAGCACGCTCGACATCGAGCGCCAGTTCCTTGCCAAGCCGCGGCGCGCCGTGCGCGCCTGACCCCGGCGCAGCGCGCTCCACGCGGCTGGCCAGCCGGCATGTGGGCGGGCCCGCGCAGCGGCCGGTGCAGGCGCTGCGCGGGCCGCTGCGCTCACGTCTGCATCAGCCGCTTGCTGCGCGCCACTGACATGAGCAGGCCCAGGCCCAGGCCGAGCGTGACCATGGCCGTGCCGCCGTAGCTGATGAAGGGCAACGGAATGCCCACCACCGGAAGGATGCCGGTCACCATGCCCATGTTGACCATGGCGTAGGTGAAGAAACTCAAGGTCACGGCACCGGCGAGCAGGCGCGAAAACAACGTGGGCGCTTCGGCGGCGATCATCAATCCACGAAAGATGAGGAAGGTAAAGCCCAGCAGCAGCGCAATGCAGCCGAGCAGCCCGAACTCCTCGGAGAACGCGGCGAAGATGAAGTCGGTGGTGCGTTCGGGAATGAACTCCAGGTGCGTCTGCGTGCCGTTCATGAAGCCCTTGCCGGTAACGCCGCCGGAGCCGATGGCGATCATGCCCTGGATGATGTGAAAGCCCTTGCCGAGCGGGTCTTGTGTCGGGTCGAGCAAGGTGCAGACGCGGTGCTTCTGGTAGTCGCGCATCAGCGGCCATTGCACGTCGGGCTGGCAGATCGCGGTCTGGAACCACACCAGCGCCACCACGCAGAGGGCGCCGAAAGCGATCACCGGCAGGATCAGCTTCCAGCTCAGGCCGGCGAAGAACATCACGTACACGCCTGCGGCCATCACCAGGATGGCCGTGCCCAGGTCGGGCTGCTTGACGATCAGTCCGACCGGCACCGCCACCAGCACGAAGGCCACCACGAAATCGGCGCCGCGCACCTGGCCCTCGCGGCGCTGGAACCACCAGGCCAGCATCAGCGGCATGGCGATCTTCAAGATCTCGCTCGGCTGGATGTCGATCACGCCCACGTGCAGCCAGCGCGTCGCGCCCTTCTTGGTGACGCCGAACACGGCCGTGGCCACGAGCAGCGCGACGCCTACCACGTACAGCGGCACCGCCAGCTGTGCCAGGCGCTGGGGCGACAACTGCGCCACCACGAACATCACACCCGCGGCGATGAGCATGTTGCGGCCGTGGTCGACGAAGCGCGTGCCGTGGTCGAAGCCGGCCGAGTACATCGTCAACAGCCCCGCCGCGGCCAACATCACGACCGCCAGCGCCAGCGCGCCGTCGAAGCCCATGAACACGCGCAGGGCGCGGCGCCACAAGGGCACGCTGTCGAAGATCCCGCTCATTGATGCACCCTTCGCGTTGCGCGCCGGACCAAAGAGCGGAAGTCTTCGCCAAGGGCCGCGCAAGTGGCCCCTTCGTGGCCTCGGCGGCCGTGCGGGCTCATCGGAGCGCTCCCGACGCGCGCGCCTCTGCGACCTTGGCAGCCGGTCCGATGGCCGAGGCGACGGGCATTGGTCGGGACGCCGCAGCGGCGGGCACCGACGCGGACGCAGGCAGTGCCGGCGCCTCCGTGGCGCCCGCCGTCGTGACCGACCCCGGCGTGACGGCCAGCAGCGGCACTTCGGCGGCCAGCCGCGTCGCACCGACCGGCGCGCCTGCCTGGCCCTTTTGCGCCAGCGCAATGTCCTCGACGTTCGGATAGCGACCGAGCAGCAGGTAGTCGAGCACGCGACGCGCGATCGGCGCCGCGGCCTCGGAGCCAAAGCCGGCGTTTTCAACCACCACGGCCAGCGCCACCTGCGGGTTGTCGACCGGCGCGAACGCGGTGTAGAGCGAGTGGTCGCGCAGGTAGTCGGCCATGCGGTCCTTGTTGTACTTCTCGTTTTGCCGGATGCCGACCGCCTGCGCCGTGCCGGTCTTGCCGCCGCTCTTGTAGCCAGCACCGAGGAACACGCGCGTGGACGTGCCCTCTTGCGTGACGCCGTACAGCGCCTTGCGGATCACCTCGACATGCGTCGGCTCGAGCGCAAGCGGGCTCAGCGCCTCGGCCGAGATCAGCCGCGTCTCGCGCGTCGTCACGTCCTCGATCTCGCGCACCAGCCTCGGCTCGAAGCGCTGGCCGCCGGCCACCAGCGTGGCAGTGGCGCTGGCGAGTTGCAGCATGGTGAAGTTGTTGTAGCCCTGGCCGATGCCCAACGAAATGGTTTCGCCCGCATACCACTTCTGCAGTTCGGGCTTCTTGTAGTACTTGCGCTTCCACTCGGTCGAAGGCAACACGCCGGTCACTTCGCCGTACAGGTCGATGCCGGTCTTGCGCCCGAAGCCAAACGGCTCGAGCTGATCGTGGATCAGGTCCACGCCCATGTCGTTGGCGAGCGTGTAGTAGTAGACGTTGCTTGACTTCACGATCGAGCGGTTCATGTCGACCACACCCAGGCCGCCATCGCCGTGGCTGCGAAAGCGATGGTTGCCAAACTGGAATACGCCGTTGTCGTAGGTGGTCTGCTGCGGCGTGCGCTTGCCGCTCGTGAGCGCGGCGATCGCCATGAAGGGCTTGAAGGTCGAGCCCGGCGGATAGGTGCCGCGCAGCGCACGGTTCAACAGCGGCTTGTCGAGCGACTCGTTGAGTTCCCTCCAGCTTTCGCTGTCGATGCCGTCGACGAACAGGTTGGGGTCGAAAGTCGGCTTGCTCACGAAGGCCAGCACCTCGCCGGTCCGCGGGTCGATCGCCACCAGCGCGCCGCGCCGCTCACCGAACAGCTCTTCCACCATCGCCTGCAGCTTGATGTCGATGGCCAGCCGCACCGTGTTGCCGGTCGTCGGCGGCTTGGCACGCAGGCGTCGCACGGCACGGCCGCCAGCGCTGGTTTCGACCTCCTCGAAACCGGTCGCGCCGTGCAGCTCGGCCTCGTAACGCTGTTCGATGCCGAGCTTGCCGATGTAGTCGGTGCCCCTGTAATTGGCGGCGTCCTCGGTCTCGTCGATCGCCTCCTTCTCGGCTTGGTTGATGCGCCCGATGTAGCCCAGCACATGGCTCGCCAGCTCGCCGTAGGGGTAGTTGCGGAACAGCCTCGCCTTGATGTCCACGCCTGGGAAACGGAAGCGCTGGGCCGTGAAGCGCGCCACCTCCTCGTCGTCGAGTTTGGTGCGGATCGGCAGCGACTCGAAACTCTTGGCGTCATCCATCAGCCGCTTGAAGCGCTTGCGGTCACGCGTACTGATGTCCACCACTTGCGCCAGCGCGTCGATCATTCCTTCCAGGTCGTCGATCTTGCTCGGTGTGAGCTCGAGCGTGTAGGCTGCGTAGTTGTTGGCGAGCACGACGCCGTTGCGGTCGAGGATGAGGCCGCGGTTGGGCACCACTGGCAACACGGTGATGCGGTTGTTCTCGGCCTGGGTGGAGAGTTCGTCGTGGCGCGCCACCTGCAGCGTGACGAGCCGCGCCACCAAGAGGCCGAAACCAAACAGCACCAGCAGCGCGGCAGCGATGAGCCGCAGCCGGAAACTGCCGAGTTCGCGGTCGAGGTTCTTGAGTTCGGTCACGTCAACACATCGGGGTCGAGGCCGACCTTACAGCGGACGGTTGGCGTCACGGTCGGGCGCGCGCCGCTGCGGCGCCAGCAGCAGCAGCGAGGCCAACGGCCACAACAAGGCTTCGATCAGCGGCGCATAGAGCAGGTTCCAGCCCGGAAATACACTGCCGGCCGCCATGCGCACCACGACCGACACCAAGTGCGCCGCCACGAACAGCGGCAGGATCTGCAGCGCCTGCGCCGGCACGCTGAACCACAACAGGCGACGGTGGATCATGATCGCGAAGAAGCTCAGCAACGTGTAGGCCAGCGCGTGCTGACCGAGCAGCGCACCCTGATGCACGTCCATCAGCAAACCGAACACGAACGCTGCCCCGATGCCCACGCGGCGCGGCTGCTGCACATTCCAGAACACCAGCGCGAGCGCCAGGAAATCGGGCATGGCATTGACCCGCCCGAACGGGATCAGGTTGAGCAGCAGCGCGACCAGCAGCGACACCCACATGAAGAAGGTGTTGACCGGCAGCAGCAACTGGTCGCCCGTGCGCGCCATGATCATGGTGCGCCTCCGAATGCTCGCGCCATGATCACGGTGCGCCTCCCGATTCGCGCCGTGAGCCCGTTGCGCCTCGCAAATACCTGAAACGGGCTCATCGCCGCGCCCTCGTGCCGCGCTTCGTGATCGGCCCGCTGGACGCGGGCTCGACGGGACGCGGCGGCAACTGAAGGTTCAGCGGCTCGAGCACCAGGACGTGACGCACGCTGTCGGGCTGCGCCGCAGGCGCGAGACTCACCTTGGCGAAGGTCGAGCCAGCATTCCGGTCCACGCCCAGCACCGTGGCGACAGCCAAGCCGGGTGGGTAGATGCCGTCCACGCCCGAGGTGCTGAGCAGGTCACCGGCTTCGACATCGGCATTGCTGGCCAGGAAGCGCAGCTCCATGCCGGCGCCGGACGCCACGCTGCCCGGGTCGCCATAGGCCGCGGCGCGTGCCTGGGTGCGGGTGTTGAGCACGGGAATGGCGGCGTCCTTGTCGGTCAGCAGCGTCACCTCGGAGGCCAGCGGGTACACGCGCGTCACCTGCCCCAGCACGCCGGTCGAGTCGACCACCGGCGAGGCGGCGACGATGCCGTGCGTGGCGCCCCGGTCGATGATGATCTTGCGCGTGTAAGGGTCGGCGGCCTCGTAGAGCACCTCGGCGGCCTCGGTGCGCACCGTGAACTTGGCGCGCAGCGCGAGCAGCTCGCGCAGGCGCTGGTTCTCCTGCATCAACGGCTCGATGCGCGCACTGCGCTCGGCCTGCGCAGCCAGCGCGAGCAGCGCGCTGTCTTCGCGCTCACGGGCATTCGCGATGCCGGCGAAATAGTCATGCACCGTGTTCCACACCTGCACCGGCGCCAGCAGCACGCGCTCGATCGGGTGCAGCGCCGTGGCCATCGCCGCGCGCAGCGGCAAGGTGAGCTTGAAGCGGGTGTCGGCCACCATCAGGAACAAGGCAAACGCAGAAAAGAACACCAGCTTGGTGAGCGCCGAGATGCCTTGCTTGAAGAAGGGCGGCGGGGTTCGGTCAAGGGTGCCGAGCGGCATTGTCAGCGGCGTGAAACGAAGAAGCCGGCCACGTGGGCCACGCGCCGGCTTCGGGACTGCATCGGTGGTGCCCGGCGCTTGCGCGTCACTCGGAGGTGAAGATGGCGCCCAGGCGCTCCATGCGCTCCAGCGCCATGCCACAACCGCGCACCACGCAGGTCAGCGGATCCTCGGCCACCAGCACCGGCAGGCCGGTCTCTTCAGCCAGCAGCCGGTCGAGGTCGCGCAAGAGGGCGCCGCCGCCGGTGAGCATCATGCCGCGATCGGAGATGTCGGCACCGAGCTCGGGCGGCGTCTGCTCGAGCGCGTTCTTCACGCTCGAGACGATGTTGTTGAGCGGGTCAGTCAGTGCTTCGAGGATCTCGTTGCTGCTGATCGTGAAGCTGCGCGGCACGCCTTCGCTGAGGTTGCGGCCCTTGACTTCCATCTCGCGCACCTCGGAGCCGGGGAAGGCCGAGCCGATCTGCTTCTTGATGGCCTCGGCGGTGGGCTCGCCGATCAACATGCCGTAGTTGCGGCGGATGTAGTTGATGATCGATTCGTCGAACTTGTCGCCGCCGACCCGGATGCTGCCCTTGTAGACCATGCCGCCGAGCGAGATGACGCCGACCTCGGTGGTGCCGCCGCCGATGTCGACCACCATCGAGCCCGAGGCTTCGCTCACCGGCAGGCCCGCGCCGATGGCCGCGGCCATCGGCTCCTCGATCAGGTAGACCTCGCTGGCGCCGGCGCCTAGCGCCGATTCGCGGATGGCGCGCCGCTCGACCTGCGTGGAGCCGCAGGGAACGCAAATGATGATGCGCGGGCTCGGCTTCAAGATGGAACGCGGATGCACCATCTTGATGAACTGCTTGAGCATCTGCTCGGTGACCGTGAAGTCAGCGATCACGCCGTCCTTCATGGGCCGGATCGCCTCGATGTTGCCCGGCACCTTGCCGAGCATGGCCTTGGCCTCGGCGCCGACCGCCTGGATGGTCTTCTTGCCATTGGGTCCGCCCTCGTGGCGGATCGCGACGACCGAGGGCTCGTCGAGCACGATGCCCTTGCCGCGCACGTAGATCAGCGTGTTGGCCGTGCCGAGGTCGATGGCGAGGTCGGTGGAGAAATAGCGCCGCAGGGAAGCGAACATGGCGTTGCGTTTTTCAGCGAAGCGGCACGGCGCCGGGGAGGGCGCAGCGCCGGGGTGTCGGGGGTGCGAAGGGCAGACCGCCGGCCGCGATATCCGCGCCAACACTGCGCCATCCGCGCAGTGAACGCCTCCATCCCGACCTCTTGTGCATGGCCGCGGATAATACTTCAGCTTCTTCGATTAGCCGCCGTGCAAACTGCCTGCAAAAGCGCATGGAAGCTCTCGCTTACAGCTGGCCGCCGCCCCGACCGCACCCCATGACCTTGACACCCACCGACGTGAACCGCATCGCGCTGCTGGCGCGACTTGAATTGAGCCCGACCGAACAGGCCGCGATGCTGACCCAGCTCAACGGTTTCTTCGCCATCGTCGAGCGCATGCGTGCCGTCGACACCACCGGCATTGCGCCGCTGTACACGCCGCTGTCGGCGGTGCAGGACGTGAGGCTGCGGATGCGAGAGGACCGCGTCACCGAGACCAACGAGCGCGCGGCCAACCAGCGCAGCGCCCCCGCGGTCGAGGGCGGCCTCTATCTCGTGCCCAAGGTGATCGAGTGAGCGAGGCCCTGCATTGCCTGGGCGTGGCCGAACTGGCGGTGGCGCTGGCCGCCAAGACCGTGTCGAGCGAAGAAGTGACGCGCCATCTGCTTGCGCGGCTGGCCGCGCATGAGCATCTCGGCGCCTTCCTGTGCAGCGACGCCGAACTGGCGCTGGCGCAGGCGCGCGCCTCGGACGCGCGCCGCGCGAACGACGGCGCGCGCGGCGCCCTCGACGGCGTGCCGATCGCGCACAAGGACATCTACGTGACCACCGACTTCCCGAGCACGGCGGCGTCGAAGATGCTGGCCGGCTACCGCTCGCCGTTCGACGCCACGGTGGTGGCGAAATTGAAAAACGCGGGCACCGTGACCCTCGGCAAGCTCAACTGCGACGAGTTCGCGATGGGCGGCAGCAACGAAAACTCGAGCGTCAAGCCAGCGCGCAACCCGTGGGATCCGACGCGCATCCCGGGCGGCTCGTCAGGCGGCTCGGCAGCGGCGGTGGCGGCCCGACTCGTGCCGGCGGCCACCGGCACCGACACCGGTGGCTCGGTGCGCCAGCCGGCGTCGCTCACTGGCGTGACCGGCATCAAGCCGACCTACGGCCGTTGCTCGCGCTACGGGATGATTGCTTTTGCCTCCAGTCTGGACCAGGCCGGCCCCCTGGCGCGCAGCGCCGAAGACTGTGCGCTGCTGCTCGGCGCGATGAGCGGCTACGACGAGCGCGATTCGACCAGCGCGCAGCAGCCGGTGCCCGACTTTGCCGCGGCGCTGCGCATGCCGCGCGAGGGCGCGACGGGCGCCAAGCCGCTGCGGGGTCTGCGCATCGGCTTGCCCCGCGAGTTCTTTGGTGCGGGCGTCGCAGCCGGCGTGACGAAGGCGGTGCGCGCTGCGCTGGTGCAAGCCGAGCGACTCGGCGCCACGCTCGTCGACGTGAGTCTGCCGCGCACCGAGCTGTCGATTCCCGTCTACTACATCATCGCGCCGGCCGAGGCGAGCTCGAACCTGTCGCGCTTCGATGGCGTGCGCTACGGTCACCGCGCCGCCGAGTACACCAACCTGCTCGACATGTACCGCAAGAGCCGCAGCGAGGGCTTCGGCGCCGAGGTCAAGCGCCGCATCATGATCGGCACCTACGTGCTTTCGCACGGCTACTACGACGCCTACTACCTGCAGGCGCAAAAGCTGCGCCGCATGATCGCCGACGACTTCCAGGCCGCGTTCGCGCACTGCGACCTGATCGCCGGGCCGGTGGCGCCGACGGTGGCGCGCACCATCGGTTCGCAGACCGACCCGCTGGCCGAATACTTGGCCGACATCTTCACGCTGCCCGCAAGCCTGGCGGGACTGCCGGGCATGAGCGTGCCGGCAGGATTTGGCGAACACGGCCTGCCGGTAGGCCTGCAGCTGATCGGCAACTATTGGCAGGAGGCCGCACTGCTGCACGCGGCGCATGCCCTGCAGCAGGCCACCGACTGGCATCGATGCGCCCCGCCGGAGTGCCTTGCATGAGCCCCGTTCAACTCATCCGCGGCTACGAGGTCGTGATCGGCCTGGAGACACACACCCAGCTCTCGACCGCATCGAAGATCTTCTCCGGCGCCAGCACCGCCTTCGGTGCGCCGCCCAACACGCAGGCTTGTGCGGTCGACCTGGCGCTACCCGGGAGCCTGCCCGTCATGAACCGCGGCGCCGTCGAACGCGCGATCCGTTTCGGTCTGGCCGTGGGCGGGCAGATCGCGTCACTGTCGATTTTTGCGCGCAAGAATTATTTCTACCCCGACCTGCCCAAGGGCTACCAGATCAGCCAGTACGAGCTGCCGGTGGTGCAGGGCGGCGCGGTCGAGTTCCTGCTCGGCGATGCGCCGCACAAGGTGCGCCTCACGCGTGCGCACCTGGAAGAAGACGCCGGCAAGTCGATGCACGAAGGCCAGCACGGGTCCAGCGGCATCGACCTCAATCGCGCCGGCACGCCGCTGCTGGAGATCGTCTCCGAGCCCGACATGCGTTCGAGCAACGAGGCCGTTGCCTACGCCAAGGCGCTGCATGCGCTGGTCATGTGGCTGGGCATCTGCGACGGCAACATGCAAGAGGGAAGCTTTCGCTGCGACGCCAACGTGTCGGTGCGCCGCCCGGGCGCGCCCTATGGAACGCGGCGCGAGGTGAAGAACCTCAACAGCTTTCGCTTCATGCAGCAGGCGATCGACTTTGAAGTCCAGTGGCAGATCGACCAGCTCGAGGACGGCTTGGCGATCCAGCAGGCCACCGTGCTGTTCGACGCAGGCTCAGGCGAAACGCGTGCCATGCGCAGCAAGGAAGACGCGCACGACTACCGCTATTTCCCCGACCCCGACCTGCCGCCGCTGGTGGTCGACGCCGCCTGGATCGAACGTGTGAAGGGCCAAATGCCCGAGCTGCCGGGTGCGATGGCGCGGCGCTTCGGACGCGACGATGGCCTGGCCGCCGCCGACGCGACGATGATGACGCAAAGCCTTGCGTTCGCTCGCTACTACGAAGCGGTCAAGCAAGCTGGCGCACCGCCGAAGCTGGCAGCCAACTGGCTGATGGGTGAAGTATCGCGACGCCTCAACAGCGAAGAACGCGAAATCGACGCGAGCCCGGTGCCTGCGGCCACGCTGGCGGCGCTGATCGGGCGCGTCGTCGACGGCAGCGTCTCCAACAACGGCGCCCGGCAGGTGCTCGAAGCGCTGTGGTCGGGCGAAGGCGGCGACGTGGACACGCTCATCGAGCGCAAGGGCCTAAAGCAGTCGAGCGACACCAACGAACTCGAACGCATCGTCGACGACGTGCTCGCTGCCAATGAAAAATCGGTCGCCGAGTACCGCGCCGGCAAGGACAGGGCCTTCAACGCGCTGGTCGGTCAGGCCATGAAGGCCAGCCGGGGCAAGGCCAACCCGGCGCAGCTGAGCGAGGTGCTGAAGAAGAAGCTTGCCTGAGCGCCCCCGGCCCGCCGCGGCTCAACCGGGCTTCTTAGCCGCCGCCAACGGCACCGAGGCGGCGGCCGGCGTTGACGCTGCGGCCTGGGCTGACTGCGGCAGCGGCCCAAGAGAACCCGGCTCGGCGCCGCCCCACAGCAGCTTGAGCCGTTGCAGCTCGGCGTCGAACAGCGCCGTGACGCGGTTGATCTCGACTTGCTGGTTGGCGATGAGCGCACGCTGCGCCTCCACGCTCACGTCGATCGCATCGACCTGCCCGCGCAGCTTGGCTGGCGGCTGCTTACCCTGGTAGAACTGCAGCTCCTCGGCCAGCGGCTTGCGCTCTTTCTGCAGATCAGCGAGGCGCTGCTCCGAAGTGCGCGTGCCCGTGCGCACCTCGTCGAGCGCGGCGTCGCGCGCCTTGCGATGCGTCGGCTCGCTGGGGAAGCGCGAGAGCAAATTGCGATCGCGACGGATCGCCTCCTGCTTGCTGGCGCGCTGCAGCAGCTTGCGGTGTTCAGCCTCGTCGGCGGCGGCACGCTCGTCGAGCGTCAGGCTCGGCGGCAAGATTTGGCGCAGCGAACCATCCTTGTTGAGCACGCGCTGCTCACGGTCGAGGCATTCAACGATCGGGCGGTCCGACGTGAGCCGACGTCCGCCAGCGCTGGTGCAGGTAAAGATCGAACCCGCGTCTTTGGCCTGCGCCCACAGCGGGGCGGGCATGCCCAGCACGACAAGCGCCGCCACCAGCAGCGGCGCGGCGGCTGCCCGCGCCTTGACTCGACCAATCTTCATTCGATTTCCCAGCTCTCTCGTGATGAACCCGGTTGCTCAACCGGTGCTGAACCCGCGGCGGACCCGGCACCGGCCTCAGACGCCGTAGCGGTCGCGGTAGGCCCGCACGCGCGGCAGATGGTGCGTCAGTGCGGGGTCGGCTTCGCCCGCCAGATACTGCAACAAGTCACCCAGCGTCGCAATGGCCGACACCGCCAAACCAAGCTCACGCTGGACAAATTGCACGGCCGAGTGATCGGCGTCACGCACACCGTCGGGCGTGGCGAGGGTGGCCCGCTCCTGGCGGTCGAGCGCAATCGCCACGGCCACCGGCGTGGCGCCGGCGGCACCGATCATCGCGATCGATTCGCGCACCGAGGTGCCGGCCGAGATCACGTCGTCGATGATGAGCACGCGCCCGGACAAACGCGCGCCGACCAAGCTGCCACCTTCACCGTGGTCCTTGGCTTCCTTGCGGTTGTAGGCGTACGGCAGGTTGTGCCCGAGCCGGGCCAGCTCGATGGCGGTGGCCGCCGCCAGCGTGATGCCCTTGTAGGCAGGGCCGAAGATCATGTCGAACTCGATGCCCTCGGCGAGCAGGCGCCGTGCATAAAATTGCGCAAGTCGGCCCAGCTTGGCGCCGTCGTCGAACAGGCCGGCATTGAAGAAGTAAGGCGAGAGCCGCCCGGCCTTGGTCTTGAACTCCCCGAAACGCAGCACGCCGGCCTCGACCGCGAAGGCCACGAAGTCCTGCGCCAGCGCGTCGCTTTCGGGGGCTGCCGTGGTCATCATCGGATCGTGGGGTGCGTCGTGTTGCGTCTCGTGTCGCTCAATCTCAACGGCATCCGATCGGCGGCCAGCAAGGGCTGGTTGCAATGGGCCGAGCAAGGCTCGATCGATTGTATGGGGGTGCAGGAGCTCAAGGCCCAGGCCGCGGACGTGGTGCCGCGCTTCGCGAACGTGGCCGGCCTCATGGGCCATTTTCACTACGCCGACAAGAAAGGCTACTCGGGCGTGGGCCTGTACACGCGAGCGGCTCCGAGCGCAGTCATCACCGGCATCGGCGAGCCTGAGTTCGACGCCGAGGGCCGCTATGTCGAGGCGCGCTTCGACACGCCCACGCGCAAGCTCTCGATCATCAGCTGCTACTTCCCGAGCGGCTCGAGCTCCGAAGAGCGCCAGCAGGCCAAGTTCCGCTTCCTCGGCGTGTTCTTTCCCTACCTGCAGTTGCTGGCGGCCACGCGAGAACTCATCCTGGTGGGCGACGTGAACATCGCGCACCGCGAGATCGATCTGAAAAACTGGCGCAGCAACCAGAAGAACAGCGGCTTCCTGCCCGAAGAACGCGCGTGGATGACGCGCGCGCTCGACGAGCTGGGCCTGGTGGACGTGCATCGCCTGCTGCGTCCCGACGACGGCGGCGAGGCTTACACCTGGTGGAGCAACCGCGGTGCGGCCTGGGCCAACAACGTCGGCTGGCGCATCGACTACCAGCTCGCCACGCCAGCCCTGGCCGCCACCGCGAGATCGGTCTCGGTTTACAAGGCCGAACGCTTCTCGGACCATGCGCCGCTGACCATCGACTACGACCTCACCCTTTGATTGGAACCCTCGCCATGCGCACACCCGCTCTCATCGCAGGCATCCTGATGCTCATCGCCGGTGGCCTGATCTCGGCCGGCGTCGTGAGCTTTCCCCAGCAGGAGATCGTCGCCAAACTGGGCCCGCTGGAAGTGACGACGACCGCGCAGAAGAAGCCCGCACCCTTGCTCGGCTACGTGTTGCTCGGTGTCGGCGCGCTGCTGGTGGTGGTCGGCCTGCGCGCGAAGAAATAAAGCGCACGCGCGGCGACGGCTGATGAATCCGAACCGGCTGCACGCCTGGCAGGCTGCCGATCGCATCGCCCGGCGCGAGCTGCGCGCGGAAGATCTGGTGCGCGCCTGCCTCGAGCGCATCGACGAGCGCGAACCCGCGCTGCATGCGTTCGTGCAGCTCGACCGCGAGGCGGCGCTGGCACAGGCGCGTGCGCTCGACGCCGGCCCGCTGCGCGGCTGGCTGCACGGCCTGCCGCTGGGCGTGAAGGACGTATTCGACACGGTCGATCTGCCCACCGGCTACGGCACGCCGATTCATGCCGGCCACCGCCCGGCGGCCGATGCAGCAGCGGTGTCGCTCTGCCGCGAGGCCGGCTCGCTCGTGCTGGGCAAGACGGTGAGCACCGAACTGGCCAACATGCACCCGGGCCCGACGTGCAATCCCCACCGCCTCACGCACACGCCGGGCGGCTCATCGAGCGGCTCGGCGGCGGCGGTGGCCGACTTCATGCTGCCACTGGCGCTGGGCACACAAACGGCCGGCTCGCTGATCCGCCCTGCGGCCTTCTGCGGCATCGTCGGCTACAAGCCCAGCCTCGGTCGCGTACCGCGCGCTGGCGTGAAGAGTCTGTCTGAATCACTCGACACCGTCGGCGGCTTCGGGCGCTGCGTGCGCGACGTCGCGCTGCTCGGCGCGGTGCTCACGGGCGACGCGCGCCTGCGCCATTGGCAGGCGCCGGACGCGCCCCGCATCGGCCTGTGCCGCACGCCGCAATGGGACCAGGCCGACGCCGATACCCAACGCACCTGGCAGCACGCCGCCGATGTGCTGGCGCCGCTCGCGGCGGCCTGCCGCGACACGGCACTGCCGGCGGGATCGCTGGCTTGGGTGCAGTTGCAAAAGGACGTGATGGCGCACGAAACGGCGCGCTCGCTCAGCCACGAACGCACGCGGCATGCTGCTCGCCTGAGCACGCCTTTGCGTGCGTTGCTCGACGCCGGCTCGGCGATCGATGGCGCGATGCACGCCGCCGACGTGGCCGCCGTCATGCGCGCCCGCCAGGCCGTCGACGCCCTGTTCGAGCGGCACGACTTGTTGCTGGCTCCCAGCACCCTCGGCGAGGCGCCCGCGGGGCTCGACCACACCGGCGATCCGCTGTTTTGCCGCGGCTGGACCATGCTCGGCCTGCCGTGCATTCACCTGCCCGTCGGGCACGGTGCGAGCGGCCTGCCAGTGGGGGTGCAGTTGATCGGCCGTTACGGTGACGACCATCGGCTGCTGGGCGCGGCGCAATGGGCCTTCGAGCGCTTGGGGGGCTGAGCAGGCCGACCCGGGCCGGCTTCCCGTCGCGCCAGCTCCGGTGGTGAAGTCGGCATCAAACGCTCTGCGGTGCGAGGCCAGCCGACGCCTTGCCACTTCAGCGCAGCAGGCGCAGCGCTCAGTCCCTCATCGCGCCTCGGACCGCGCCGGTGTTGCCGGCCGCCGCGCCCGATCGCCGCTGTCTGAGAGCCCGCTGTCCCAGCGCCGCGTCGGCTTGGCGGCGCGCTCGTAGAGTGGCATCACCTTGGGCAAATTGGCCTCGATGTCGCGGATGCGCGTGGGCCCCTGCGGATGGGTCGAGCCGTATTCGGCCAGCTTGTTGCCGCCGCCGCCACCGCCGGTGGCCCGGCCCATCTTGGTCCACAGGCTCACGCCCGAACGCGGGTCGTAGCCGGCGCGCGCCGCGAGTTCCATGCCGACCAGGTCGGCCTCCGATTCGTCGTCGCGGCCGAACTTGAGCTGCAGCAGCTGCCCGCCGATGCCCGCCAGCGTGCGGCCACCGTCGCCCAGACCCAGCAGCGCCGCACCCAGCTCCAGCCCGAGCCCGGTGGCGGCCGACTTGCCCATGCGTTCGCGTGCATGCTCGCGCAGTGCGTGCGCTACCTCGTGGCCCATCACCATCGCGACCTCATCATCGGTCAGCTCGAGTTGCTGAACGAGGCCGGTGAAGAAGGCAATCTTGCCGCCCGGCATGCAAAACGCGTTGATCTGCTTGTTGGCGAGCAGGTTGACCTCCCACTTCCACTGTGCCGCGCGCGGGTTCCAGTCGGCGGTGAAGGGAATGATGCGCTGCGCGATTGCGCGCAGCCGCTCGGTCTGCGCGTCACCCGCGGGCACCAACGCGTTCTTGCTGCGCGCCTCCTGCAGCAGCTGCGCGTACTGCTGCGTGGCGGCCTGTTCAACCTGTTCGGCCGACACCAGCTTGGAAAAACTCGACTGCTTGCCGACGTCGACGCCACCGTCGCGCGCCAGCACCGGCACCGCCAGGCCCAGCCCGCCCGCTAGCAAGGTGCCGCTGAACCAGCGCCGCGATGCGTCGGGCCGATCGGGTGTCCCGCCCATGTCGGGCGTCGCACCACCCAGCCGCCCCAGTCTCTCGCACAGGCTGCAGTGCAGGCGTGGCATGGAAGAGAAAACTTGCTGCATGAGCGCTCAGACTCCGGGGGTGGCTTCGCGTTCCAGCATGCGGCGTACCTGCGGCAACAGAAAGTAGGCCGGAAACGAAAGCCAGAAGGTCAGGAAGAAGTAGGTCGCATAGCCCAGCTCCTGCGCGCCGATGCCACCGGCCCAGCCGGCCACCGAGCGGCTGAAGGCGAAGATGCTCGACAAGATGGCGTACTCGGTGGTCGCGCGCTGCTTGCTCGTGATGCCCATCAGGAAGGCGAGGAAAGCGCCGGTGCCCAGGCCCTGGGTGAGGCTTTCGAACGCGCTCGCCGCATAGACCAGCGCCATGTGTTCGGGCGCCACGCCCATCGTCGCCGCGGCACCCGGCGTGAGCAGCGGCACGACATGGGCTGCGGCGGCATACACGAGGTTGGACACCGCCTGCCACAAACCCAGCACCCAGAGGCCGCGGAAGATGCCGCGCTTGTCGACATACCAGCCGCCGACGAGACCCCCCGCGATCGACAAAGCCAAGCCGATGTTCACGCTCACGAAGCCAATTTGCCCGGCGGAAAAACCGGCATCGACCCAGAACGGCTTGACCATGAAGCCCATGGCGGAATCGCCCAGCTTGAACAGCAGGATGAAGGCAAGCACCGGCACCATGCCGGGGCGCAGCAGCAACTCGACCCAGGCGCCGAACACCGGCCCGTCACGCAGGGCCAGCGCCGCAGGCGTGCGCGCCGAGCGCACCAGCAGGGTCGCGCCCGCGAACATCAAACCGACCGGCACCGCACCGCGAAACCACCAGCTGCCACTCACCGCCTGCACGCCTGCCCAGTCGAGCCAGCGCGCCGCCGGGCCGAGCACCGGCCACAGCAGGCCAAGCAGTACCAGTCCCAGCGCCACCAGGAAGGCGGGTTGGCGGCGCAGTAACGCGAACTCGGCACCGACGCTGGCCAGCGGCGCGCCCAGTCGAGCCCGCTCGCGCGGCGCCAGCAGCGCCATCGCACCGTTGAGCAGGAACACCGCCGCGCCGAAGGCATAGGCGGCGCCCCAGCCGAGCCAGCCGGAGAGCATCAGCAGTACGCCCGCGGTGAGCATGCCGGCACGGTAGAAGCCAATGCGCAAGCCGTTGGCCAGGCCGTATTCGCGCTGATCTAGCAGCTCGATGGTGTAGCCGTCGGTGGCGATGTCGTTGGTGGCCGAGAGCACGGTAAAGGCGCCGATCGCCACCCACACCCACGGCCCGAGCGCGAGGCCGGCCAGCGCGAAAGCCACCATCACGCCGGCCATGCCGAGGTTGGCGGCGGCGACCCAGCGGCGATGGTGGCGCGCCCAGTCGATGGCCGGCGCCCACAGGAACTTGACGGTCCACGCCAGGCCAAGCAGCGAGAGCAGGCCAATGTCGGCCAGGTTCACGCCCTGCTGGCGAAACCAGACCGGGAAGATGTCGTAGAAGACGCCGAGCGGCAGCCCTTCGCTGAAGTACAGCAGCGCGACCCAGAACAGCTTGCGGCGGTAGGCAGGGGCGGCAGCATCGACGGTCATAGACTGATTCTAGGCAGCGACCGTGGCTCGCTGCCCCGCCGGCAGGATCGGCGCGGGCCGACTAAAGTGTTTGCGGGCCCGCCCGCTGTGGACCCGCCCTTTGGATTCAATGGAGAACTCGATGAACAAGCTTCTTTCCATGACACTGGCGACCGTCCTGTCGGTCGCCGCCGGCTCCGCGCTGGCCCATCACTGCCCGAAGGACATGGCCGCGATCGACGCCAAGCTCGCCACGTCGCCCACGCTCACCGACGCCGACCTGGCCAAGGTCAAGCTGCTGCGCAGCGAGGGCGAGGCCGAGCACAAGGCCGGCAAGCATGACGACGCGGTCAAGTCGCTCGGCGATGCCCGCAAGATCCTCGGCATCTGAGCTTGATCGCTCTCCCGGCCGCGCGGTCTCGCCGCGCGGCCGCCTTCTTTTTGAAAGAACCCTCTATGAAACTCTATTACAGCCCCGGCGCCTGCTCGCTCTCGCCGCACATCGCCTTGCGCGAGGCCGGCCTCGCCTTCACCCCGGTGCTGGCCAGCACCAAGACCAAGCAGCTCGCCGACGGCACCGACTTCAACACCATCAATGCGAAGAGCCAGGTGCCGGTGCTCGAGTTCGACGACGGCAGCCGTCTCACCGAAGGCCCGGCGATCGTGCAATACATCGCCGACCAGGTGCCCGACAAGAAGCTGGCACCCGCCAACGGAACGCGCGAGCGCTACCGGCTGCAGGAGTGGCTTAACTTCATCACCGCCGAGCTGCACAAGGTGTTCACGCCGCTGTTCAACGCGGACATGCCCGAGCAAGCCAAGGCGCTGTTTCGCGCCAAGCTCGGCGAGCGGCTGCAATGGGTCGACGGGCAGCTCGCCGGCAAGGACTACCTGATGGGCGAGGGCTTCACCGTCGCTGACGGCTACCTGTTCGTCGTCGCCAACTGGGGCCAGCATGTCGGCGTGGACATCAAGCCTTACGCCCACCTCGGCGCCTTCATGCAGCGCGTGGCGGCGCGCCCTGCGGTGCAGGCGGCGATGAAGGCCGAGGGCTTGCTCAAATAGGCAGGCCGGCCGCCGCCGACTGGCTGCAGCCGGGCAGCGGCGGCGTGAACGCGGCGCGCGCTGCGAGCGCGCGCTCGCGCACATGGCAACCTTCGAGGTGGTCGTTGACCAAACCCATCGCCTGCATGAAGGCATACATCGTGGTTGGCCCGACGAAGCTCCAGCCGCGGCGCTTAAGGTCCTGCGACAGGGCGACGGACGCGGCCGAGCTGGTCATCGTTTTCAGGGCCGCCAGCGTGACGCGCGGCGGGCGCGGGCCGGCCTGCGCTTCGTAGCTCCAGGCGTAGGCGGCGAGCGAGCCGAACTCGGCGCGCATTTCGATCACACGCCGCGCGTTGTTGACGGTCGATTCGATCTTGCCTCGGTGGCGCACGATGCCCGCGTCGCCGAGCAGGCGCTCGACATCGGCGGCGCCGTAGCGCGCCACCTGCTCGGCGTCGAAGGCAGCGAAGGCGCGGCGAAAGTTCTCGCGCTTGTCGAGGATGGTGAGCCAGCTCAGGCCGGCCTGGAAACCTTCCAGGCAGACTTTCTCGAACAGCCGGCGGTCGTCGTCGACCGGATGGCCCCATTCGTGGTCGTGGTAATGGCGGTAGGCGGGCGTTGCCTTGCACCAAGCGCAGCGCGCCAGCGCCGGCTCGGCGGCGTCGACAAACAGTCCAGCGGCGGGAGCATCGACTTGCATGGCGGCGTGCGGGCGACGGGAACATAGGGCCACGATCATGCCCGCCGAGGCACCGCAGCTCAATGCGCGCACCCGAGCGCTGCTTGCTCGACCGCGCCGGCGTCGAGCTCGCCGTGCTCGGTAATCGCCAAGCCCTGGCTCAGCTCGTGGCTGGAGTCGAAGCAGCCACCACAGGGTGTGTTTTCATCGGCATCAGCATCGGTGCGCGCGGCGCAGCGGGCGCGCGCCACGGCGGCCGAGGAAACGGGCCGCCCGGCAATGCGGGCAAGGCAGGCGGTAAGGAAAAGGCTGGTCATGGCGGGCTCCGCGGTGTGATGGGCTTCATGTTCAGCGCCGGTGCGCGTCGGCGCCATCACACCGAAGGAGGAGTCCGACCCCCTCTAAAGGGGGAGCTTGGCACCGCACCGCCTTCGCCGGGCCGCGCCAAGGAGGCTGGGCGCCCCTCGGGGGCAGCACCGCAGGTGCATGGGGGTCGTCTTCTCAGCCGAACGGCCGCACGCCCATGCAACGCTCATGGGCCCAGAAGGCGAACGGCCGCCCCTGCCGCGACCACGACCACGACCGTCATGACCGTGCCGAGCGCCGTGCCGTGCCGGCGGCATAGCGCGTGCCCTGCGCCCGGTCGCGCCGTCGGGCGGCGCGAAAACACAGCGCCGCCGCGCCCGGGAAGCCGCCGAACAGCAGCAGATCTGCTGGCGTGTCGTTGGCGATCAGATGCGCAAGCGCCATCCCTTGACGCCCAGCAACATCGGCTGATGCAAGCGCGCCTTGATGGCGTTGCACGGCCAGTAAGCGGCCGTCCCCAGCACGAACGCAACCAGCGTCAGCAAGGTCGCGATGTGGCGCGTCGCCAGCGGTGCGACCCACAGCACGGCGGGCTGTTAGCGCGCCTGGCCGTAACCCCGGACGAGCAGGGCGAAGCCGGCCATCGACAGCAGCGCGTACAAGCCCTTCCACTTGACGATGCCCAGGCGCGCGATGCCGCGCGTGCGCCAGGGGTCGGCGACGATGCGCGCTGAGTGCGCGCCGAGGAAGAGCAAGAGGCCGAGCACGAGGGCGGTGATGGGACGCTCCGACAGCCAAAGTAGCGCGGCCTGCACAGCGTTTAGCATGTCGCGCATGACACTCGACTGCATTGAAATAGAAACCGGCAAAGCGCCCACCGCCAGCGTCATCGTCCTGCACGGATTGGGCGCCGACGGCAACGACTTCGTGCCGATCTGCGGTGAATTAGAGCTGGCGCCGGTCGGCGCCGTGCGCTTCGTCTTCCCGCATGCGCCGGTACGGCCGGTCACCATCAACGGCGGCCACGCCATGCGCGCCTGGTACGACATCCTCGGCGCCGATGTGGTGCAGCGCGAGGACGAATCCGGGCTGCGAGCCTCGCTGCTCGAGGTCGAAGCGTTGATCACGCGCGAAAAGGAGCGCGGCGTCCTCGCATCGCGCATCGTGCTGGCCGGCTTCTCGCAGGGCTGCGCCATGACCCTGCTCGCCGGCTTGCGTCATGAAGAGCGGCTGGCCGGGCTGGCTGGACTTTCAGGCTATTTGCCGCTGGCCGCACACACCGAGACCGAGCGCAGCGTCGCCAACCGCGACACGCCTGTGTTCCTGGCCCACGGGCGCGCCGACCCGGTCATTGCGCTGTCGCGCGCCATCGCCACGCGCGACGCCCTGCTCGAACTCGGGCAGCCGCTGGAGTGGCATGAGTACGCCATGCAGCATGCGGTGTGCGCCGCGGAGATCGGCGACTTGAACCGCTGGTTGTTGCGTGTGTTGGCGCATCAGGCCGCGCCCCGCAGCTAGGGTCCGTTGCCTTGTAGTGGCGCAGCGCTGTCGGCGCGCCGCTACCAGTCGCGCAGCCGCAATTTGAGCTTGGCGACGATCGAGGCGTGGATCTGCGACATGCGCGCGGCGCTCAGGCCGAGGTTCTGAGCCACGTCGGCCTGGTCAAGCCCGTGCTCGTAGATCATTTCCATGACCTTGCGCTCGCGCTCGTCGAGCGCGTCGAAGGCGCGGTTGAGCGCGAGGTGGCGCTGACGGCGCTGCAAAGCGTGCGCCGGGTCGGCGTGCTCGTCCGTCAGGTGATGCGATTCGTCGTTGCCCAGCTCGGCGGCGGTGTTGGCCTCGAACTGCACATCGTCGAGCGAGTCGTCGTGGCTGCGTCTGGAGCCCGCACCGGCCTCGACCATGGCGTCGTGTAACTGCGCCAGGGCCCAGCCGAGTTCGTTGGCAACCTCCTGGGCACGCGGTGCGCGCAGCAGTCGGTGCTCGAGTTCCTGCACGGTGTTGCGAATCACGCGCTGGCGTCGGCGAGCCTCTCTGGAAAGGCTGTCCGCCATGCGCAGCGTGTCGAGCATCGCCCCTTCGATGCGCCGTGAGGCATAGGTGTCGAACGTGGCACCCCGGTCGGATTCAAAGCGCGTGATCGCTTCATCCAGACCGATCATCCCGGCTTGCACCAATTCGTCGATGCCCACGTTGGCGGGCGCGCGCGCACTCACCCGACCGGCGATCTTGCGCACGAGCAATGAGTGCTCGCGCAATTGCGCACTGCGCGCGCAACTCCGCTGGGTGATCGAAACGGGTTCGAGAGCGGTCACTAAGAAACCATCGGTCACTGTTGCGTCATTCACCCACCGAGTGTGTTCGTCAATTCAGCTACGTTGGCTCGAGATTCGTAAAAGTCGTCATCAAACTTCACTGTGAAGTGTCGACAAGACAGCCTTTTGTGACGTTTGCACGCCTCGCGCGCTGCGTGCGGATGTCACCGGGTGCCTGGGCTCGAACCGGGCTCAGCCTCAACAACACGCCTCCGCAATCGCCGATCGACTGTGTCTGACCGCGTCTTGGCGCACGCAACCGGCGTCGCGCCTGGCTTGCCCTGAAACAAAGCGCCCTCAAAGGCGGCCCTTGCAGTTGGGTGCGCCGCAGCGGCAACGCAGGCGGCCTGCGTGATGGCTCAGGCCGTAATCGACCACGATCTCCTCTCCGGTGCGAATGTCACGCATTGCATAAATCTCCACGCGGCCCTGGCGGATGCGCAGCGACGCATTCGGCGTACAGGCGTGGTTGGTAAAGCGCAGTGGGTCGCTCGATTGCGAAGCGTCGATCGCGCGCTGCTCGGACACCTCGACGATCATGATGCGCTGCAGCTCGCGGGCGCGGCGCCTCGCCTCGCGCACGCTGATGGCTTCACCGCGGATCTCGCCGATCTTGCGGCGCGCCGGGATCGGCTCGCCGGCGAAGGCGCCGTGTCCGTCGATGCGGCTAGCGAGCACCTGCACGGCGTACTTCTGCGGGTCGGCCGGCGCGCCGCGCAGCCGCTGCGAGGGCGGTGTTTCGGTGGACGGCGCCGCGGGTTCGCGCGCATCGAGCCTGGGCATGCCGCATTTTGGCCCGTCGGTAGCGCACGAGGCTGCCACGTCGGTCGGGTGCTCGGCCTGCTCTCCTACAGCCGGGAGGGCCGATTGCTCTTACAACGAACCCTCGCTGCCCAGAGTCCAATCGCTTTCATGGTTGCCGCCTCGTCCTCGTTCTCGTTCAAGGTCCTTACGGTCAACACCCACAAGGGTTTCACCGTCTTCAACCGCCGGTTCATGCTGCACGAACTGCGCGAGGCGGTGCGCGGCGTGTCGGCCGATGTCGTGTTCCTGCAAGAAGTGCAGGGCACGCACGCCAAGCACCAGGGACGGCTGGCCGACTGGCCTGAAGCGCCGCACTATGAATTCCTGGCCGATTCCATCTGGCCGCAGTTCGCCTACGGTCGAAACGCGGTGTACCCGAGCGGCCATCACGGCAACGCGCTGCTGTCGAAATTTCCGATCGTGCACCACGAGAACCGCGACGTATCGATCGCCGGGCCGGAGCGGCGCGGGCTTTTGCACTGCGTCTTGCGCCTGCCCGACCACGAGCCGCAGGTGCATGCAATCTGTGTGCACCTCGGCCTGCAGGAGAGTCACCGCCGCCAGCAACTCGAGTTGTTGCGCCACATGATCGAAGACGAGGTGCCGGGCGATGCGCCGCTCCTGATTGCCGGCGACTTCAACGATTGGCGGCGCCGCGCGCATCACGTGCTCGACCGCTGTGCCGGCCTGCACGAGGTGTTCGTGAGGGCGCACGGCCAGGCCGCCAAGACCTTTCCGGCGCGCTGGCCAATGCTCTCGCTCGACCGCATCTACGTGCGCAACGCGCGCGTGCATTCGCCCATGGTGTTGCCGCGCCGGCCCTGGTCGCACCTGTCGGACCACGCGCCGCTGGCTGCGGAGATCAGCCTGTGAACATCCCGGGCAGGCCGGCCAGGAGCGCGCGCTGGAAGCCCGGCCATGCGCTGCGCCTGCTCGAAAACGGCGAGGAGTTTTTCCCCGCGGTGTTCGAGGCGGTCGGCGCAGCACGTCGCGAGGTGCTGATCGAGACCTTCATCCTGTTCGAAGACAAGGTCGGCCTGGCGCTGCGCGACGCGCTCGTCGCCGCCGCGAGGCGCGGCGTGCAGGTCGATCTCACCGTCGACGGCTTCGGCTCCTCCGAACTGACGCCGCCCTACATCGCGAGCCTCTGCGACGCTGGCGTTCGCCTGCACGTATTCGACCCGCAGCCGCGCCTGTTCGGTTTTCGGCTCAACGTGTTCCGGCGCATGCACAGAAAGCTGGTGGTGATCGACGGCGAACGTGCCTTCGTCGGCGGCATCAACTATTCGGCCGACCACCTGGCCGATTTCGGCCCCGAGGCCAAGCAGGACTACGCCGTCGAAGTCGTCGGGCCGGTGGTGGCCGACATCCGCCGCTTCGTTAGCGACGCGCTCGACAAGCCGGCGCCAGGTCGGCACTGGTTGCGGCGCCGCGCCGACGCGCGGACTGTGCCGGACCCGACCCAGGCCGAAGCCGGCCCCGCCCAGGCGATGTTCGTGACGCGCGACAACGCCGAGCACCGTACCGCCATCGAACGCCACTACCGCGTCGCCATCCGCTCGGCGCGCCACGAGGTGGTGATCGCCAACGCCTACTTTTTCCCCGGCTACCGGCTACTGCGCGAGCTGCGCCGCGCGGCGCGCCGCGGCGTGCGCGTGCGGCTGATCCTGCAGGGCGAGCCCGACATGGCGATCGTGAAGACCGCCGCCGAGATGCTCTACGAGCATCTGCTTCGCGCCAACGTCAAGGTCTACGAATACTGCAAGCGCCCGCTGCACGGCAAAGTGGCGCTGGTCGACGACGAATGGTGCACGGTCGGCTCGAGCAATCTCGACCCGCTGAGCCTGGCGCTCAACTTGGAAGCCAATCTGGTGGTGCGCGACCGCGCCTTCAATGCCTGCCTGCGCGAACGGCTGGAGTCGCTCATGGAGCATGGCTGCAAGGAAATTTCGGTCGAGCCGAACGCCGGCAGCCGGGTCTGGCGCGGCGTGCGCAGTTTCTTCGTGTTCCATTTCCTGCGGCGCTTTCCGGCTTGGGCCGGATGGCTGCCGGCTCATGCGCCGCGACTGGCTTCGACGCAGCCGCCTGCGGCGCCAGAAGCTAGCTCCGGCGCGTCGGGGCTGCCCGATCCCCACTGAAATGGGCTCGCGGTCTTCGTCCAATAGCCCGGCCACCGCCCGCAAGTCGGGGATCACCGTGCCCGATCGCTCGCGCGGCGGCATCACGTCACGACCATGGTGGCCTGGTTTGAAGCGTGTGCTCACCTGCGCGTTCTTCGCGCTGGTAGCGTGGTTGATCGTCAAGCACGCACGGCAAATCGAATGGTCCGACGTGTTTGTCGCCATGCAACGCTACACCACCCCCACGCTACTGGCGGCCGCCGCGCTGGCGCTCGCGAGCCACGCCGTCTACGGCAGCTACGACGTATTGGGCCGGCACTACGCCGGGCACGACCTGCGCATCCGCCAAGTGATCGGCGTCACCTTCGTGAGCTATGCCTTCAACCTGAACTTCGGTTCGCTGGTCGGCGGCTTCGCGTTTCGCTACCGCCTGTATTCACGGCTCGGCCTGGACACGGCCGTGATCACGCGAGTGCTGGCCTTGAGCCTCACCACCAACTGGCTGGGCTATCTGGCCCTGGGCGGTACGCTATTCCTACTGCGCCCACTGGAGCTGCCGCCCGATTGGAAGCTGGGCAGCGGCGGACTGCGCTGGCTGGGTGCGAGCATGCTCGCGACCTCGCTGGCCTACCTGGCGCTGTGCGCGTTCGCGCGCCGACGCAGCTTCAACCTGCGCGGGCACGACTTCACCTTGCCCGGCGCGCGACTGGCGCTGCTGCAGTTGGTGTTGTCGATGCTCAACTGGGCGCTGATCGGCGGTGTTGTGTTCATGCTGCTGCAGCGCCAGATCGACTACCCCACCGTGCTCGCCGTGCTGCTGGTGGCCGCCGTGGCGGGTGTGATCGCACACGTGCCGGCCGGGCTGGGCGTGCTCGAGGCGGTGTTCGTCGCCCTGCTCTCGCACCGTGTGCCGACGACCGAGTTGCTTGCGGCGCTGCTGACCTACCGGGCGATCTACTACCTCGCACCGCTCGCCGTGGCGGTGCCGCTGTATCTGACGATGGAGGCACGCGCCCGCCGGGCGGGCTGCGCAGGTGGGCAGGCGGTCGGGCCGCGCGCCCAGAGCAGCTGAGCCGCTAAGTGCCGGGCTGCGATTTCAGCAGGATTCGATAGCAGGACATCACGTTTGGCCCGCTTTCATCGGCGCTTCGCAGCAGCGAAGCGCTCCGGCGCGCCGTATTTAACGCGGCGGCGACGCGATTGCCGGCATGCTTGGCTTTCCCACCCTTGCCAGCTTGCCCGCCGCCATGCTCGATCGAAGACTCAACGTCACGAAATCCCTGTACGACTCCGATGGCTACCGCCACTGCCTCGTGCAGGCCACGCCGCAGCAGATCCTCACCCTGCTCGAAGGGTTCTACTGGCTGTGGGATCGCGCTTCGGGCAGGTGCCTGATCGAAGGCATGGGCGCCGTGCGCCTGGGCAACTGCAAACCTTCCTACGGCGCATTACAAGCCCACCGCAGCCGCGTGGAGGAAACGCGTGCCTTGCTGCTGGCCCAGCGGGCGATGATGAAGGCCGCGATCAGCTCGTCCAGTGCCGCTGCGCCCGCCCCGACGCCGCTGCGGGCTCAAGTGCCCGCGCCGACGACAACGCAGAATCAGACGCAGCAAGAGACGCCGGCCCTGGCGCCCCGGGCGCCGGGGCCAGCATCACCGCCGCGCACGCGCGCCGGCCGTCGTCGCGCGGCGGACGCCCCCTGATTGCAGCAGGCGCGTGCGGCCGGGCGCCGCTACGATGCGGGCGTTCCGGCCCGCTCTCGACCCGCCTCATGAAGTTCCTGTTGCGCGTATTCCGCTCGTCCACGCGCTGATTGCGCTGATCTTCGTACTTGCGTCGCTGGCGCTGGTGGCCATCGGGATGCATACCGGGTGGGAGGCGCTGGGCGATGGCCTGACGCACAAAGCCTCACTGGGCGTAATCGAAGCCATCGGCCTGATCGCGGTGGCGGTCGTGGCGCCGCTACAGATCGGCCAGACCATCATCGAAGAGAGGTCGTGCGCGAGGCGCACGTGAGCGCGCCGACGCGGGTGCGGCGCTTCCTGTCGCGCTTTCTCGTCGTGGTGGTGGTGGCGCTGGCGATCGAGGGCTTGGTCGCCGTGTTTCAGGCGTTGCACGAAGCGCCCGAGCGACTGCCCGAAGCGGCGTCCGTGTTGCTGGCGGTGGGCGCGCTGCTGGCCGGCTGGGGGTGTTCATCAAACTCAACCGCGCGGCGGAGGAGCTGGAGCCTGAGGCCATGGCCGAGGCCAAGAGCGAGGACGTGAAACTCAAGTGAAGCAGCGGGGCGCCTACCAGCGCAGCGCCCCGGCCGCGCTTCAACCCTCGCGACGGCGGCGTCGCGTCGTGGCGCCCACGGCGAGCAGGCCAGCGATCATGAGGGCGTAGGTGCTGGGCTCGGGCACCGGCGAAACGGCCATCAGCACCGACGGCTGCTGCCCGACGCAGTCCGAGCAATCGCTGGCGGGTGGCCCGGACAAGACCGTGAACGGCGAACCCGCACCGCCTGACGCGCCACCGGGCCCGCCAATAAAGGCGCGTGGGCCGGACCGGGTGATCGGTGCATCGCCCAGATCGGGGCCGGCCTCGTCGCCGGGCGTTCCGGGCACGGCACCGTCGCTGCCGCCACTCGACGGCCCGCCCGCGGGCGGGTGCGCAAAGGCAAGCACGAATGGCTCAAAAAACTCATCGGTCGGCGGATAGTCGAACAGCACCGTGCTGCTCAAGGCCGGAGCGTCGCGGGTGCCGACCACCACCAGCGAAACCGGCTCGACACCGCCCACCGAACCGCCACGCCCGGCCGTAGGCCACGGCGCGATCTTGCCCAGCGACTCGTCGGGTCCACCGGTAGGCGCGTGCGCCAGCAACTTGGCCTGCGCGCGCGGATCGTGCTCGGCCTCGCCACCGGGGAATTGGCTGGCCCTCATGGAATACGTGCCGATGCCTGTGGCCGCGAGGCACACCAGCGCAATGAGACTTCTGAAGATCGCCTTACGTTTGCGCGTATTCATGATTCAGCCCTCCGACGCTTAATTGTGTTGCGCTAGCGCCGTGGGCGTTGCGACACCTTTAGTGTGCCGGCTGACACGCACCAGCGCAGCCCCCATTCGCAGGCGTCATGCCCCCTCGGTCACGGGGTAAGCGGATGTATACCGTGCCGGAGTTGACCCATCGCGCTACACGGCTCGCGAGAACACCAGCAGGCGGCCCTTGTAGCCGGCAGTGTCGAACGTGGCGGGGACATCCAGGCGTTGCTCGTGCAGCGAGAAACCCAGCAGGCGCATGTGGCGCGCGAACGCGGGGCGATTGCCCCTGTTGGGATCGACCATCCACACCGCCGCGGAAGGCAGCGCGTGGCGAGCGATGAAGCCGGCAAGCGATCCGCGCTCGTCGCGCTCGTAAAGCAGGTCGCTGCCGATGATGAGGTCGTAGCGCCCCTGCACCGGCAAGAGCCCCACGGGCCCTTCAACGCCGAACGTGTCGTCCTGCCAATGCCCATGTCGATAGGGCAACTGCGCAAGCGCATTGAGCCGTACGTTTTCGGCCAGGAAGCTGGCGGCCAGCGGGTGGCAATCGCTGGCGGTAATGTCCGCGCCGCGACGGTGGCTCACCAGGCTGGCCAGCGCCAGGCCGCAGCCAATTTCCAGAATGCGCTCGCCCTGGCAGACCGGCCGCAGCGCCATGCGAGCCGCGAGTTGGTAGCCCGAAGGCCAAAGCAGCCCGAACAGCGGCCAAGCCGCCGACGAAATGCCCAGCCGCAGTGCAACGCCGAGCGGGTCGGCGAACTGCTGGCGGTCGAGCAGCGAGCGGATCTGCAGGTCGGCGACGCCGGTAACGGCGATGCGCTCGTGCTTGACTTGGTAGCCGGGCAAGAGCGCTTCCTAGCAGAGCGTGGCGACCCCGTCGGTAGAGATCGCCTCGCGGCAGTGATAAGGCGGCCCAATGCCCGCCGCGGCATCCTCTAGAGCTAGCACGCTCACCAGCGGCGGCTGCGAACTGACGGCGCCGAAGATGGTGGCAAAGGCCACATCGGCGGCGTCGCGGCCTGTGCCGAAGCGCACCAAGCCCATCGGCGTGGCCGTGGCCGATGGATCGAAGATGACCCACTGCTCACCCAGGTAGACCTCTACGTAAGCATGGAAGTCGGGCGGACCGAGGGCGGGGTCGGCGCCGTAGTCGGTGCCTGTGGCAAAACGCGCCGGGATGTT
Organism: Methylibium sp.; assembly: GCF_031393925.1. Classification (GTDB taxonomy): domain Bacteria; phylum Pseudomonadota; class Gammaproteobacteria; order Burkholderiales; family Burkholderiaceae_C; genus Methylibium. Next base: position 10,843 of record NZ_JANMWL010000006.1, on the reverse strand, counting down.
GACGGCGCGGCACAGCGCAATCATGAGGTGCGCGAAGTCGCGGCATACGCCGCGTTGTTCGATCAGGGTGTCGACCGCCGCGGTGTTGCTGTTGGACGAATTGGACGTGAAGCTGACCCGCTCGCGCACCCACGCCTGGATCGCCTCGACGCGTGCGTGGCCCTGGCGCAGCGCGCCAAACTCGCGGATCGCCAGCTTGATGAGGCGATCGGATTGGCAGTAGCGGCTTGGGTACAGATAACCGAGCACCGTCAGCGGCATGCGCTCCACCGGCACCTCGGCGAGCGTTTCGGGTGCCGCGAAGTGGTGTCGCAGCTCCACCGTGGCGCGGTAGGCCACGTGAAGGGCCCCGGCCCGCGCTTTCAGGCGCAGGTAACGGTTGCCGGTGGCGGGGTCGGTGTCCACGCGGTGCTCGACCGGCGGGCTCAGCGTGAGCTGTTCGCTGGCGAGGGTCTGGCAAGCGGTGTGCGCGGCGTGGATGTTGAAGACGAAATCGGCGCCGTACTCACCCACCAGGTAGTTCAGGTCGAGAGCGAGGCTGAGCTTGATCATCGTGGTCGGCATGTCGAGGGCAATGAATGCTGAGCACGAAGCATGCCGTTGGTCCAACCGAGTATGCCCCCGCCTCTTGCCAGACGGTGCGCACGCATCCGCTACGCTTGGCGGATCATGAGCAAACTCAGAAATTCCCTGGTGCAGCCGGCCGCCGCAGCGGCGCCTGAACGATGGTCCGTCACCGTCGCCGCACAAGACACGGTGAGCCTGGAGATTCCCGCCGATGCGCAGCGCGAGCGCAGCTTCGACGAAGCGGCAAAGCTGGCCGAACAAGGCGACCGCTCGGCACTGACGCGTCTGACCTGGATGTATGAAGCCGGCCGCGGCGTGCCGCGCAACCTCGACGAGCCGCCCGGCGCTTCACGGCAGCGGCCGAAGCGGGTGACCCCGAGGCCCAGTACGCCTTGGCGATGATGTTTCGAAACGGCAAGGGCAAGGAACGTGATCTGGCGCAAAGCGAGGCCTGGCTGCGTCATGCGGCGGGGCAAAACTACCCGGCCGCGGTGTCGGCGCTGGCGTCGGCTGCCGGAGTGCGCTGAGCGAAGCGCGGCGTCCAAGAACGGCTGCGCCGCCCGCCTGCGCGGCAACTACCGCTGACCTTTCTCCAGTGATCACACGTCGATATTCGCCGCCCTCAGGGCGTTGGCCTCGATGAAGTTTCTTCGCGGCTCCACCTCGTCGCCCATCAACATCGTGAACACCCTATCCGCCTCGATCGCATCGTCGACCTGCACCCGCAGCAGGCGCCGCACGGTCGGGTCCATGGTGGTCTCCCATAGCTGCATCGGGTTCATCTCGCCCAGGCCCTTGTAGCGCTGGCGGCCGACGCTGTTCTCGGCTTGCAGCATCAGCCACGCCATCGCCTGGCGAAAGTCGCTGACCTTGGCTTCCTTTTGCTTCTCGCCTTCACCCTTCTTGATGAGGGCATCGGCTGCCACCAGGTCCTTGAAGGCAAGCCCGGCATTGGCCAGGGCTTCGTAGTCGGCGCCATGCACGAAGTCGGCAGTGATCACGCTGCTCTTGGTGTTGCCGTGATGGCGGCGGCTGATGCGCAGGATGTGCTTGTCGGTGCGCACGTCGAATTCGGCGCGAACCTCGGCGTCATGCAGCGCCGCGGCCAGGCCTGCGGCAGAGGTCTCGGCCTCGGCCAGGGTGTCCAGGTCCAGCGGCAGGCCGTCGGCAATGGCGCGAAGCGCTTCGACGTCCATCCAGTTGGCCAAGCGCGCGCTCACGTTGCTGGCCAGCACGTACTGGCGCGCCAGCGCTTCGAGCGCTTCGCCTTGCAGCACCGCACCGTCGACGCCGGTTTCCAGGCGCGCGTCGCGCAGTGCCACACGCAGCAAGTAGGCATCGAGCTCCACGCCGTCCTTGAGGTACTGTTCTTCCTTGCCGAGCTTGACCTTGTAGAGCGGCGGCTGCGCAATGTAGATGTGGCCGCGCTCGACCAGCTCCGGCATCTGGCGGTAGAAGAAGGTCAGCAGCAGCGTGCGGATGTGGGCGCCGTCCACATCGGCGTCGGTCATGATGATGATGCGGTGGTAGCGCAGCTTGTCGGGGTTGTATTCGTCCTTGCCGATGCTGGTGCCCAGTGCGGTGATGAGCGTGAGGATCTCGTTGCTGGTGAGCAGCTTCTCGAAACGCGCCCGTTCCACGTTCAAGATCTTGCCGCGCAGCGGCAGGATCGCCTGGAACTTGCGGTCGCGGCCCTGCTTGGCACTGCCTCCGGCGGAGTCGCCCTCGACGATGTAGATCTCGCACAGTGCCGGGTCTTTTTCCTGGCAGTCGGCCAGCTTGCCGGGCAGCCCCATGCCGTCGAGCACGCCCTTGCGGCGTGTCAGTTCCCGGGCCTTGCGCGCGGCCTCACGCGCCCGCGCGGCCTCGACGATCTTGCCGCAGATGATCTTGGCATCGACCGGGTTCTCGAGCAGGTAATCGTTGAGCAGCTTGCCGACGATTTCTTCGACGGGGCCGCGCACTTCGCTGGACACCAGCTTGTCCTTGGTCTGGCTGCTGAACTTGGGCTCGGGCACCTTCACGCTGATCACGCAGGCCAGACCCTCGCGCATGTCGTCACCAGCGATCTCGACCTTGGCCTTCTTTGCCAGCTCGCTCTCGTCGATGTACTTGTTGATGACGCGCGTCATGGCAGCGCGCAGGCCGGTGAGGTGAGTGCCGCCGTCGCGCTGCGGAATGTTGTTGGTGAAGCACAGAACGTTTTCGCTGTAGCCGTCGTTCCACTGCATTGCCACTTCAACGCCGATGTTGGTATTGAACTCGCTCATCTTGTCGCCCAGGGCGTGGAAGATGTTCTGGTGCAGCACTTTCTTACCGGTGTTAATGAACTCGACGAAACCCTTCACGCCGCCGGCGTAGGCGAAGTTGTCTTCCTTGCCGTTGCGCTCGTCGACCAAGCGAATCTTCACGCCGTTGTTCAGAAACGAGAGTTCGCGCAAGCGCTTGGCCACCACGTCGTAGTGGAAGTCGATGTTGGTAAAAATCTCTTCATCGGGCAGAAAATGCACCTCGGTGCCGCGCTTCTCGGTTTCTCCGGTGATCTTCATTGGACTGACCTCGAAGCCGCCCCGCTGCTCGAGCACACGGTCCTGCGGCACACCGCGCTTGAACTCCATGAAATGCATCTTTCCTTCGCGGCGCACCGTCAAACGCAGCGACTTGGACAAGGCATTCACGCAGCTCACACCCACGCCGTGCAGGCCGCCCGAGACCTTGTAGCTGTTCTGGTTGAACTTGCCGCCGGCGTGCAGCTCGGTCAGCGCAATCTCGGCTGCACTGCGCTTGGGCTCGTGCTTGTCGTCCATCTTCACGCCGGTCGGAATGCCGCGGCCGTTGTCGATGACGGAGATGGAATTATCGGAATGGATAGTGACGACGATGTCGTCGCAATGGCCGGCCAGGGCCTCGTCGATCGAGTTGTCGACCACTTCAAAAACCAGGTGGTGCAGGCCGGTACCGTCGGAGGTGTCGCCGATGTACATGCCAGGGCGCTTGCGCACCGCTTCCAGGCCTTCGAGGATCTGAATCGAACCTTCGCCGTAAGCGAGCGATGCGTCTGATCCCACTGAAATGACGTGGCCCTCGGCCGATGGCACGGGTTGTTGCGTCACGCCGCTACTGGCGTCGTGCTGTGGAGTCTTTGGATCACTCATGGGGGCTTTCTTCACTCTCGGGTGGCAGGCCTTTGGGCCCGGGTACCACTCCTTTAAAACGCCGCAGCGGGCTCGCGGCCCGCTGCTCTCTGGTGGTCGGGTTAATGCGCTCAAATGCGCATCGGCATGACCACGTATTTGAAGCCGGCTTGCTCGGGCACGGTCACAAGCGCTGAGCTATTGGAGTCTTGCAGCGACAGAGTCACCATCTCTTGCCCCATATTGGCCAGAGCGTCCATCAGGTAGGTGACATTGAAGCCAATCTCGATGGCGTCACCACCGTAGTCAATTTCGATCTCTTCCTTGGCTTCTTCCTGCTCGGCATTGCTCGATGCAATCCGCAGGCTGCCGGGCTCGATATTCAGGCGCACGCCCTTGAACTTTTCGCTCGTCAGAATCGCGGCGCGCTGCAGGCTCGCCAGCAGGGGCAATCGGCCCAGCGTGACATGGTTTTTATGGGTCTTGGGAATGACACGGTTGTAGTCGGGGAACTTACCCTCGACCAGCTTGGTGACGAACTCCATGCCAGAGAACGCGAACTTGGCTTGGTTGCCGGCAAATCTCATCTCGATCGGCGTGTCTTCTTCCTTCAGGAGCCGCTGCAGTTCGAGCACGGTCTTGCGCGGCAGGATCACCTCCTGTCTGGGCATTTCTACGTCGAGATTAGCCTGTGCCAGCGCCAGCCGATGGCCGTCGGTTGCAACCAGCGTGAGGCTCTTGCCTTCAGCCACGAACAAGATGCCGTTCAGGTAGTAGCGAATGTCATGCACCGCCATGGCGAAGTGAACTTGCGCGATCAAGGCCCGCAACGAGTTCTGCGGAACGCTGAACACAGGGCCGAAATCGGCGGCCTCTTGCACCAGCGGAAAATCTTCCGAAGGCAGGGTTTGCAGGGTGAAGCGGCTCTTGCCACCGGTCAGCGTGAGTTTGTTCTGCGCGCTCGACAGAGTGACAGTCTGCTCGGGGGGCAAGGTCCGCAGGATGTCGATGAGTTTTCTGGCACCGACGGTGGTGTTGAAGTTGCCCTCATCGCCGTCGAACTCGCCGCGCGTGCGCACCTGAATTTCGAGATCACTGGTGGTGAACTCGATCTCGCTGCCCGTCTTGCGCAGTAGCACGTTGGCCAGCACCGGCAAGGTGTGTCGGCGCTCCACGATGCCGGACACGGCCTGGAGCGCTCCCAAAAACTTTTCCTGCGGGCTCTTCAAGACAATCATTTAAACCTCTTGGAGTAGTCGTTGTAGTAGAAGCCGACGTGTTCTGTGGACAAGGGCATTTTCTCTCGTTCCTACGGTCACTTAGCTGGGCTGCAACCCTGTGTGCCGATGCGCCGGTCGCTTGGGAGTCGGACACAACAACTTCGCTCGGCGCGCCGGTGCTGTGGATGACCTGCTGCTTGTTGGAAACTTGTCCCCAGGCTTGTCACTTGACGTGATGGCGATCGGCATGCTTTAGCCCTTGAGTGTCTGCTCGAGCACATGCAGTTGCTGGTTCAGTTCGGTGTTCTTGGTCCGTTCGCCGCCGATCTTGCGCACCGCGTGCAGCACTGTGGTGTGGTCGCGGCCGCCGAACAACTCACCAATTTCTGGCAGGCTCTTTTGCGTGAGCTCCTTGGCCAGGTACATGGCAATCTGCCGGGGCCGGGCGATCGAGGCAGGGCGCTTCTTGGAGTACATGTCGGAGATCTTGATCTTGTAGAAGTCGGCGACGGTCTTCTGGATGTTCTCGACGCCGACCTGCCGGTTCTGGATCGACAGCAGGTCTTTGAGCGCCTCGCGGGCAAGCGCAATGTTGACGTCTTTGTGCGAAAAGCGCGCATACGCCAGCACCTTGCGCAGTGCGCCTTCGAGTTCGCGTACGTTGGCACGCACGTTCTTGGCAATGAAAAACGCCACGTCCTCTGGCATCGGTGCGCCTTCGACGTCGGACTTCTTCATCAGAATGGCCACGCGCATCTCGAGCTCGGGCGGCTCGATGGCCACGGTCAGCCCGGCATCAAAGCGTGAGGTGAGGCGCTCGTCGATGTCGGCCAGCCCCTTGGGGTAGGTGTCGCTGGTCATGATGATGTGCGCCTTCTTGGCCAAGAGCGCTTCGAAGGCATTGAAGAACTCCTCCTGGGTGCGTTCCTTGCCGGCGAAGAACTGCACGTCGTCGATGAGCAGCAGGTCCAGTGAGTGGTACTTGGCCTTGAGTTCATCGAAGGTCTTGCGCTGGTAGTTCTTCACCACGTCGGTGATGAACTGCTCGGCGTGCAGGTAGAGGATGCGTGCGTCGGGCTTGTCGCGCAGCAGGGCGTTGCCCACTGCGTGGATCAGGTGCGTCTTGCCCAGGCCCACGCCGCCATAGATGAACAGTGGGTTGTACATGACGCCCGGCGCGCCAGCCACGTGCAACGCCGCGGTGCGCGCCATCTGGTTGGCACGGCCGGGCACCAGCGTGTCGAAGCTGAGCGAAGCGTTCAGGCGGTGCAGCGGCGTCGGTGCGGGCGCGCTGAACGCAACGGCCGGGCCGCCGTTCGGCCCCGAACCCCCCAACCACTGACCAATCGCTTGCAGGTGGCCCGTGCCGCGAGCCACATCCGGCCCGCGCGGCGACGCTTCACGCAAGGAGAGTTGTAAATCAAGGCGCACTGGCTTGCCCGCCGCCTCGCTCAACACCGCTTCGATGCGCGCACCGTACTGGTTGCGAATCCAGTCGAGCTTGAAGCGATTGGGCACGCGCAGCACCGCCACGACTTCGCTGCCGCGATCGACCATTTCAGCCGCCGGCAACGGGCGTATCCAGGTGTTGAACTGTTGCTCTGGCAACTCGGTCGCCAGGCGTTCGCAGCCACGCAACCAGACATCAGCGATCATTGTTTTCGTTGTGGACAATTCATTCGGAGCGGTTGGATTCTAGTCGCTACGAGCCGCTTTAAAAGGTGGTTATCCACAGTTTAGAAGCGCCGATCAAACTGCCCGCAACCAGGCTTCGCGGCGCAAGCCGTTGACCTAAAAGGACGTTTTTGCTCTAATGCCTGGTTTCCCTGGCCGCGTTTGCGACTAGGGGCCTTTCAGCCGCGCCGGCGCGGCATCGGCCCAACACACTCTACCTGCGCTGCCGAGAGTTCCCAAACGCCCTGAGGTTTAGTTCATCATGAAACGCACCTACCAACCGTCTAAGATCCGCCGCGCCCGCACCCATGGTTTTCTGGTGCGCATGAAGACGCGTGGCGGCCGTCACGTGCTCAATGCGCGTCGTGCCAAGGGCCGCAAGCGTCTGGGCCTCTGAGTTCGATCCTTGCGAAAGCGGGCGTGAGCCGGTGTGCGGCAGGGCAGGGTCTCGGTGCCGCCGATTTTGAACGTGCCTTGAGTACGCGAGCTTGCGCCCGCACCGAGCACTTCGCGCTCCATTACCTGCCACAGTCGCCTAAGTTGTCAACAACCGGCGAAACGCCGCGCGCGCCCACTGTGGAAGACTGCCTGCGTTTCGGGCTTGTTGTCCCCAAACGCCATGCGCGGCGCGCGGTGACGCGCAGCCTGATCAAGCGTCAGGGCCGAGCCGGCTGGCTGCGCCACGCTGGCGCGCTGCGCGCGGGGGACTGGCTGCTGCGCTTGCGCAGTCCGTTCTCCGTGGCCCAGTTCCCGAGCGCCGCGTCCAACGCGCTGCGCCGCAGCGTGCGCGCCGAGGTCGAGTCGCTGTTTGCCAAGGCGCACACGCCGACGACGCAATGCGAGCGTTGCTGATCGCGCTGGTGCGCGGCTACCGATTGCTGCTCAGCCCTTGGCTCGGCAGTGGATGTCGTTTCACGCCGAGTTGTTCGGCGTACGCGCTGCAGGCGCTCGAGTGGCATGGCGCGCTGGGTGGAAGCGTTCTTGCCGGGCGCCGCGTCCTGCGTTGCCATCCCGGATGTGCCGGCGGCCACGATGCCGTGCCGTCGGTCTTTACTTTTCGACGCGCGGTCGCCGCGGTGTCCTCTTCCCCGTCCGAGAGTTCCTCATGACCGATATGCGCCGCACCCTGCTGTGGGTGGTATTCACGATGTCGCTCGTTTTGCTGTGGGACGGCTGGAACAAGCATGCCGGCCGGCCCTCGATGTTTGGCGGTGCGTCGCGCCCGGCGGCAGGTGCTTCTGCGCCGCTCTCCGCGCCGGGCGCCGTGCCCGCCGCGACCACCATCGCCGCGGCCTCGGTGTCTGCCCCCATCGGGGCGCCGCCCTCTGGCGCGGCCTCGGCGCCTGCTGCCGCGCAGACGGTGACAGTCGCCACCGACGTCGTCAAGGCGACGCTTGACGCGCGCGGCGGCGACGTGGTCCGGGTCGAACTGCTCACGCAGGTCGACCAGAACGACCGCAGCAAGAACGTGGTGCTGCTCGACCGCTCGGCGGCCCGCATCTACCTCGCGCAGACCGGGCTCATCGGCGCGGCGGGGCTGCCCACGCACCTGACGCCGATGCTGCTGCAGCCCGGCGAAACCACCCTGGCGCCCGGCCGCGACGCGATCAGCGTGGTGTTCGAGTCGCCCGAGCAGGGCGGCGTGAGGCTCAGGAAGACGCTAACTTTCAACCGCGCGAGCTATGCGGTGCAGGTGCGCCACGAGGTCGTCAACACTTCCGGCGCGTCGCTCTCGCCGCAGCTCTACCTGCAACTTGTGCGCGACGGCAACCCGCCGCCCGGGGAGTCGAGTTTTTACAGCACGTTCACCGGCCCGGTCATCTATACCGACGCGAGCAAATTCACCAAGATCGAGTTCAAGAGCATCGAAAAGACCGCCGCCGAACACGACAAAAGCGCCGACAACGGCTGGGTCGCGATGGTGCAGCACTACTTTTTCTCGGCCTGGTTGCACAACGACAAGGCGCCGCGTGAGTTCTACACCCGCAAGGTCGACAACAACCTTTATGCGGTGGGCGAGATCTTCGCGCTTGGCGAGATCGCGCCCGGCGCAGCCAAGGTGTTCGACAGCCAGTTGTTTGTCGGACCGCAAGAAGAAAAGCGCCTCGAGGCGTTGTCACCGGGCCTGGAGCTGGTGAAGGACTATGGCTGGTTCACCATCATTGCCAAACCGCTGTTCTGGCTGCTCGACCAGCTGCACACGCTGCTGGGCAACTGGGGCTGGGCGATCGTGGCGTTGGTGGTGCTGCTCAAGGCGGCGTTCTACGGGCTCAACGCGAGTGCGTACCGGTCCATGGCCAAGATGAAGGCGATCAACCCCAAGGTGATGGCACTGCGCGAGCGCCTGAAGGACAAGCCGCAACAGATGCAGCAGGAGATGATGCGCATCTACAAGGAAGAGAAAGTTAATCCGCTCGGCGGCTGCTTGCCGATCCTGGTGCAGATGCCGGTCTTCATTGCGCTGTACTGGGTGCTGCTGTCGAGTGTGGAGATGCGCAATGCGCCGTGGGTCGGCTGGATCACGGACCTGTCGGTGAAGGATCCGTTCTACATCCTGCCGCTGGTGATGACGGCGACCTCGGTCTTCATGACTTGGCTGCAACCGACGCCGCCCGATCCGATGCAGGCCCGGATGATGTGGATGATGCCGCTGGTGTTCGGCGTCATGTTCTTCTTTTTCCCGGCCGGGCTGGTGATGTACTGGATCACCAACAACCTGCTGCAGATTGCGCAGCAGTGGTGGATCAATCGCCAGATGGGCGTGAACTGACGCGCACCACCGCACCGTTGCAGGCAACGCCCCGCACCGCGGGGCGTTTGCTTTTCAGCCATGACAATCGGGAGCATGCTGCCGCGCCACCAAGACCCCATCGTCGCCGTTGCGACCGCGCCGGGCCGTGGTGCGGTGGGCATCGTGCGCATTTCCGGGCAGGCGCTGGGGCCGTTCGTCCGCGCGCTGTGTGGCCGCGTACTGATGCCCCGGCATGCGCACTTCCTACCGTTCCTCGACGCACGCGGCGAGCCGATCGACCGGGGCCTCGCGCTGCACTTTCCAGCGCCCCACAGCTACACCGGCGAAGACGTGCTCGAGTTGCAGGCGCACGGCGGGCCGGTGCTGCTGCAGTTGCTTTTGGCGCGCTGCCTGGAAGCCGCGGCCGAAACCGACGCGCGCAGCGGTCAGACCAGGCTGGCGGGCTTGCGCGTTGCCGAGCCGGGCGAATTCACCCAGCGCGCCTTCCTCAACGACAAGCTCGATCTGGCGCAGGCCGAGGCGGTGGCCGACCTCATCGATGCCAGTACCGAGGCGGCGTCGCGCTCGGCGTCGCGCGCGCTGGCCGGCACCTTCTCGCGCGAAGTCGACGGCCTGCGCGAACGGCTGATCGAGCTGCGCATGCTGGTCGAGGCAACGCTAGATTTTCCTGAAGAGGAGCTCGATTTTCTCGAGCAGGCCGACGCAAGCGGGCGGCTTGTGCGCATGGCCGCTCAGCTCGATTCGGTGCTGGCGCGAGCCCGCCAGGGCGTGCTGCTGCGCGAGGGAATGCGCGTGGTGTTGGCCGGCCAGCCCAACGTGGGCAAGAGCTCGTTGCTCAATGCCTTGGCTGGCGCCGAGTTGGCGATCGTGACGCCGATCGCCGGCACCACGCGCGACAAGGTGGCCGAGACGATCCAGATCGAGGGGGTGCCGCTGCATGTGATCGACACCGCCGGCCTGCGTGCCGAGCCCGAGGCGCGCGACGAGGTCGAACGCATCGGCATGCAGCGCAGCTGGGAGGCCATCGTCGACGCCGATGCCGTGATCTTCCTGCACGACCTCACGCGCATCGGCGAGCCCGCGTACGACGCGGCCGAGCGCGAGATCGCGGAGCGGCTAGCGCCCGGCGCGAGCGTGGTCGATGTCTTCAACAAGATCGATGCTGCACCCGCAGCGGCGTTGCCCGAAGCGGCCCTGACAATCTCTGCACGCACCGGTTTCGGGCTGCAAGCGGTGCGCCAACGCCTGCTGACGCTGGCCGGCTGGCGCGCCGGCAGCGAGGGTGTGTTCATCGCCCGGACCCGCCACTTGCAGGCCTTGCATGCCACCCGTGAGCATTTGCTTCAGGCGCAAGCGCTGGCAGCATGCGCAGACGGCGCACTCGACCTGCTGGCCGAGGAACTGCGACTGGCGCACGACGCGCTCGGTGCGATCACCGGCGCCTTCACCGCCGACGATCTGCTTGGCGAAATCTTCGGGCGCTTTTGCATCGGGAA